>DATAVY010000146.1:0-71649 GCA_036267495.1 Edaphobacter sp.
CTAAAATGCCAACTCGAACTTGTTCTGTTTGTGAGGGTTAGGTGGTTTTGGGACTTGACATGCGATTTTTGGGCTGAAAACGCGAAAAATATTTGTAAGTCATAGTGGGGGGAAGAGGATTCACTCAGCGATGGCGAGGAGAAAAAGTGCAGGGCAAAGGCAAGACAACAGCAGATTCCTCCGCTGCGCTGCGGAATGACAAATAAAGCAGAAGCAAACGATTCCCTGTAATGGACTCCGTTTGCGCTGCGGAATGACAGATAAAGACCAAGCAGAAGCAGAGGGAAGCGATTTCCCTGCAATGGGACCCGATGCGCTGCGGAAGACCTTCATGGACTCTCTTGCCCTGGGAATGAGAAAGAAAGGAGCAGGCAAAAGGAAAGAGACGATTTTCTCTATTCGTGTCGCAATGCCGTCTGCGATTCCACGGTGGCGCGCTGTGCCGTTCTGGATTCGGCGCCTGTGGCCGTGGGTTGGGAGCCTCAGGAGCGCGAGACGGAAGAGCGTGCGATCAGTACGGCGGTGTAGGCTGCGCCGAAGCCGTTATCTATATTGACTACGGTGACGTTGGGAGAGCAGGAGTTGAGCATTCCCAGGAGTGCGGCGGCGCCATCGAAGCTGGCGCCGTAGCCAACCGAGGTGGGGACGGCGATGACGGGGACGCCGACCAGGCCTCCGACGACCGACGGGAGTGCGCCTTCCATGCCGGCGCAGACGATGATGACGTCGGCGGAGGCGAGTTGATCGCGGACGTCGAGAAGGCGGTGGAGGCCGGCGACGCCGATGTCGTAGAGGCGAGTGACGTGGGCGTTGAAGAGCTCGGCGGTGATGGCGGCTTCTTCGGCGGCGGGCTGGTCGCTGGTGCCGGCGGTGAGAATGGCGATGTTGCCTTTTGGTTCGGCGTGCGGGGTTTGTTTGAGGGTGATGGCTCGGGCGTGCGCGTGATAGATGGCTGCGGGAACGGCGGTGAGGACGGCTTCGGCGGTGGCGGCAGCGGCGCGGGTGGCGAGGACGTCGATGCCGGAGGCGGCCATGCGAGTGAAAATCTCGGCTGTTTGATGAGGGGATTTATTTTGTGCGTAGATGACTTCGGGGAGGCCGGTGCGGAGGGAACGGTGATGGTCGATGCGTGCGTGGCCGAGGTCTTCGTAGGGGAGGTTGGCGAGACGCTCGGTGGCGGCGGCGGGGGTGAGGGCTCCGGATTGGACCTGGGCGAGGAGTTCGAGGAGGGTAGGTTTGTTCATCACTTGAAGGTTTCGGATCAGGTTAGGAGTGCGGTTCGCTTCGCAAAGGCCCGCATCTCAAAATCGAGATATGGGGCACCCGGATTTGTGACTGCTCCCTGTTTCTCTTCGGGCTGTCTCTATCCTAACCACTTTGGATTTGCTGCGGTGCTGTCGAAGTGGGTGGTGGTTTTGAAGAGCTCGAACTTGCCTTCGCTGGCGGCGGTTGCGGTGCGGGTTAGCAGGGAATCGATTTGAGCTTGATCGAGGGGCTTGAAGGTGCGCGCGGCTTCGAAGGCCTGATCGAGGACCTGCATGTTGTCGATGCCGGTGATAATGACGGAGACGGGCTGGGTGAGGCCGTAGTGGAGTGCTTCGATGGGTTGGACGGTGTTGCTGTTGAGGATGAAGTGATCGCCGAAGGTCTTCATGGCGAGGATTCCTATGCCTTGTTTGAGAGCGACGGGCATGACCTCTTTGGTGAAGGAGCGGAAGTGCGCGTCCATGACGTTGATGGGCATTTGCACGGTGTCGAAGTGGAAGCTGTGTTTCTGCGCGGTTTCGAGCATGCGGAGATGGACGGCGGGATCTTTGTGTCCGGTGAAGCCGATGTAGCGGATTTTGCCGGCTTGTTTCGCGGCGATGGCGGCTTCGATGGCTCCGCCGGGGGCGAAGATGCGGTCGGGGTCTTCCATGCGGATGACTTCGTGGAACTGGACGAGGTCGATGGTGTCGGTGCGGAGACGGCTTAAGGATTCTTCCAACTGCTTGTTGTACTCCCTGGCGGTGCGGCCATCGAGTTTGGTCATGAGGAAGACTTTTTCGCGGTAGCCATTGCGGAGGGCCTGTCCCATGCGGGCTTCGGAGATGCCGTCGTTGTAGTCCCAGCAGTTGTCGAGGAAGGTGATGCCGCGGTCGACGCCGGCGTGGATGAGGTTGATGCTTTCGTTGGCGTCGGCCTGCTTGCCGAGATGATAGCCGCCCATGCCGATGGCGGAGACGCGCTCGCCGGTGGCGCCGAGCTCGCGATAGATCATGTTGGGGGATTCGGGGCGTTTGGCGGGAGCGTTCGATTGGGTCTTTGTGCCGGGAAGAGTCGATGCGATTCCGGCGGCGGTGGCGGATTTGAGAAAGTCTCGGCGCTCCATGGGGCTCCTCTGATGAGGGATTAGATGCGGGAGTTGGGGGTGATTGGAGGCGTGAAACGGATTTTCTGGATTCGAGTTGTTCAGGCTTCGGTGGGAGCGGGCAAAGATGGGAATAAGAGCAACAGCAGATCCTCCGCCTTCGGCGAAGGATGACAACTAAAAAGCAAAGGCGAAGGCAAAAGACAACAAAAACAAATCCCTAACGGGATGACAACAAAAAGGCAACGGCAAGAGCAAGAAGAAGGCAGCGGCAAGACAAAAGCAGATCCCTAACGGGATGACAACAAGGAGGCAACGGCAAGAGCAACCAGAAGGTAACGGCAAGAGCAAAAGCAGATCCGCGCGTTGGGTTAGCGGTGGTACGCTGCGATGGCGGCCTGCTGGATTTGCTTGATGGGGACGTTGTGTTTGGCGGCGGCGGCGCGGCAATCTTCGAACTCGGGGGCGGCGTTGTAGGTTTCGTTGTTGCGGGAGCCGATCTTGATGCGGATGTCGCCGTAGGGCGTGGTGACGGTGGTGTGGGTGCGGTCGAGGCAGGAGCGGCGCTCGTGATGGATGCGAACGCCGAGGGTGCTGGTTTCGCGGAGGAGGAGTTCTTCGAGAGCGGGGACGTGAGCGTCGTCGGAGAGAATGGTGAGGAGGGTGCCGAGGCGGCCTTTCTTCATCTGGACTGCGGTGGACATGACGTCGAGTGCGCCGAGGGCGAAAGCGCGTTCGGTGACGTAGGCGAGGATCTGCGGGGAGAGATCGTCGATTGCAGTTTCGAGAACGGCGACCGCTGCGTGGGTGACGCCGGCGGTGTCACCGAGCGAGAGGCGGAGGACGTTGGGGAATTCTTTGGGGTTGCGCGTGCCGGCGCCATAGCCGATTTGCTGAACCCGCATGGCGGGCTGTGGCCCGAAGGTCGGAGCGAGAGCGCGGATGAGGGCGGCACCGGTGGGCGTGACGAGTTCTTTTTCCATGTGGGCGGAGTAGGTGGGGAAGCCGCGGAGGAGGTCTGCGGTGGCGGGCGCGGGAACGGGGAAGCGTCCGTGGGCACAGTCGACCATGCCGCCGCCGACGTTGAGAGGCGAACAATGCCAGCGATCGATTTTGAGTGCGTGGATACCGGCGCAGGCAGCCACGATGTCGACAATGGCGTCGACTGCGCCGACTTCGTGAAAGTGAATTCTTTCGATGGGGACGTTGTGGATTTTGGCTTCGGAGGCGCCGAGGAGCTCGAAGGTGTGGATGGCGGTTTGTTTGATGGGATCGACGAGTGAGGCTGAGTCGATCAGGTTGCGGATGACGGTGAGTGAGCGGCCGTGGGTGTGTTTGTGCTCCTGCTCGTGAGTGTGGGGGTGATCGTGAGTGTCGTTGTGGTGATGGTCGTGATGCGTGTGATTGTTTTCCGCGGGATGATCGCCTTCGTAGACGTGAACTTTGGTGGAGGAGATTCCGCTGCGGTCGACCTTTTCGATTTTGATGGTCGCATTGAGTTCGAGTGCGGCTATTGTCTGGTGAAGGATCTGGGGATCGACTCCTGCGTCGATGAGAGCTCCGAGGAACATGTCGCCGCTGATGCCGGCGAAGCAGTCGAGGTAGGCGATGCGCATGAGGTTATTGTTTCACTTTCGGAGGGGATGAACTTGTCTACCTCGCTTGGCGAATAGCGGACGCGGCGAGGATGGCGTCGTTCATGGAGCCGGAGCGATAGCCCTGGGTGTCGAGGGTGACGTAGAGAAAGCCGAGGGGCTTGATGGCGGCGGTAATCGTTTCGAGGACTGGCAGGGAGAGGGCGCGCGGCAGATCTTCGCGGGCAATCTCGACGCGGGCGAGGTCGCCGTGGTGACGGACGCGGACTTGCGGGAAGCCGAGAGCGTGGAGTGCGGCTTCGGCCTGTTCGATCTGCGAAAGATTTTCGCGGGTAACGGGGCGGCCGTACTCGATGCGCGAGGCGAGGCAGGCGGAGGCGGGTTTGTCGGCGAGGGAGAGGTTGGCCTCGCGGGCAAGCTGACGGATCTCGGATTTGGTGAGTTGCGCGGTAACGAGCGGGGCGACGGCGTGGTGATTGGCGGCGGCCTGTTGGCCGGGGCGGAAGTCGCCGTCATCGTCGAGATTACGGCCGTAGGCGATGTGAGCGAAGCCTCTTTCGGTGCGGGCTTGCTCCATTTGGGTAAAGAGCTCGTCTTTGCAGTGGAAGCAGCGGCGGGCGTCGTTGCGCTGATAGTCAGGGTTGTCGAGTTCGTCGGTATGGAGGATCTGGGTGGGAATGTTGTGCCGGGCGGCGAAGGCGAGAGCGGCGGCTAGCTCGGCGCGGGGGAGTGAGGCGGAGTCGGCGATGATAGCGAGCATTTTTTCGCCCAGGGCATGGTGGGCGGAGTATGCGAGATAGGCGGAGTCGGTGCCGCCGGAGTAGGCGACCAGAACGCTGCCGAGGTTGCGGAGGGTGGTTTGGAGAAGCTCGGATTTGGCGGCCAGATCCATCTGGTTTGATTGTAGGTCAGATGGGAGGGTTGGGTTTGTAGCGGATTGGAGCGACAGCGTAGAACGATTGCTTGATAGAGGAGGGCTAATCGGGGACCTGCCAGCCTGCAGCGGTCTGGGCGAGGGTGGCTTTGGCGGTGAGCTGACTGCTAGTGGCGTGGGCCATGTCTGGAAAGGCGGTTTGCACATCGGGGCTGATTGCCCAGACGGGAACCTCTTTCATGGTGTAGCTGTAGGTTACGGTGGTCTCTTTGAAGCCTTCATTGACGGCGAGAGGAGTGAAGCTGTCGATGCTGGTGACCTCGCGATGGCCATAGCAGAAATGGGGAGCGAAGCGGGCACCGGCGGGGGTGACAGTGTAGCGGCTGACGTGGACGCTTGCTTCGTAGGATTTGTCGAGGAGGAGCGCCTTAGCGAGGGAGTCCATCTGTTTTGTCTTCACAGGCTCGGCGGTCTCGAAGGGAAATCGGATGTCGGAGAACAGGCAATCGGTATGGTCGAGAAAATGGTTGTTGATGGCCTGGGTGAAGTTGGCGGGAGTGGGGGCGGATTTTCCAGTGTTGCAACCGAGCGTAAGGCCCAAGGTGAAGAGAACTGGCGCGATGATTGCGAGCCTGGGGGTGAATTGAAAGCTGCGAACAATTTTCATCGCTTCTCCTGGCATCTTCTGGATATCCTCTCGGGAATTTTGAGGAACTTGAATCGTTGGATGCAACGATGAGTCATGGGGGATCAGTTGTCATCGAGGATGCCATCGGGGACTGGGTCGAGTTCGCCGATGGTTTTCATGGTATCGAGGGTTTTGAGATTGGCCTGGACCTGGGCCCATTTTCGCGGATTTTTTTTGGTGATGATTGGAGCCTGCGGATCGGCATAGTACGCAGTGAGATCGTGTTTGAGCTGGATCGGAATGACATTGCCGGGGTGCTGGGTGATCATGGCCAGCAGCGTGGCGTAGGTGGTGTCGGTGAGAGGATAGCCTCCAGGTTTGACGATGAGTCCGGTGTCGAGGTCGCGGTTGGAGATGAAGCGGTCGATCGTGTCGAAGTTGGTGAGGACGCGACGAAGACCGGCGATGGAACGGTTAACGCTCTTGATGTAGAGGTCTTCGGTGTGCTCGTTTGGGCCTTTGATGGCGAGAAGTTTGAGAGTACCGATTTTGGGAAGAATGAACAGGAAGCCGGCATAGAGGTGACTGCGGATGCCGGGTTTTTTACGATAGGCCTCCCAGTTGTTGTCAGTGGATGCCTGGATGAGGTCTTTGGTGAAGACGTCGAGATCGGGACTGGGAACGTCGGCGGGAAAGTTCTTTTTGTGGAGGATGGTTTCGGCGCGGGCGATGTTGGGAAGGAAACGGCGGACAGCGTAACGGTAGACGCGGATGGAGGTCTGTTTGGTGCCAATGATATCGGGCAGCTTGAGTCCGTATGTTTCGAAGAAGGCTTTGCGAAGCAGCGGAAGCGGAACCTCGAGACCGACGAACTTGGTGTAGGCGGCGGGGGCGAAGCGGAGTTTACTGAGTTGGTTGATGTCGAAGGCGAACTCGGTCTGGACGTGGGCGTGGGTGTCCTGAGCATAGTTGACGCTTGGCCCATATTGTTTCTGCAGCTTGGGGAACTCGATGGGCACGGAAAGATTGATAGCGGCGCTGTGGCCAATGGCATCGCCTATGTAGTGAGAAAGAGAGCCGACGGCGAAGGCGAGCTCGTCGGGAGTTTGTGCGTTGTGGAGAAGAGAGAGGACGAAGTCGCCGGAGCGGACATAGTGGGTGAGATCGGAGAAGAACTTGTTGCCGAAGGGGTAGTAGCCGAAGTCCTGAATGGCGCAGCCGCCATAGGCATAGCCGTGGGCTTCCTGGAGCTGGGCCTCGGTGAGGGTGGGGTAGTGCTTGAGGAGAATGGGGCGGATGGATTGCTTCCAGGCAAGATCGATGAGTTCCTGATGGGTCTGAACAGAGTAGGGGACGGCGGGAGTCGCCGCCAGGAGCAGACCGAGGAGAGCTGTTGCTTTGTAGAGAGCAGTGCGGCCGGAGGTAGGAATCGCTCGTCCTCGTTCTTAATCTGATACGACTCTACACACTGTACCTAGGATGGAGGGAATAAGAAAAGGGTAGGCTGGCAGGGGGAGTTTGCGATGCATTGGGCGGAGCGGGGGTGGGTTCGGTATGTAGCGGTGGTGGTGGGGGTGGGTGTTGTGGCGTGGGCGTGGCACTTTGGGACGCGGCAGTCGGGTGGGATCGCGCCGGTGAGTGAGCGGCGGGTGATGCCGGAGCTGGCGATGACGCAGCTGGATGGCGCCACGTGGAGGATGAGGGAGCATCGCGGGCAGGTGGTGCTGGTGAACTACTGGGCGACGTGGTGCGGGCCTTGCTGGGAAGAGACGCCGGGGCTGATCCGGTTGTCGCAGGAGGTGAAGGGTCTGGCGGTTGTCGGGGTTGCGCTGGATGCGGATGGGCCGGTGAAGGTGCGGAGGTTTGTGGAGGAGTTCCATGTGCCGTATCCAATAGTGATGCCGGAGAGGATGTCGCAGATGGAGTTTGGATTGGAGGGTGTGCCGACGACCATCCTGGTAGATAAGCAGGGGAGAGTGGCGAAGAGTTATGTGGGTGCGGTTCGCGAGCGGGATTTCAGGACGGATGTGGAGGCTTTGCTGGCGGAGCCGTGAGTTTTTCGAGAGTGACTTTCCTTAATTTTTTTTAGGTCTGGCCTACTTTGGTTGGATCGGTTTTGAGAAGGATGGGGGTGAGGGGCAGATTGAAGCCGGGTTGGGAGTCGGGGTGGACAGGGTTGAAGTCGGGGATGTTTGAGTCGAGAAACTTTGTGAGCGGGAGATTGGCTTCGCGGATGCCGTGGACGACGCATCGGGCCAACTCGTAGGCGCCGTAGCTGTTGAAGTGGGTGTCGTCGCTGATGGCGGCGGTCTGGCCAGGGAAAGAGTTGGCGGGGTAGTGCATGAAAGCCTTGAGGGTGACCTGGGGACCCATGGCTTCGAAGAGAGTTTTGCTCATGGCATTGAGATCGATGAGCGCGACTTTCTGTTCGGAGGCGACTTCGCGGACCGCGTCAGGGTAGGGGCCGAAGGAGTTGGTGATGTGGCCGGCGTCGTTGAAGGTGCGGCGGTTCATCGGAGTGACGAGGACGGGGGTTGCGCCTTTGGCGCGGGTCTGGGCGATGTAGACGGCGAGCATTTTCTTGTATTCGTCGATGGGGACTGCGCCTGGTTTCATGTCGTTGTGGGCGAATTGAAGGAAGAGGTAGTCGCCGGGCTTCATGGTGGTCATGATTTTGGCGAGGCGATGTTCGCCGATGAAGCTGCGGGTGGTCTCGCCGGATTCGGCGTGGTTGGCGATGACGATGCCGGGAAGGAAGAAGCGGGGAAGCATCTGTCCCCAGGCGGCCCAGGGTTCGAAGTACTGGTCGACGACGGTGGAGTCGCCGGCGAGATAGAGGACGGGTTCGTTGGGGATGGGCTCGATGTCGATGGAGCGAACGCTGGGGTGGTCGCCGTTGAACTCAAGGGTGAGCTTGTGGTCCCAGTCGAGGATGCCGAGCTCGCGGGGTTTGAGACGGACTTTGCTGTTGGGGTCGCCGTCTGGCTGGCCGCTGATTTCGGGATAGCGGATATTAGTGTCGAAGATTTTGGTGACGGAGGCGTTGGGCGAAGTAGGGATCTTTTCGAGCATGAGGCGGCGGCCTTCGGCGCGGACGGTGGTGACGGCGGCCCTGGGGCCGCCGAGGACTACGGTGACGCGGTAGCTGCCCTCGGGGAGGGGGACGGAGAAGAAGAAGGGCTGGTCGCTGCTGCAGGATTTGCCGTCGACGGCAGGGGAGGGAAGGAGATCGAAACCGGCGGTTGAGCCGGTGAAACGGGAGGCGGGCGAGATGGTGGCGGGCATGGGCTTTTCATCCCGGCGAGCTTGCTCGCCGGGGACTCCGGTCGCCGGACCGCAGGCGTACTTCATGAGGGTTGAGTTGAGCTGGACCTGAGAATGGGCGTGTGGCGCTGCGGCTGTGGATAAATAAAGTGTGGTGAGGGTTGCGAGAGCGAGTTGGAGGCGACGATTTGGGGCGCGGACCGAGCCTCGATGGTGTGGGTTGCCGTGATGCATGTCGTGCTCTCCCCTCCCGTCAAAAAGTACGCAAAGTCTCAGAAACAGAGACTTTAGGTCTGGACTTCGACCGGCGCACGGCCTCTGAGTGGAAGAGCCCGGCTTGAGGCCGGGCTCGAATTTCCAATGAGTTAAGTTTATCAGCGGTGTCAATGGTTTCAGAATGCACAACCCGCCCGGGGGTTACAGTTGGATCCAGATCTGGCCTATACCTGACTTGTCATTCCGCAGGGCTCAAATCAGCCAGGATGGGCTATGGCGCTGAAATTTGATCAGGCCTCGACCAGCACCTTGGAATAACGGCCCTCGACATACTTATCGAGAATCACCTGAAACTCCTCGACGATGCGGTCGCCCTTCAACGTGGTGAACAGTTGGCCATCGACGTACACCGGCGCCTTCGGTTCCTCAAACGTTCCCGGAAGCGAGATGCCGATGTTGGCATGCTTCGATTCCCCCGGCCCGTTAACGACGCAGCCCATCACCGCCAGTTTCAACTCTTCGACGCCGGGATAAATCTTCTTCCACTCCGGCATCGAGGCCACCAGATAGCTCTGGATCCGCTCTGCCAGCTCCTGGAAGTAGGTCGAGGTTGTCCGGCCGCAACCGGGGCAGCTCGTCACCTGCGGCATGAAGCTGCGAATCCCGAGCGACTGCAGGACCTGCTGTCCGCAACGCACCTCTTCGCTCCGGTCCCCACCGGGTGTTGGAGTCAAACTCACGCGGATCGTGTCGCCGATGCCCGCAAGCAATAGAGGAGCAAGACCAGCGGTCGAAGCGACAACACCCTTCATCCCCATACCGGCTTCGGTCAGTCCAAGGTGCAGCGCATAGTCGCATCGCCGCGCCAGCTCGGTGTAAACGTCGATCAGATCGCGGACGCCCGAGACCTTCGCCGAGAGAATGATCTGGTCGCGCCGCAGTCCATAACGCTCTGCCGCCGCCGCATTGTCCAGCGCCGACACCACCATCGCCTCCATCATCACATCGCGCGCGGGAAGGGGATTGGCCAGCTTCGAATTTTCATCCATCATCTTCGTCAACAGCGCCTGGTCGAGCGAACCCCAGTTGACTCCGATCCGAACGGGTTTCTGATGCTCCACCGCAACCTCAACCATGGTCCGGAAGTTGTCGTCGTCTTTCCGTCCGATCGATACATTGCCTGGATTGATCCTGTACTTCGCCAGCGCCTTTGCTGTCTCGGGATACTTCTTCAGCAGCTGATGTCCGTTGTAGTGAAAGTCGCCAATAATGGGCGTCGACCAACCCTTCTTCGCCAGCTCCTCGACGATATATGGGACAGCTTTCGCAGCATCGTCGTTGTTCACGGTAACCCGAACCATCTCCGAGCCGGCGCGAGCCAGTGCCGCAACCTGCTGCACGGTGCTCTCGACATCGGCCGTATCGGTGTTCGTCATCGACTGCACCACAACCGGAGCATCCGATCCTACGTGAATCCCGCCGATATTTACCGTTACCGCACGTCGACGCACAATCTCTGGCATAAACTCTCCACTCTCAAGTTTACCATCGGGGAGCCGCAAACCACGCGATGCACTTGCCTGGATGGTCGGGTAGCTCAGTTGGAATAGAGCAGCGCATTCCGTCCTCTGTTCACTGCATTCGGTACACTACACATGGTGTCCTGCATTTCGTCCTCACGGATCGATTGCGGATTCCTTCATCACCAAGTGGCCCGGTAGCTCAGTTGCATAGAGCAGCGCACTCCTAACGCGAAGGTCGCAGGTTGGACTCCTGCCCGGGCCACCACAAAGCCAATTTTTTTTGTCCATTGCTTTGCGCCGGGACTCCTGTTCCGCGATCAGGCCAACAGCGAATAGTGAAACTCGAAAAAATTTAACTTCCTTTACAAAGTTGTGACATCGCGGCAACTGCTTCGTGACAACTGACCCAGTGACGCCGGATACATTGAATTCAATGGTGAAGCGCCCAATAATGACGCGGCCTTTGGTAGTCCGACTGAGACAAGGATGGATCAATACCTGTCTTTTGCTCGTGCTGTTTGCATACTCTGTTGGCGGCGTAAATGTTGAAGCCCAGGACACGCCTCTTATCTCCGGTGGAGCGGGTTTCCTGACCACCACCGCCGGCGGAGTCACCACGGTGCAACCTGTCGTGTCACCGGTTACCGCGATTCCGCTTGGGGAGCATCTCCTGGTCGAGTCACGAGCCTACATCGCTGAAGGCTTCGCGCCGAAAAATGGGGTTAGCGGTCCCTACCAGGGAGATTTCTTCGCGATTCTTCAATATCTTCAACTGGACTACATCGCGGCGCCGAAGCTTACCGTCACGGTTGGCGATTTTCTGACCCCTTTCGGTACGTATAACGAGCGGTTAACCCCGATCTGGATCAGCAATCTTCAGGACGCCCCGCTCATTTACCCTATTGGAAACCAGCACGGCACAAGCGTAGGCGCCATGCTGCGTGGGGCTGCGTTTTCTAACTCGCACCTGCACGTCAATTATGTGGGATTCTTCTCCGTCGCCAGCAGCGTGAAGCAGTTCTCCGGAGAGCGTGCGGCTGGAGGGCAGGCCTCGATCTATCTTCCGGGCAAGCGCCTCGAGATCGGCGCCTCGTACTCTCGGCTGCTTCAAGGTCAGCAGGGCAACTCGACCGGCGTGGATCTGTGGTGGCAGCCGTACCGCGTTCCCCTGGCGATCCGTTCCGAGTACGCCCATGGCCCGCACGCACAGGGTTACTGGGTTGAAACGGCCTATCGCCTATCGCAGTGGAATGGGCCGGATAGCTGGCTGGGACGTTTGGAACCGGTATTCCGCATGCAGCAAACCTTCCGTGACAGTCCGGGCAACGGCGATCAGCTCCCGGCCGTCGGCACGCAAAGAGCGGACTTCGGGCTGGACTACCACCTTCCTCATGAAGTAAGAGTCAACGCTGGTTATTCACGACAGTTTTCGGGCACCGGAAATGAAAACATCTGGGAGACGACCGTGACCTATCGATTCCTCTTTCCCGCCTGGAAGAGCGCATCCAAATGAAAAGAGAGATTCAGATTCGCTTGCTTCCTGCGGTATTGATGGTACTGGCCGGCCCAATGCTTCTGGCCCAGTCCGCCACCACGTTTAAGCCCGCCGCCAAAGCACCCGCAAAGGCGACGGGAAAGATCGATGCTACGAAAGTGTCAGACGTGGGCCAGCGGAAATTTCAGGCGAACTGCGGCCGATGTCACGCGGCTCCGGAACAACTGTCTCCATCAATCAGCGGCACAGTCGTTCGTCATATGAGAGTTCGGGCAAATCTCAGCGCCCAGGATGAAAAGGATATTCTGAAGTTCCTTGTCCCTTAGCGGCTCTTGCGGCGGCACGGCATTATGAAGCGATGCCGGGGATTAGCTGGGGTCTTTATGCCGCGTGGTCTGTACACCGGTTACAACACCAATGCCAAGCATAATCAGCGCAATTGCCAGGATGTAGTGTTGTGGAATATGCATCAAATGCGCCAAATAGGCCACGCCCGCAATCAGAATCAGATAGCCGACTGCATAAATTCCGAATGACATGATCTTTCTCCTCACCAAAATTCAGGGGCCTGGTGCTAAGTGTGATGCAGAAATTGAGGCTTTTGAGGTTTGACTAGAGCCCGAAATAATGAACTCCACCTTAGACGGGCTTTCGTTTGGCGACAGTATGGGTGCGTGTCTGGGTCGAATCGATGTCAGTACGCCGACGCGGAAAGAAATCTCTGAGTTGCGTTGCGATGAGTTCAATTCCCGTTGAAATACGTATAGAGCTTGACCCTGTAGACGCGAAAGTCGTGAGCATCCATAGAGAGCTCCCGCCCCTGATTGCTCTGATCGCCGTTCAGCTGACGCACTGCGATCCATTTGCCGTCGACGTTAGAGACTTGCTCGATCTTCGCGATTCCACCTCTGCGATCGTCGACGTCGGGATCACGCGAGAAAGCAACAGTGAGTCCGCTGCCCAGAATGTAGAATTCGTCTGGCGCGATTTCGAGTACCATCATGGCGCCCTCGGAGGTTAGGAGATTTCTGGCCGGCCAGCCTCGTGACAAACTTGCGCGAAAAAGAAATCCTCCAAGCGCGACCGTCTGCGAGGCCCTCGGGCTCGTCTCATGCAGCACCATGCCACGGATCTTGTTCTCCCGTTGTGCCTGCAGAATAATGCTGCTCATCCGATTTAGCGCGTCGTATTCCTCAGACAATTGGAGACCCGTCTGACCAGAAGTCTGGCCCATTGAAAGAGAATCCACGGCAAATGGAGAGAAGCCGAACCCACGTGCTTCGCCAAACGCGTATAAGGCGTTGAAGGGAGCGAGTTCGAGCCGTGCTTCAGGAACGAAGATGGGATTTCCGGCCGCCTGGTAGCGCTGAATCCAGTGCTCGAAGTCCGGCCAGTAAATGTCAGGGGAATAAAAATCGATAGAAGGGGCTGCTGCACGATAGATCGTCTGGTAGTCCGGGTGGGGGCCGCCGCTGGGATACTCTCCCGCCTGCTCGAATGGCGCGGGAAGCTGCGCGTTCATATACATTGGCAGGGCATATTCTTTCTTTGCCGCATTGGCCACCCGATTGACAAACGAGCCGTAGTGCCATGCCATGAACGCCTCATCCGCAGCAGGTCCGAACATCTCCTTCCAGCTATGTCCTGCAGGGTTGAACGGCACTCCAGGTTTGAGTGAACTGCGCTGCGCGGCAAGTGCTGTGGAGAGCTGTGCAGGCACAGGTTCCTGGAAGAGTCTATTTGCTACCTCCGAACGATCGCGTCCGCCGATTCCCAGATAGCCGATCTCGTTTTCCACCTGGATCATTAAAACCGTCTGCTGCGCCGCATCTTCGTTGCGAAGATGACGCATCAGGGCAGCCAAGGCGCGACTGTCGCAACGCGCAGTTTCTTCGCCAAATGGAGAAAGGATCTCGAGTGGAAGGCCGTCGGCTGAGATCGAACGGGGAAAGCGCTTCGTATTCGAAAGCACCCACTCGGGCGCATAATTCGAGAAGGCATTTTTCCAACTCCCGAACCAGAGGATCACGAGATGAAGATTCTGCTGCCGAGCGATCGCGATCCAGTGATCAACGATGGAGAAATCGAAATGCCCTTCCTCAGGCTCCATCTGATCCCAGGCAACAGGCATCAGGACGGTGTTGAGGTGAAGCTGAGCCAAACGAGGCAGGATGGAATCTGCCTCTGCGGAAGTCCCGGCCGAAGAGTTGCCAAGCTCACCGCCGAGCACAAGCAGCGGTTCGCCGTGCACGATGAGCTGGGAGGCCGCACCCTGCGTTCGCACCGCCGGCAGATCCTGTGTGGGTGAAGTCTGCGCGGAAATCAGAAGAACGCAGAGGGCTACGACAGATTGGAAGCAGTTTTTCAGACACCCTCCGTATCTGCAGGCCGGGCCCATGCGTGAACGCGTCGCGCTGCGCGACTTCTACTGGTTCTGTTTCGAATATCCGGTGAACTGATCCAC
The DNA here is from genome assembly GCA_036267495.1 of Edaphobacter sp. GTDB lineage: Bacteria > Acidobacteriota > Terriglobia > Terriglobales > Acidobacteriaceae > Edaphobacter. The sequence goes on from DATAVY010000146.1 coordinate 14,410, forward strand.
CCATTGAATGAAATATTTCATATTCGGCGCATCGGTGTGGCCGCCATCGTCCTGCCGCCATGCAAGTTGGCCACTGAGCAGGCCGTCATTGACGGGAGGCATTTTGGCAGTGTGATAATCCTCTTCGACGCCGAGGCTTTTAGTTCCCAGCAGCGTCCACACCGGGCTTGCCGCCACGGTCGCCATCCAGCTACCCCGTTGGTCGAGCCATTTGGCGTCCCCTTTCTCGGGGATACCGTAGCTGATAAAGGTAAGCCGCGGAGCGCAGAGGGCGATCAGTTCATTGGAATCCACGGGGATGTCGCCCGGGGTCATGCTTCCGAAGCTCGCATCCGATGCTCCGTATTTCAGGAAATTTCCCGCCATCCAGTAGTATTCTCCGCCGGTCAGGCTTTCCACCGCTTCGCCGAAGTTACGGCGCAACGGCGTAGCGCCTCCCTTGCCGGAAGAACCTACGAGCACCATGGCAAAACGCTGATCGAAGGCCATGGTGACCAGAGCGGCCTTGCCATAGCGCGAGACACCTTCGATCCCCACATGCTTCGCGTCGACGCTGGGATCTGTCTGGAGATAATCGAGACCTTGTCCGGCGGCCCAGGCCCACGTTCGCAATGCTCCCCAGTCGTCCGGTTTGCGCGGCTGGCCTTTGTTCACGAGGCCAATGATGCCACGCGTGAGCGCAGCCGCGTTGTCGGGTTGCGCGCTTTGCGGATCGAGAGTGGCGAATCCCCAGCCGGCCGATATCAACTCCCATTCGCTGGGCGGGTCACCATCGGCGTTCCTCTGCGGAAATTCAAACGGGACCGGGCGCACCGGATCCCAGCCGGGGTGTTGTGCTATGACATCCTTCAGCGACGGGTCCTGTTGCGCGAGCAGCGCCTTCATGGCTGCATTGATGCGCTCCAGTTCCGCTGGCGAAGGCTGGACCGGCGCGGGAAACCTGCTGGGACCGAACATCATTAAGACCGGAACCGGGCCTTTCACGTCGGCAGGAATCACCAATGTCATGCGGATATTTACGCTGATCAGGGGATATGCTGAATTGTCGACGCGGCCTACGAGTTGCTTCGCAACAACGGGATGGAACGCGAGCATCTCCTTCTCGCTGGCTGCCACGGACCAAGTGACCTTCGGCACATTGCCGGGCATCCGTCCGTAAACGTTCTCTTCAAAACCGCGTACTATCTCCGGCCGTCTTTGCTTCCACCACATTTCCGCAGTGGTTACCTTCTTGCCGTCGTTCAAAGTAAGCGGATCGGGCAGATCGGGATAGCGATTCGCCTTCGACTCGTCATAGTTTGCATGGTCCGGAGCTTTCTCATCTCCGCTGGGGCCGGGCCGAAGAGCCTTAATCCCAAGTTGATCCATCATATTCTGATGATCCTGCTCGGCGGTGAACGTAACGGGCGGAGCTACTTTGCCGTTTGCTGCAGCGGTATTCTGCGCCCCTGCCGAGGCTATGGCCACGCCCAAGGAAGCGACAAGGGAAAGCGACAGCAGCATGACAGGCAAACGCTTCGAAATCCGCATAGGTTATGTCCTTACTCCAATAAAATCTCGTCCATCCGATTTAATAGTCATTGCCTGGGAACGGAATTCTGGCGCGATGAATCCTGACCTTGTACTCGCGCCCGGAGCTGGTTATAGGTCTCCATCTCTCTCTGCGCGTCTGCCACTCTATGAGCTGCCGTGTAGGCATCGGCCAGCGACTGGTGGAATTTTTCGCTGCCCGGCAGCAGCCGCGCCGCCGTTTCAAGCTCCGGAATCGCTGCCGCCGTGTCGCCCCTCTCGAGCTCCATCCTGCCGAGATCGAAGTGCGCGTCGGCATCGGTTGGACCAAGCCGAAGTGCGGTGCGGAGTTCTTCAAGCGCACGTTGTTTCTCTCCCTGCTGATTTAGCGCTTCTGCGAGAGAGCGGTGCACATCGGGAATCTCGGGATGCAACTTTTCCAGCGCGCTCAGCCGCTCCTCCCCGGAGGCGATTCGGCCGGTTTTAATCAGGGACTCTGCATAGACGTACTCTGCCTGTGGAGCAAGCTCGCTCTTTCCGATGAGAGGCTGGAGCGTCTCAATGCATCCGGAGTAGTTTCCCGTCATGAACTGGCTGATGGCCAGCACGCTGGCGGCGCCGGCATCGTCTGGGTGCGACTTTCGATAGCGCGACAGCGGCATAATTGCATCCCCAAACAAGGATCCGGCGAACGCCGCTCGCCCCCAGTTATAGTCGAGTCCCTCGAGCGAAGGATTCCAGGCGGCGGCCCGTTCGAAGTAAATCACTGCATGCGGATAATCGCTGTTGGTTGCGGCGATCGCTCCCAGATTGTTATAGCTGTCGGCGATCGGGGATTTAATCTGCTCTCGCAATTCTTCGACCCTGCGCGTCATTGCCGGGTCGATCGCCGCCGCACCCGCGGAAGGCGTTGTCGCGGCTTCTTCTACGGATAGCTGGCTGTTCTGAGGGGCGGATGGGTCCAGGAGTCCTCCCAGCTTGCTTTTATCCTGCGTCAGCGTTTTGTTGGCCAGTTCGCGCGAGATCGCCATCTCCGCATGCGCTGCATCCTGTCGCCCCTGTTGCATCAGAATTCTGCCCAGAAAGAAGTGCGCCTTCTGGACCTGATATCGATTCCGCGAAACATCCACGGTAAGACGAATGCATTCACGAAGAGCAGTTTCCGCCTCTGCGGAACGGTTCGTATCGAAATAGAGCTGGCCCAGGTACAGATAGGCATCGGGACTTTGCGGCCCGAAGGAGATCGCCTTCTTCAGGTAGGCTTCTGCCTCGGGATAGTTGTTGCGGGTTGCGGCGATCTTCCCGAGCGCCGTATAGGCGATGGAGTCGCGGGGGGAAATAACCAGCTCCTTCTTGAGCTCCGCTTCTGCCTCTGCGACATGGCTTTCGTCGGCGCCGGTCGCCAGCAGAATGGCGGCGAGCAAATAGTGAGCGCCGGGCAAACGCGGGTTTTCCTCGATCGCTCGCTTGAATTCCGTTACCGCTCGCATCTGGAAATCCGAGTCGCCGTAAGCGCGGCCGAACGCCATGTGGATCTCTGGAGTGTCCCCGAATGATTTCTCCATCTCGTCAAAAATCCGCACGGCGCATTTTTCGTCATTGAGATCGAGGCAGGCTACGGCGAGGTCATATCCGTTGGGGAAAGTGGGATCCAAGGCTACGGCTGTTTCCAGTTCTTTCCGTGCTTCCTGATCACGATTCATCTTCAGAAGCGTTCGTCCGCGCACCTGATGCGCCTGAGCGAGCTGCTCGCGATTGCCCGGGTACTTCTGCAGGAAATCCGTCGCTAACGTTGTTGCATGGGGAAGATCGCCCAGAGTCAATGCCGTTCGCGCGTAATCAAGGAGGAGGGATTGGGAATCCGGTTCTAAGGTCAGAGCTTCATCGAATAACGGAGCCGCTTGCGTGTAATCCCTTAGCAGGCCATATCCGGCGGCCAGCTCGCCAAGGGCGTCTGCTAGAAATGCTCTGTACTTTTCGGCGGCCTCGTTGATTCTGCCGGTCCGTTGCAGTTCCTGGGCATCATTGTAGTGCTGCTGCAGCGGCTTTTCGCGTCCCGCCTCCTTGTTCGGAGTCTGCGCCGAAAGGCTCACAGCGCAGATCGATAGCAAAATAAGGAGTGTGCCACGGCGTTTCAATGGGACGAACATGATAGAACCATGAATCGATGGAATGGCCACCGTCGACTTCAAATCGTATCACTCTGCCACACGCCGCAGATATTGAGTCCGGAGAAGCGGGTAGAGGCGAATTCTGTATACCGGACCGCGGCCAATAGAGATCTCTTGCTGAACCATTAGAAAAAAAACGGAAGGTGAACATCAGTTCACCTTCCGTTTTCAGGAGGGGTGCTAGAAGAAATACTTGACGTTCAGTGTGATGGTGCGCGAGGACGGTCCCGACGATGCCGATGCCGGTCCCGTTTTGCTGTCCATCACGCCGAAGGTGTTGACGTTGTAGTTCTTTGTGATGTTTTTCGTGACATAATCCACGGTGTAATTCAACCCGAGCGTCGGCGTTCCGGAGCTGAAATTCGGCAAGGGGTGGTTCAGCCAGTTATAGGCGCTGGCCCGAAGCTGGATTTGCTGATTTTCATGACCGGGAACATGAAAAGACCTGTAGATCGCCAGGTCGTTATCGAAATAAGCTCCGGTGCTCATATAGGGAATGTTGTTGCCGCCCTGCGTTCCGACCGCGGGCGCACTAAAGCAGTTCCCATTGACGCGCTGGTAGTGGATGAGGCCGGAGTTTGGGTTGCAGGTGAGCACAGGCATAATCGGCACAGCAGTATCCGTTCCAAAGTACGTGGGAGAACCGATGCCAGTCCCGACTGTTGGCGGCCTCACGCCGGTATAGGACAGTCCGAGACCGAAGTTCGGCACGCCATTCCCAAGCGCAACGGGAATGTAACCGCCGCTCTGCCAGGTCGAGATTCCGGAGATGGTCCATCCTCCCCCCAGCTGGTTGATGAATGCCTGCGAGGTATGGAGTCTCCCGCTCTGGTAGTAGTAGCTGGCGTTGAAGACAATCGGCCGGTCAGTCTGGGTCGGACCGTAGTTCCGGTTGATGTCGAATGGGTTCTCCTCCAGACCCGTCCCCAGCGTCTTCGACCAGGTCGCGTTCAGGTTATAGCCGAGGTGGCCAGTCGTCTTGATCCATGCCACCTGCAGACCGTTGTAGTTGGTGTAAGAGGTGCTTTGAATCATAGCCGCGGCATTGGTGCCGTACGCATAGCCGAATGGATGATAATCTGCCGCCGTATTGTGGGTTGGGGTTCCGGTCGCGGTGCCGTTGGGATTGGTTCCCAGGTTTTCCGGGTTGGTGGACAGCACACCGGTGACTGGATCTGGTTTGAAGAAGGCTCCGATGGGGGTTTTGTTCTGATCGGCGAGCGCGGTGAATAAGGTGCCGCTTTGAATCCCCTGGCTGGCGCTAAGAAGCTGGCTAGTGCTGCTTCCCACGTAAGCGATGTCGAGCAGGGTATTCCACTTCAGTCTCTGGTCGATCGTAAGGTTGTAGGCAAAGGTGAGCGGCTGGCCGTAGTCTCCCGGATCGAAGCCGTTCTGCGCTCCGCTCGTGCACTGAGCCGGGGTCAGAGCCGGAGACTTGCAAGGCGCGAAGGCCAGTTGGTTGAGCTGCGAAAGCATCAGAGTCTTCGCGCCGGGCGAACTGAAACTCAGGACGTGCTGCGCGGTCACCAGCTGCGCCCCGACGTCATTGACCTGGGTAACGAAACGGTAAGCGCCCCATCCGCCGCGAAGCATGGTATTGCCGTTCCCGCGCACATCGTAGGAAAGGCCGAGCCGCGGGTCGAAGTAGGCGAAACGGTTGGGCTGGCCGCTCAGCGGAACGCCCGCATCGATGGCGTGCCAATAGTATCCCGGAGCGTACTTGCCGCTGTTGAAGTCGGACAATACCCGGTCGGGATAGAAGACCGCCATGCCGACGTGATCGCGATCGTACCAGTGGCCGATGTGCTCCACGCGCGCGCCAAGCTCAAGGGTCAGACGCTTGGTTGCTCTCCAGTTATCCGCCACAAAAAACGCCGTCGACTGGTAGGCGGTATCGCCAATGGGAGACGAGTTGTGCTCGGTATAACCCGACATGATGCCCATGGTGAAGTTAGCCACGGGGTTACCTGAGCCAAGCTGGTTGCCGGTGATGAGATTTGGATTCTGACCCCCGCGAATGGTAAGCGATCCGTCCTGAAAGGTGCTGAAGGTGCTCTGGAAATTGTCGGTGTTCTGCGTGAATGCGCCCATCTTCACTGTGTGCGCGCCCCAGACCTTGGTCAGAGTATCGCTGAACTGGGGAGCTTCTTTCCTGACGGCGTACTGTCCTGGAGGGTTGTCAAAGATAGAATTCTGCGAGAAGTCCGGGAAGCTGAAGCTTCCGGCACTGCTATAAGCGGGGATGTTGAGAGAGGCCGTCTGAAACACCTTGGGATAGGGATAGCCCAGGGTTGTCCGGTAGGCCGCCGATGGGTTTGGCTGGACGAAGGGAAAGTCGCCGAACGACCATGCCGCCATGAAATCGTTGGTAGTTGTGGCGTTGAAGTTGTGAACGAAATGCCCTGCGAGGGATTTGCCCCTGAAGGCCTGGGACTCGCCCCCGCCAGGGTAGGGAATCGAATTGCCCGGCGTCCAGAACAGGTGAGCGCCGTTGCCTTGGGCCAACTGCGAATTCCATGCCTGCTGGTAGGACCCGTAGATCTTGGTATTGGGCCCCAGTTGATAGTCGACCCGGAGGCGATAGATCCATCCGTTATTGATGTTCGGAATGGGCTGAGAGTAGTTGAAGCCGCCGATCGTGGTCGCCGGGTTCGCATTGGCCGCGGGCCAGATCTTGGCCAGCGCCTGGGCGCCCGGATCGATGAATTGCGAAGGAATCTTATGGCCGGAGTTCGGGTTGACCGTATCGGGGTTGACAGGGATGCTGCTGCCGTCCGGGAAGACGGTTCCCGAAAGATCGTTGCACCACGGGCCCTGTTGGTAGCCTTTGTTGGTCGATGTAGCCGCATAGAATCCGTTGGGGCAAAGAGTCCGGTTGTCTGCGTTATCGTTGGTGAAATTCCCGGCCATCATCTCCGGAGTGGGGATATAGGACGTCAAAACATTTGCGTTGCCCTGATTTTGCAGCCACCGCTCGTAGCCGCCCCAGAAGAACAGCTTCTTGTGGGTGAACGGCACCGGGCCGCCGAAGTTGCCTCCGGGATAGTAGTAGGCCTGGGGCCCCTGAGGGGTTCCCTGATGGTTGCTCTGCCAGTCGTTGGCGTTCAACACGCTGTTGCGCGCGACGAAGTAACCTTCGCCGTGATACCGGTCGCCCCCGGATTTACTGATAGTGCTTACAACCACCGGGCCAAATGGCGTCTCAGCACCGAAGTTCGACGCCTGCACGCTGACCTCCGCGGTCATCTCCGGGTTGATGACCGAGACCGATGCCGCCATATTGCCTGGGTCGATGGTGTTGGCTCCGTCGGCCAGCAATGCTGTTCCGCCGCGATTCACCGCGCCATTAATATTGACGCCGCTGCCGATCGCACTCTGCTGAACGCTCGTGTTCAGATCGTTGTACATCGGGGCGTTGTTGGTAAGGCTGGCGGAGACTGTTGTCGCGCCTGGCAGCACTTTCAGCAGCTCTGTCACATCGCGGCCCACGAGAGCCAGGTTTTCGATGTCTTTTGAAGTCAGAACGCTGGTGCGCGCCCCATTGTCCACGGGAATCATCTCGCTAGAAGCTTCGACCGTGACTGTCGTCGCCTCAGAACCCACGCTCAGCGCAATCTCTGGGACAGCGCGCACGTCTCCGGCGTGCAGCTCGATTCCGGTAATCTCTTTGGGTTGAAAACTTTTTGCGTCCACCTTTACCGTATAGGTGCCCGGCACCAGCGAGGGAAAGGTATACAGTCCCTGGCGGTTGGTTTGCACGATACGCGTGATCCCGGTCGCTTGATCGGTCAGCGTTACCTGGGCCCCGGGAATCATAGCGCCCGAGTTATCCTGCACGGTACCTGTCAATTGGGCCGTGGTTTGCGCGTGGATTGTGGACGCGGATACAAAAAGCAATGCAAAACCGATAAGTGAAAGAATCCGACGGCCTCGTCCACATACGTGTCGCAGGTTTTGGCCAGTAAGAACGCCATATATGCTGTTCATTTTCTGCCTCCAAAAATTTACGCTGACAAATAGCTGTCTTGCGGGAATACGTCTATAAAGCTTCATTCAACCCAAGGCTTGCGATTTTGTTAGCGACCGAAACTATAGGGGAAGTTTTTTATGGCTGTCAAGAAGAAAAATTCAACTTCCTATAATATTCAGGCTTTCAGGCTAACCCGGAACCCAAATGAAGATAACCTCGTCCTTCATGCAAGGCTTGGGTAAAAGAATTTGTTTTTATAGAAAAGGAATTGCGATCTTGACGCGTTTTCCAAGAGGGCAGGCTCAATTACGCGCGCTTGAATGAGTCATTCGTTCAAGAGCACGCACATTGCAGGGAATGTCATTTGCCTGCGCTAATACGTTTGAGCGGGCTGCTTTTCGAGGATGACGCGACGCCTTACTCCGAACTACGGAGGCGGGTTCGAGCCATTCTTACCCATGGCACCAAAAGCCGGACGCATGAGGGATTTTTCCGATTGCCTACGCCGCGGGAACTCACTCAAAACTCTAGCCACTTGCGCCTGGGTCTGTTATGCCGGCGATTCAGGCCTGAACTAACGGCATACCGAACTCTCGACATGCACTTCATGCCGCGTCTGGGAGTTCGCTTTGGAACGGTCTCTCCTTTTCGGCGACTACCAATCGATCACGACCGTTGCCTTACGGTTCCCGGCGACCGCACCTGCGCAGTCTCCAAAATAGACAGAAGCGTCGGCAGAACAAACATCATCCTAAGAATAAGGTTTTTCAGGAAAAAGGAAGAATACGCCTCAAACGGGGGATGGCCGCAATCGTACCAATCCGAGGACTCCATTCGATGCCGTCGTCAGCACGTGCCGCCCTGCTTGGGTTGCTGTCCTGCCTGTATCTTCCGTTTGCCACCGCGCAAACTCCGATACCACGGGTCGGCGGCGAAATAAAGCTTCAGGTGAAAGACCCCTCCGGCGCTGCCTTGAGGGCGACTGGCATCCTGACCGGGTCGCATACCAGCCGCAGCTTCCAGACGGACGCAACGGGCATGGTCTCATTGAGCGATCTGGCATTTGGCACCTATCACCTGGAGATTTCGAGCCGTGGTTTTACTTCCAGGGTGCTGACGGTCGATGTGAGATCGGTTTCGCCTGTATTCCGAGCGGTCACACTCTCAATTCAGATGGCCACGACGAACGTCATGGTTTTTTCGGTCACGCCGATTGGTGAGGCCAGCCAACCTGGCGATCAGATTCCAGTCCCGGTGCAAGGACTCACGGACAAGAATCTGGAGGACAGCAATGCGCTCGACCTAGCGGATCTAATGTCCAGGCGTCTCACCGGCGTCTATGTGAATGAGAACGCGGGCAATCCATTCCAGCCAGATATCAACTATCGCGGCTATACAGCCTCGCCGCTGTTGGGAACGCCGGAAGGCCTCTCTGTCTATGTAGATGGAGTGCGTCAGAACCAGCCGTTCGGGGATATCGTGTCGTGGGACTTGATTCCTAAAGTGGCGATCCGCGATATGGCGCTGATACCCGGCTCTGATCCCATCTATGGACTGAATACACTGGGCGGCGCTGTTTCTGTCGAGACAAAAAACGGGCTGACTGGTCCAGGCGGCTCTGTGCAGATCACAGGCGGAAAGTTCGGACGCCGAGCCGGCGAAGGGGAAGTGGGCGGTGTTTTGCCGCATGGATTCAACTACTATGTCGCTGGAAATCTGTATCGGGAAGACGGTTGGCGACAATACTCTCCGTCTGAAGTGCGGCAGTCCTTTGCGAAGATCGGATGGACGGATGCAAAGACGAGTGTCTACCTGAGTGGAGCCTACGCGAACAACTGGATGACCGGAAACGGGACATCCGACTTCCGTTTCCTGAACGTGGACTACTCCTCCGTCAACACCATTCCTGATGTGACATTGAATCGCTCGCCTTCACTGACCTTCAACGTGAGTCGCGCTCTCACGAACACTATCGCCCTATCCGGTAACGCCTACTATCGCTATGTGCGGGCTGACAGCTCGAATGGTGATTTGAATGATGACTCGTTTGACCAGAGCCTTTACAACCTGAGCGCGGCTGATGTTGCCGCTCTTACCGCCGCCGGCTACACAAACTTTCCTGTGACGGGAGACGCTGCCACCGAACCCTTCCCCTATTGGAGTTGCATTGCGCAGGTACTCGAAAACAACACGGGGGGCGAGCCCTCTGAGAAGTGCAATGGCGTCATCACTCGAACCACGGACAAGCAAAACAGCTATGGCCTTTCCGGACTAGTCACATGGAAGACAAAGAACAATTTGTTGTCGGCAGGCGCGGGATGGGATCGAGGCACATCTACTTATAATCAGCTCACCCAACTTGGATATCTGAATTCAGATAACGTCTCCTTCACCCTGGTACCGGCCTATCTCAACGGCAGCACATTCTCCGACGGGAATCCAGTAGATACCCAGGTGCTCCTGCACGGAACTGTGGGTACGCCCAGCATCTACGCCACCGATACATTTACCTGGGGAGCGTGGGCGGTCACGCTCTCCGGACGGTACAATCACACCTCGTTGGACAACCTCGATTACCTTCCTCCCTCCCCGGCCCGGGGCAATCTCACCAGCACGAATGTCTTCCAGCGATTCAATCCTGCAGCAGGGTTCACGTATCGTCCCTCTCGCTTTTTCGATATTTACTTCGACTACAGTGAGGCCAGCCGCGCACCGACATCGATCGAACTTGGCTGCGCCGATCCAGATCAGCCATGCAACCTGCCGAATGCTCTGGTGAGCGATCCACCGCTGAAGCAGGTAGTCTCGCGAACATTTGAAGCCGGCATTCGCAGCAACGACACCGGTTCCTTGCATTGGAACGCCGATACCTTTTTTGGGCAGAACTACGATGACCTGCTCTTTGTGGCATCACAACGGACCGGTTTCGGATATTTCCTGAACTTCGGCAAGACGAGGAGAGATGGGCTGGAATTGGAGTTTGCCCAGGACTGGCGGCGTTGGAGCGTGGGCGGCAACTACACGTTTCTGAATGCGACGTATCAAAGCTCGCAGATAGTCGATGGAGCGAGCAACAGCACCAACAGCAGCGCACTGGCTGGAATGCCTGGCATCGACGACAACATTCATCTCATTCCCGGCGACTTCATTCCTCAGGTGCCGCGCAATTTATTCAAACTCTATGGTCAATATCATCCGTCTCCAAAGTTGACCGCCGAGATGGACGTCCTCGCGGCCGGTTCGTCCTTCGCACGGGGTAATGAGAACAATCTCGACCGGCCGGATGGTGTCTTCTACTTAGGTTCCGGCAAATCGGCGGGCTACGGGATTGCAGATCTTGGAGCGCGGTACCAGATCGCCGTACGCATCCAACTTTTTGTGCAGTGCAATAATCTGCTGGATAAGCACTATGCAACGGGCGCGCAACTTGGTACGACGCCCTTCGATAATGGCAACCATTTTGTTGCCCGGCCATTCGGAACGCCGTACGGCAATGGTGATGGACAGATTCCGATTCGCAGCTCGACTTTCCTGGCTCCAGGAACGCCCTTCAACGTATATGGCGGGTTAAAAGTGACGTTATGGGGAAAGAAATAGCCGCCCAAATCCGCAGGTCGAGCTCAGCCGGTCAAATTGCCACGATGCTGAGTGAGGCGCTTCGAGCATGATTTTGCGGTTCGCCAGGTTGCCTGATCCTGGCCGGTAACACTCAGCGCACTTTGCGCATCCTAGGAGAACGGCACGCAATGTTGTTCTGCCGGGAGTGCTTGGACCTCACTCGGAGTTCGGCGAGCCGATCCGAAGCGACAGGTCTGCGATCAGCTTGCAATTCAACCATCGAGGTTTGTATGACAGACAAATTGGCGTTAGTGACTGGAGCATCCAGCGGAATTGGATATTGGCTTGCGCGGGAGCTGGCGAGTCGGGGGTATGACCTTGTCGTTTGTTCGGCGGGCGAGCGACTGGACAGCGCGGCGGATGATTTTCGAACATTCGGAGTCTCCGTCACCGCGGTGCCATCGGATCTGGCGACTCGCGAGGGCGTGGGCGAGTTGTGGCAGGCAGTGATGGAACTTGGCCGTCCTGTCGATGTTGCCTGCATCAACGCAGGCATTGGCGTCGGCGGGCTGTTCGCAGAGACGGACCTGGATACCGAGCTCAAGATGGTTGAACTTAACTGTGTCGGGGTTGTGCATCTCGCCAAGCATCTTGTAAAGCACATGACAGCGCTCAACGTGGGCAAGATTCTTATCACTTCTTCGATCGCGGGCGAGATGGTGGCGCCACGCGAAGCCGTCTATGCCGCAACCAAAGCATTCGATCTCTCGTTTGCCCACAGCTTGCGGTATGAGCTTCGCGATACCGGAGTCGGCGTGACCGCTCTGCAGCCTGGTCCCACGGATACGGACTTCTTCCATCGCGCTGGGATGGACAATACGCAGACCGGCACCGAAGGCAAGCACGAGAGCCAGCCTGAGGATGTGGCGCGACAGGGTCTCGATGCCTTGTTTTCCGGCAAAGACCATGTCTATGCTGCTTCTTTCAAGACCAAGATGGAAGGCATGCTGGCTAACGCCGTTCCCGGCGCGGTCAAAGGCGCGATGCACGAGAAGATGGCGAAGCCCCTGAACGAAAAGTAGTCCAACGCTCGAGAGTGCAGAAGCAACCTGAGGATTCCTTATGACGGCACTTGCAGAATCACCCAAAGCGGAAGGGCTGCCGCGCGAAGGCGGCGCAGCTTCCCTGTTGAACGGACACTATGCCCCCCGTCCCGCGGATCATGATGGAAAGACCTGGATCCGTACCAGCGTCATTGTGCAGGCGCATCCACGCAAGCTGTACGAGATGTGGAGCGACGTGGAAGCCGCTCCGGCCTGGCACGAGCGGATCGTCGATGTTCGGAAGACCGGCCCCAACACCTCTCACTGGGTGATGCGGGATGAACCTGGCGACAATCTTCTCGAATGGGATTTCGAGATTCTTGCCGATGAACCCGAGAAGCGTATCGCGTGGCGTTCGATCTCCGGCGACCCCGAGAGTGCAGGCGAGGTCATCTTCGAACCTGCGCCGGCGGGACGCGGCACGATGGTGACGGTTCTGGAGCAGTTTCGTATGGGCAAGCTCGCCCGCGTGTGGGAGACGATCACGGGCCGTGATCCGAAGCAGTCGGTTGTCGAGAATCTGCGTCACTTCAAGGCGTTGGCCGAAACCGGCGAAATTCCGCGTATCGAACCGCAACCGCATGGTGAGCGCGGCGCAACGGGAGGAGCCAAGCGCTCTCTTTACGGGGAGGAGATCCAAACCCCTCCGGGCACGCCGGCGGCGAAGACAACAACCGAACATGGAGCGAGGTAGCCATGAAAGCTGTTTGCTGGATGGGAAAGAACAAGGTAGAGACACAAACTGTCGACGACCCGCAGTTGCTCAATCCGCACGATGCAATTATCAAAGTCACGCGGACAGCGATCTGCGGCTCCGACCTGCACCTCTTTGACGGCTTCATCCCCACCATGGAACAGGGCGACATTCTGGGCCATGAGTTCATGGGCATCGTGGAGGAGGTGGGCTCCGCGGTAGACAACCTGAAACGTGGAGACCGCGTGGTCGTCCCCTTTACCATTGCGTGTGGCCAGTGCCTTTTTTGCAGGAAGAAGATATGGGCCGCCTGCGATAACAGCAATCCCAATGCTCATCTGATGGAAGCGGCGTATGGATATTCCGGATCGGGCCTCTTCGGCTATTCGCACATGATGGGTGGCTATGCCGGCGGTCAGGCACAGTACGTGCGAGTTCCGTTTGCAAACGTGGGGCCGCTGAAGATTGAGAACGACCTCTCCGATGAGAAGGTCCTCTTTCTCTCTGACGTCTTCCCCACCGGCTACATGGCAGCGGAGAATGCGCAAATTCAGGAAGGGGATACGGTGGCTGTGTGGGGAGCTGGCCCAGTGGGCCAGTTCTGCATCGCCAGTGCGTTCATGCTGGGCGCCGCTCGGGTGATAGCCATCGACCGCATTCCGGAACGGCTCGGCCTGGCGCGTTCCATTGGAGCGATCACGGTGGATTACTCGCAGGATGACGTGAGCGTGCTTGCCGCACTGAAGGACCTTACCGGAGGCGTCGGGCCCGACGCCTGCATTGATGCAGTCGGCTTGGAGGCCCACATGGGAGACCTGCAGGGTCTGTACGACACGGTAAAAGTGGCTCTCATGCTGGAGACAGATCGCTCCGGAGTTCTGCGGCAGGCTATCCAGGCAGTCCGAAAAGGTGGGACGCTGTCCATCCCCGGAGTGTATGGCGGAATGCTCGACAAGGTGCCCTTTGGAGCCGCGTTTGGCAAAGGCATCACGATGAAGATGGGCCAAACCAACATGCACAACTACATGAAGCCTCTGCTGGAGCGCATCGAGAAGGGACAGATCGATCCCACGTACATCATCTCTCATCGCATCACGTTGGAGGAAGCTCCCCGAATGTATGAGGTGTGGCGCGACAAGAAAGAAAACGTCACGAAGATCGTAATCGATCCGTGGGCTGAGAAAGGGGCTGAGAAGGCCGCCTGATTCCGCTCGGACATGCAGATACTTAAGCTGGAGGCCGCTCTGATAGAGCGGCCTTCTTGCGATCCGAAAGAGTTCAGGTGTTGCTCACGCTGATCGTTTCGCCTGCTCTCTGACATCAGCAGCGATAGAAGCATTCTCCAATTTCACGGCACCGTGTTTGAGCGCGGCAGAGAGACAAGCAACTCTGATGCAAACCGCGCCATCAACATTTGATGCGCTCGAAAAACTGTGGCGGTCTAATGCCGCGGCTATGGGATTTGGTTTGACGTGTTTCACGTTCCTTTGCAGAAGTGGCAAGAGATGGCTTATGGGGTTCGCACAGCAGAGAAACCACGCGCCAATTGGACCATCGTCCTCGGCCTGATGGTGTTGTGTGTTTCGGGATGCCGCCAGACCCATCCGGGAGAATCCCCAGCCCAGAGGGGCGGCGCTCTGCGCTCCTATGACGGGCAATTAGAGCAAGACGACGGCCAGTGGCTGCGCGCTACCAAGGACTATGCCAATACCCGGTTCAGTTCGCTGGACCAGATCAATCAGGGCGACGTAGCGCAGTTGCGGCCGGCGTTTACATTTTCGACGGGTGTCGACCATGGGCAGGAGGCGGCTCCAATTGTGGCTAACGGCACAATGTATATTGCGACTCCCTGGCCGAATATTCTGTATGCGCTCGATCTTACGAAGGCCGGTGCTCCTCTGAAGTGGAAGTACGAGCCGAATCCTTCGCCCGCCGCTAAAGGAGAAGCTTGCTGCGACCTGGTGACGCGGGGAGCTGTCTATGACGGCGGTAAAGTCTTTTTTAATACGCTGGACGGTTACACGCTGGCGCTTGATGCCGACACGGGCAAATTGCTGTGGAGGACACATCTCGCCGACATCACGAAGGGCGAGACGATCACCATGGCGCCGGTGGTGGTCAAGAATCATGTGTTGGTTGGCGACTCGGGCGGTGAGTTCGGCGTGCGCGGCTGGCTGGCCGCATTGGATACCAGTTCCGGCAAGGTGGCGTGGAAGACGTTCAACACAGGGCCGGATAAAGACGTCCTGATTGGCCCGAGGTTCAAGCCCTTCTATGCCAGCGACCGAGGAACAGACCTTGGGGTGAAGAGCTGGCCGCCCGATGCGTGGCGAGTGGGCGGCGGAACAGTCTGGGGCTTTCTCGCCTACGATCCGACGCTGAATCTCATCTATTACGGTACAGCGAACCCTGGGCCATGGAATAGTGAGGTTCGGCCCGGCGACAATAAGTGGACTTCCGGCATGTTCGCGCGTGATCCGGATACAGGTGAGGCGGTTTGGTTTTACCAGATGTCGCCGCATGATCTCTTCGACTGGGATGGCATCAACGAAGACATTCTCCTCGATCTTCCCATCAATGGTCAGACGCGTAAGGTTCTCGTTCGTCCGGACCGTAACGGTTTTATCTACGTCATCGATCGCGCGACCGGCGAGGTTATTTCCGCGACCCCCTATGTGCAAAGCACCACGACGACAGGTGTCGATCTCAAGACAGGGCGTCTGCAGCGTGTAGCCGACAAAACTCCGCGCACTGGGCAGGTGATTCGCGACATCTGCCCGATGGCTCCAGGAGCGAAGGATTGGCAGCCCTCTTCTTTCTCGCCGCGCACGGGGCTGGTGTACATCCCTCACGAGAACATGTGCATGGATGAGGAAGGTACAGAGGCAAATTACATTGCGGGAACACCCTACGTGGGAGCGTCCGTCCAGTATTATCCCGGCCCGGGCGGCAATATGGGCGAGCTGCTGGCCTGGGACCCGATTCACGCGAAATCTGTCTGGAGCATCAAGGACAAATATCCCATCTGGAGTGGCACCCTGAGCACGGCTGGGGACCTGGTCTTCTTCGGAACGATGGATGGCTGGTTCAAGGCGGCGGATGCGAAGACGGGAAAGATATTGTGGCAGTTTAAACTCGACTCGGGCATTATCGGCCAACCGGTGAGCTATCGCGGTCCCGATGGGAAACAGTACATTGCGATTCTGTCGGGGATCGGTGGCTGGCCCGGCTCGATCGTCTCCGCAAAGCTGGATACTCGCGATGGAACCGCAGCCAATGGCTGGGGCAAAGCGCTTCCCAACATTCGCAATGAGGTGACGGCAGGAGGGACCTTGTATGTCTTCTCTCTTCCGTAAATTTTGCTTTTCAGCTCTGCTTCTGTCGTGCAGTGCTGCATTTGCGCAAGCGCCGTTGCGCGTTTGCTCCGACCCCGACGACTTGCCTTTCTCCAATTCCTCCCGCAGTGGGTTCGATAACCAGATTGCTGAAGTTCTGGCACACGATCTTCACCGCCCGGTGGTTTTCGTGTGGGCACGAGCTCGCCGCGGATTTCTACGTGAGCGTTTCAATAAGGGCGCCTGCGACATGCTGATGGGCGTTCCGGACGGAATGAAACATGTACGAACGACGATTCCGTACTATCGCTCAAGCTACGTCTTCGTCACTCGACGAAGTGACGAGCTTCATCTGACGCGGTTTGATGACCCCGCCATCGGTCGACAGAGGATTGGTCTCCAGATTCTCGAAGAGGACTTTTCGCCGCCATCGCTGCCGCTCATACGGTCGGGCCACGCCGCGCAATTCGTGGGCTTCGACTCTTTCGGCCAGGGTGGCGATGAGATCGTACGGGCGGTGGCCGACAAACGCGTCGGTTTCTCCGTCGTGTGGGGACCGCTGGCTGGATATTACGCAATCCGGCAACGCGTGCCGCTCGCCCTCTCGCCGGTAAAGCCTGCTGTCGATGCTGCGGGTATCCCGTTCTCGTTTGCCATCGCCATCGCCGTCCATAGCAACGACAGTGCGCTCGCCGATGCATTGAATGGCGCGATTCGCCGGAATCAGAGCAGGATTCGGGCCATTCTGAAGGAGTATCACGTTCCATTGGAGACGAAGGAAGAGGGTGCCTTGTGACCACCTCCTGGAAGCCGGGATTCGTATTGCTTCTGATCTTCTCCACCGGCTGCAAGCGCGAACATCGTGTCTTCGATCCCGGCGTTGCGGGCGCCACTCCCGCCAACGGCACAATATTGAACGAGGTCTCCGCCGGACAAAGGCCAGCACAGGGAGCGCCTCTCGCGTATCAACAGAGCGCCTATACGGTGGCCGAAGGCAAGAGACTTTACCAGGCCTATAACTGTGTCGGATGTCATGCGCAAGGTGGCGGAGCCATTGGACCGGCACTGATGGACGCCGAATGGATTTATGGCAGTTCGCTGGAGCAGATTCATTCGACCATTGTTCAGGGACGCCCCAATGGGATGCCCAGCTTCGCCGGCAAGATTCCCGATTATCAGGTTTGGGAGATCGCAGCCTATGTACGTTCCATGAGCGGTCTTCTTCCCTCAGACGTTGCTCCGTCGCGCTCCGATCACATGCCTGCTTCCGTGCCGGAGGCTGCCAAGGAAAAAGAACATCCAGAACAGGAAAACCAGCAGCCCGTCGAGGGTCCAAAGCCGTGATCGCTTTACTCAGCGCCGTTCCCGGCTTCCGTGGTCCCCAAACACCGCTTGATCCGGCGGGACCTCAGGCGCTTCACATTGAACACACGCTCTTCCTGATCTTCTGGATTACCTCCGTGGTGACCGTCGTCGTTCTGACGGTTCTTGCATTCGGCGTTCTTCGTCAACATGCCAAGGGTGAAATCCCGCCGCCGTTCGAAGTCGATCCACAGACAGAACGTCGGGCGACCTGGATAGTAGGCAGCGCAATCGGCGTCACCGTCATTCTGCTTTTCGTAATGATGATCTCGAGTTTTATCACCAGTCATCGAACTGCAGTTCTCGCCAACTCATCTGCACTGAAGATCAACGTGTATGGCCATGAGTGGTGGTGGGAGATCGAATACCCAAATGAAGAACAGCCATATCGGATAGTCCGCACCGCCAATGAGATTCACGTCCCGGCGGGGACAATCGTCGACATCCACGGCACCTCACGCGATGTCATCCACAGTTTCTGGGCTCCGAATATTCACGGCAAGAAAGATCTTTTACCCGGCTATTGGAACGATCTGACTGTGGAGGTGGATCACCCGGGCACCTGGCGGGGCCAGTGTGCGGAGTTCTGCGGGCTGCAGCACGCCCACATGGCATTCAACATCGTGGCTCAATCGCGTGAGGACTTCAATAACTGGTATAACGCCCAGCTCAAGTCTGCCAGCGAGCCGCAGACGCCACAGGCAATTCACGGACGCGAAGTGTTTCTCTCGCATCCGTGCATGATGTGTCACACCATTCGCGGGACTACGGCAAACTCGACCGTTGGTCCGGACCTGACGCATGTTGCGAGCCGGTCTATGATCGCCGCGGGTACATTGGTCAACAACACGGGCAATCTGACCGGCTGGATCGCGAACGCACAAAGCATCAAACCCGGATGCCGCATGCCGCCCAACCCGATGGACGCGAATGATCTAAACGACCTCGTGGCGTATGTCGAGAGCCTGCGATGAGCGAGCAGAAAGCCCAACTCGTTCTCGAAGTCGCATCGCGCGAGTCTTCTGAGCGCCGTGCGGAGAATCTTACACGCGTGTGGGCCGAGCCGGCCGGCGTCTGGGGATGGTTCAAAGCGGTCCACCACACTACGATCGGAAAGCGGTACATCGTGACCGCCTTCGCTTTTTTCCTGGCGGCTGGGCTGCTCGCCGGGGCGATGCGCCTGCAGCTTGCCTTTCCCGAAGCACACATCATGAGTCCTGACATGTACAACCAGGTCTTCACCATGCACGGCACGGTGATGATGTTCCTCTTCGCGGTGCCGATGATGTTTGAGGCATTGAGTGTCTACCTCGTGCCTCTGATGGTGGGAACACGGAATATTGCATTTCCGCGGTTGAATGCCTTCAGCTATTACCTGTTTCTCTTTGGCGGCCTGACGCTATTCGCCTTCTTCTTTGTGAATTCAGGGCCGGACCGCGGCTGGTTCGCCTATGTTCCCCTCTCGGGCCCGGACTACACACCGGGCAAACGCGCCGACATGTGGGCGCAACTTATCACATTCACCGAAGTTTCGGCTCTCGCTGTTGCTGTCGAGGTCGTCGTAACCGTCTTCAAGCTCCGCGCGCCTGGAATGTCCCTGAATCGCATCCCGGTGTTTGTCTGGGGACAGGTTGTAACGGCGTTCATGGTCATCTTCGCCATGCCCGGCGTCGTGATCGCAAGCACCATGCTGCTCCTCGACCGGACAGCTTCGACGCAGTTCTACAATCCAGCTGTTGGTGGCGACGTGCTGCTCTATCAGCACCTCTTCTGGTGGTTCGGTCATCCTGAGGTCTACATCATCTTCATTCCGGGTACCGCGATTGTCTCTACGATCATTGCGACCTTTTCGCGTCGGCATGTCTTCGGCTATATGGCATTGGTTTTGTCTCTGATTGCGACAGGCTTCATCGCCTTTGGACTATGGGTCCATCACATGTTCGCAACCGGTATCCCGCAGATGAGCGAGAGCTTCTTTACCGCCGCGAGCATGATGATTGCGATTCCTGCTGGAACACAGATCTTCTGCTGGATTGCGACCGTCGCCACGGGGAAAGTTGTCTTGCGGACTCCGATGCTTTGGGTGCTCGGCTTCTTCTTCGTCTTCATCCTCGGAGGCATGACAGGCATTTTCGTAGCCTCAGTTCCGGTGGACCTGCAAGTGCACGACACTTATTTTGTGGTCGCGCACTTCCACTATGTGCTGATCGGGGGCGCTGTCTTTCCGATGTTTGGGGCCTTCGCATACTGGTTCCCCAAGATCACCGGACGGATGATGAGCGAGCGGCTCGGCGTATGGAGCTTCTGGCTCTTTACCATTGGCTTCAATATCACCTTCTTCCCAATGCATATCCTCGGGCTTCGCGGGATGCCGCGACGCGTATACACCTATCCGGCAGGGGCCGGATGGACTGTACTGAACCAGATCGAATCGTGCGGGTATGTTCTGCTATTCCTCGGAGTGCTGGTCTTTCTCGTCAATGTCTGGCGAAGCCTCAGGACCGGGCCGATAGCATCGTCAAATCCATGGGGAGCAGGCGGGTTGGAATGGGCGGCCGATTCGCCGCCGAAGCCATACAACTTCCTCGATCTGCCAACGGTGAATGGACGAGAAGCGCTTTGGGACGCTGCACCCGACCAGCCGATTGTCGCCGGCCTTCACGAAGATGTGCGCGAGATGCTGACAACGCGCCTGATGGACGCGGAACCGGAAGGACGCGATGAATTTCCCGAGCCGACCATCTGGCCTTTTGTGGCTGCGGTCGTCACCACGGCGTTGTTTATCGGAAGCATTTTTCGTCCCGTCGCCGTCTCGATCGGAGCGATACCGCTGGCCATCGCGCTCATTGGGTGGTTCTGGCCTACCCGTCAAGAAAGTGCCCGCAGAAGGGAGAGAGACATATGGCAGAAGAATTCGTAAAGCCGCGTCGCGTTCTCGATGTCTCCGCCCTCCCCGACGTCACCTTTGCCTCGCGCAGCATCACCTGGTGGGGCACTCTCGGCATGATGGTAATCGAGGCTGGAGTCTTTGCGCTCGCCCTGGCTTCGTACCTCTACCTGCATTCGCGCTCGGCGACATGGCCTCCGGGTGTGTTGCCGCCCGACCTGCTCTGGGGAACCATCAACACGGCGATCTTTGTTCTCAGCATGATTCCTACCGAGTGGTATCGCCGCCGCGCCCGGCAGGGTGATACCTCCTCAGTACAGATTGGCCTTGTGCTGGCGTGCATCATCGGTGTCGCGACACTGCTGGTCCGCTACAAAGAGATGACCCACCTCAACACCGATTGGACTCAAAGCGCTTACGGCTCGATCGTGTGGCTCATCATGGGACTCCATATCACGCACCTCCTCACCGACTGGGTGGAGAGCGTGGTCCTGACCGTTCTCTTTTTTTCGCCGCATATCGAAGGGAAACGTTTCGTGGATGCCGAAGAGAATGCCAGCTATTGGTACTTCGTGGTTATCACGTGGATACCCATCTATTTCATCATTTACTGGGCGCCACGCTGGCTGAGGAGTTGAATCGATGCCGACCCCTGTGAGCATCTTTCCAAGCGATGAGAACGAAGGTATCAACTTTCGTCTGTGGCTGGGAGTTCTCTTGCCTCCCCTGGCTGGCGGCGCGAACACGCTGGTCGGATATATGGTGAGCAACTACGACTGCAATGTCCACAATCGCCATCTCGTTCTGCTCACCAATGCCCTTAGTGCTTTGCTCTGTCTGGCCGCCGGCCTGGCGTCGTTCTCGACGCGACGCAAGATCGAAGATCGCGCCGATGATGCCTCCGAGTCTCTCCTGCACACGCGTCGCTTCATGATGCGCCTGGGACTCTGGTTTATGGCTGGTTTTCTTTTGTTGATCTGTGCCGGGACGATTTCAACCTTTCTCCTGCATCCCTGTGATCTGTGACATATGAACGCGCTCTGCCATCTCGCTCTCGTCGCCGTGCCGCCTATTCTGCGGGATGAAGAAGGGCCTTTGCCAACACCGGCCACGCTTTGGCGCTCGTCGAACTGGTCATGGGAGTTGACCATCACAATTCCCTTACTCCTTCTCTTCCTCTGGTACGCAGCGGGGGCCATCCGCCGTGGCAACTGTGCCGGACTGGTGAGACGTCATCTTGCGTTCGCCGCGGGATGGATCTTCCTCACCCTCGCACTTGTTTCGCCACTTCATCGGTTAGGAGATGTGCTCTTCAGCGCACATATGCTTCAACACGAAGTTCTCCTGTTGATCGCAGCTCCCCTCTTTGCTGCCGCCCATCCCGGGGTGACGTTTCTATACGCGCTTCCGAGATCCTTTCGTCAACCATTTGGGGCTTCTGTGGTCAGACTTGAGAAGATGCCGCCCTTTTGTTTGCTCCTTGCGCCGGTGGGAGCGTTCTTATTGCATGCCGCGGCCCTCTGGCTGTGGCACATCCCGTATCTCTATCAGGCGACGCTCGACTCCGATCTTGTCCATGCCGCCCAGCATCTGAGTTTTTTTGTTTCGGGTGTTATCTTCTGGTCTGCCCTCTATGGCGCCGGGCGCTCCACCATGAGTTATGGCGGCGGCGTGGTCTACGTCTTCGGGACCGCGGCGCACTGCAGCGCGCTCGGGGCTCTGCTGACCTTTTCCACGATGCTCTGGTATCCCGTTTATGCAGACAGAACAGCGCTGTGGCAGCTCACGCCGTTGCAGGATCAGCAACTCGGCGGTCTGCTGATGTGGGTTCCTTCCGGCATCGTCTTCATCTTTATCGGCGTCTGGTTGTTCGCCCGGTGGCTCACCACATCCGACCAGCGAGTGAAGCACAGCACCCTGGGGAGCTATGTTCTTGAGGAAAAGGAGAACGCATGAGGCGTACGATGCCACTCCTGGTTCTCCTTCTGGGAGCGCTCGGCTGCACGCGCACACCGCACGATGACGCCGCCAAACGCGGGCGCGATCACATGCAGTATTACGGATGCGTGTCCTGCCATACCATACCCGGCGTGCCCGGCGCCCATGCCACGGTCGGGCCCCCTCTGGACCGGATAGGGATTCAAACTTACATCGCTGGCACGCTTCCCAACACGCCAGAACATCTGTCGCTTTGGATTCAACATCCACAACAGATTCATCCCGGCACGGCGATGCCTGAACTGGGAGTGACGCCGAAAGATGCGGACGATATGGCGCGGTATCTCGGCGAATTACATTGAGCGCATGCAATACCTCTCTGAATCTTGCAGGCAACGCGCGAAGCGGTGACCGCCTCCATCACTACACAGGGTGGATTCGGCGTCCTCCTGTTGCACGTTTCACGTGAATACAGGAGACATCTATATGAGTTCCGAGCAGAATTCCCTATCCCGCCGCACTCTCGTGACCCGGCTGGGAGCGGGCATCACGGGCGCAGCTCTTACGCGGGCAGTTCCCATGGAGGGTCAAGCATCGGGGAACGCGACGGCAGCGCCATTCGTGGACCCTACAACGAAATATCCGAAGCCTCCCTATCCCGGTCAATCACAGCCTTGGCCCGGGCTTGCCAGCAAGATGAATCCTCGGCCCGACCATGGAGAGACCAGCTATAAGGGCTCAGGCCGCCTCGCCGGGCGCAAGGCACTGATCACCGGCGGCGACTCGGGCATGGGCCGTGCAGCAGCGATTGCCTATGCTCGGGAGGGCGCTGATGTCGCGATCAGTTACTATCCCACCGAAGAGCCGGACGCGCGCGAGGTGATCGAACTCATCAAAGCAGAAGGCCGCAAAGCCATCCCGCTGCCGGGCGATCTGCGTCAGGAGAGCTATTGCAAGGAACTCGTCACCAAAGCTCTTGCCGGGTTAGGCGGTCTGGATGTAGTCGTCTCAAATGCCGGCCGTCAGCAACAGTGTGAAGATCTGCTGCAGCTCACGACTGAGGCCTTCGATGCAACGATGAAGACCAATATCTATGCCCCATTCTGGATCATCAAGACTGCCTTGCCACATCTGAAGCCGGGGTCCTGCATCATCGCCACCACCTCCGAACAAGCTTACGATCCCGCAGCCAACCTGTACGACTATGCGCAAACCAAGGCTGCGACGATGAACTTTGTGAAATCCCTGGCCAAGCAGTTCGGCCCCAAAGGCATCCGCGTGAACGGCGTGGCTCCGGGTCCGATCTGGAGTCCGCTACAGGTCTCCGGAGGCGCGACCCAGGACCATTTGATCCACTTCGGTGAAACGTATCCGCTTCGCCGGGCTGGCCAGCCAGCGGAACTCGCCAGCATTTATGTCCAGCTCGCAGCCAACGACGCGAGCTATACGACCGGCAATATTTACGGTGCGGGCGGAGGCGCCGGACAGCCCTAGAAATAAATCAAAGGTGAACCATGCCAAGCAATCCTGATCCTCGAGAAGTTGGTCCCAAACCGCCGTTCCCGGAACAATCGCAACACCATCCGGGCAGTGTGCACGAATTGCGCCCTCAAGCCGACCATGGCGAAAAGAGCTATCAAGGAGCCGGCAGGCTCGAAGGCCGAATAGCCATCATCACCGGCGCGGACAGTGGAATTGGCCGCGCCGTGGCAATTGCATTCGCTAAAGAAGGCGCGAACATCGTTATGTCCTATCTTCCTGAGGAGGAACCGGACGCTGCGGATGTAGTCACAGCTATCAAAAATTGCGGGAGGAAGGCTATACCGTTTCCTGGAGATATTGGCTCTCCGGGTTATGCACGGGAGTTGGTCGATGTCGCCATGAAGGAATTCGGCAGTGTCGATATCGTGGTCAACAATGCCGGGTTTCAGATGACTCATCAAAAGATAGAAGAGATATCTGAAGAAGAGTTCGAGCATACCTTCCGCACGAATGTCTTCGGCACATTCTTTTTGACCAAGGCAGCTTTGACAAAGATGCGGCCGGGCGGTGCAATCATCAATACTGCTTCAATCCAAGTCTATGAACCAAGCAAGGAATTAATCGCATATGCCGCCACGAAGGCTGCCATCGCGAATATGACCAAGAGCCTGGCGAAGTTGGCGGCAGACGCGGGAATACGGGTGAATGCAGTTGCACCAGGGCCAGTATGGACGCCTCTGATCCCATCCACCATGCCACAGGAAAAGGTGAAAACCTTCGGTCAAAATTCGCTTTTTGGCCGGCCCGCCCAGCCAATCGAGATGGCGAAGGTCTTCGTTTTTCTTGCTTCCGCGGATGCAAGCTATGTCTCGGGCGAGATCTTCTCTGCCACCGGCGGCAGGACGCCGCTTTAGGTCGCATCACAACGCGATTTTCTCTTGATCGCGCTCAGGTTGAGATCCTGTGAACGGGTCGTTGTCGCGTTTGCCATGGTTTGAAGATGCCGAATTGCCTTGCGATGCTCTTCTATAGTTCGCGCCGCCGAACAATCGGACGGCACAAATACCTGCAGGTCGCGCATGTTCGCATCATGAGCTGTGCAGGTTATGCAACTGTTTGTTGCCAGACCGGCGAGAATGATTGTGTGGGTACCAAGATGCCGCAGCAGCACTTCCAGGGGCGTTTGATAAAAGGCGGAGTGCATGGGCTTCAACACGAAGTAATCTTCTTCGTCAGGCCCAAGCTGGCTTACGAATTTTGCGGATGCCGCCTCCGATCGAAGGCAATATGCCAGAAGAACCGAGCGCTCCGCTCGCCAATCTCCGAAATTGTCATTGACGTATATCACGGGAATGCCGGCCCTGCGCGCACGCCTTTTCAGGCGAGCAATGGCCGGCGCTATTTTGTAAGCCTGGCGCAAGGTACGGACGCCGTCAGGAAACTCGAAGTGATTGATCACATCGATCAGCAAGAGCGCCACAGGGGCATCGACTTTTTGAAGGCTTGTCTTCGAATATTCCATGTGTATGTTCAGATGCAGTGTTCTTTTCGTGCGACGGCAAGAAATCGAACGTTAGCTCCAATCCTGGTTTAAATTTCGCATTCCTTGAGGGTTTCGTCAGATTTCGCTGATCAGATTCACGGATTAGTAAACGTAGCGCCGTCGTTGAATCGCGCACAAGATAAGGATAAAAAGTACCTGTTTGTCGAGTGGAGGCAGGCGCGACAGTCTTCGGCGGCAGTCAGTCGACGCTGAGTGGCTCAAGCGGTGATGTCGAATCGCTACCTGTGCCAATCTCCTGATCGCGATATTGCAGCTGGTAGAGCTTCCAATAGAGGCCGCGCTGGGTGAGCAGCTCCTGGTGGGTGCCGCGTTCGCGAAGCTGGCCCTTGTGCATGACGAGGATGGTGTCGGCGCGCTGGATGGTGGAGAGCCGGTGCGCAATGAGGATGGAGGTGCGTCCGGTGATCATGCGGGAGAGTGCGAGGCGGACGCGGAGCTCGGTGTCAGTGTCGACGGAAGAGGTGGCTTCGTCGAGGATGAGGATGCCAGGGTCGTGGGCGAGCGCTCGAGCAAAGCTGATGAGCTGCTTCTGGCCGGTGGAGAGGGTCGCGCCGCGTTCTAGTACGGGCTCGGCGAATTTAAGCGGCAGGGTGCGGATGAAGTCGCCGACGTTGACTTCGTCGCAGGCGCGTTCGAGACGTTCGTTGGTGATCCATGTCGATCCGAGGCGAACGTTGTCGGCGATGGTGCCAGTGAAGAGAAAGGGATCTTGCAGGACGACGCCGAAGCGCTGGCGAAGCTTTGTCACATCCTGTTCGCGTACGTCGGCGCCATCGACCAAAATGCTGCCGCGCTGAATGTCGTAAAAGCGCATCATCAGGCTGGTGATGGTGGTCTTTCCGGCGCCGGTGTGGCCGACGATGGCTGCCGTTTCGTCGGGTTCGACGACGAAGCTGACGCCATTGAGGATCCATTCGATGTCAGCGAAGGTGCGAAGGTCTTCGTCGGTTGCCGTGGCAATGCGCTTGAGTTGTGCTTCGTCTAGTTTTTGATAGGTAAACCAGACGTTGCGGAACTCGACGCGTCCGGATTTGTCGCCTGCGATGGGATGGGCGGGAGAGACGATGGTCGGTTCGGTGTCGAGGAGTTTGAAGACGCGTTCGCTGGCCGCCATCGCAGCCTGCAGGATGTTGTATTTGTCGCTGAGGTCCTGGATGGGGCGGAAAAAGCGCTGCGCGTATTGGATGAAGGCGATCAGAATACCAAGTGTGACCGAAGCGAAGATCGAGTGGCGAAGACCATTGGCATAGCCGGCGTTGCGGAGAACGGCTTCGCCGCCAAACCAGATGACCAGCGCAATGGCGGCGGAACTGAGGAATTCGACGATGGGGTAATAGAGCGCGTAGGCGAAGATAGCGTCGGTCCAGGCGAGTTTATTTTCAGCGTTGACGGCGGAGTAGTCGTTGAAGGCGCGGCGCTCGCGGTTGAAGAGCTGCACGACGGACATGCCGGAGACGTACTCCTGCGTGAAGGAGTTGATGCGGGCGGTGGCGTGGCGCTGGCGGCGGTAACTGTCGCGGACATGGCGGCGGAAGATTCGCGTGACGTAGAGAATGATCGGGATGACCGAGATGGCGAGCAATGCCAGGGGCCAGCTCATCCGCAGCATGATGATGACGATGAAGGCGAGGACAAAGACGTCCTCGAAGATGGCGAGCACGCCCGAGGTGAACATCTCGTTGAGGGCATCGACGTCGGAGGTGACACGCGTGACCAGCCTGCCAACGGGGTTGTGGTCGAAGAAGGCCGGCGACATGCGTTGCAGGTGGCGGAAGATCTGGCTGCGCAAGTCGAACATGATCTTCTGCCCGGTCCACTGCATGGTGTAGGTCTGGAGGAACTCCAGCAGGTAGGTGACGAGCAGCGCGCCAAGGTAGAGAAGGCCGATCTGCGTAATGCCGGTCATGGGTTGTCTGCTGAGATGACGGGGCAACCATGAGAGATGTGCCGGAGGCTTGCCCGACATATAAACGTCGACGGCGATACTGACAAGAAACGGCCCCATGACATCGCTGCCGGCCTTGAAGATGATGGAGAATGCCGCGAGGATCACCTGGATTTTGTATGGGCGAAGATACGTCATCAGACGACGCATCAGGTGCCGGTCGTAGACCTTGCCGACGACATCATCGTCCTGCGCGATTTTTTTCGCGGGCTCCTGCTTCGGATCTTTCGGTTTTCGGTCGTCTACCATGCGCCAATCCATTTTAGATGTTTATGGCAGGCGTTGGATTCCGAATGCCAAGGTGCTAAGGGGTTACAGGGGTAGATGCGGCCCCTACAATTGGACCCATATCGCTGCGCTGGGCGAAGACGACGACGCGCATGCTGCCGGGAACCGCGTCGGAGGGAGCGTTCAGGTTGAATTTACGAGGTCCCGCAGCCAGGTCCTTGAGGCTGCCAATGCGTTGCATGGTTCGAACGACGCCCGCATGCTCCAGGTGTTTGCCGCCATTCTCCCCTTTCTTCACGTCGGTCATGTCGACAGGATCGACCAGTGCAGCGTAAAGATCTCCTTTGAACGGAAACGGGGGAGCGGAGACTTCGGCGGAGACGTGACGGCCGTCGACGGTAATGTTGGTTATGGTCAAGCCGACCTTCGGCGTCTGCGCTGCGGTTGTAATGGATTTGAGGGCATGCTCGGAGTCGCTGCCCAGGAACTGGTCGCTGCCGTCGACGATCATCTGTGGAGTGTAGCTATCGCTTACGTGCAGCTTGGTGGCATATTCGTTCTGGCGCTGAGTGTAGTCGGGAGAGGAGAAGCGGTCGCGCCAGCCGTCCTTGTCCCAGTAGTCGACATGCTCGCCCAAAATGATGATCTTGGCGCCGTTGACCGGTTGAAGATGTTCAAGTTTGCCGAGAAAAGCGTCGGCTGGAGGGCAGCTTGAACAGCCCTCGGAGGTGAAGAGCTCCACCAGCACTGGAGACCGTTCCGGTTTCACTCCAGTCTGCGCGTCGGCCGCTGCGGTCACAGATATCAGCAGGCTAAGGAAGAATCCATGAATGGCGATTGAGCGAAAGCGGCGAGGATCGATCACGATGTACCTCCAGGTATTGGACTGCGGAATGTGCTGCAGCTTGCCGTTCGGGAAGAGTATCTTCATGAAACAATTGAAGTGAGGATCCACCTGGAATGGCTGCAACTGCCGGCATTTACATCTCGGTTCCATTTTGCAAGGCAAAGTGTACTTTCTGCAACTTTGCTTCGGGAGTGTTTGGGGAGGAGCGGATGCAGCCGTATATCGACCGGGTCTGCGGCGAAATCGACGCGGCGAGATCGAGAGCGGAGAAGATCGGTGCGTCGCTGCCCAGGCTCGCGGATACCATTTACTTTGGCGGGGGAACCCCGAGCCTGCTCTCGGCGCAACAGTTTCGTCAGATATTCCGGCATCTGCGGAGCGAGTTTGATGTTGCCGGAGATGCGGAGATTACGCTGGAGTGTGCGCCGGGACAGCTCGCGGATGAGACGTTAAACGAGTTGCTGGGGCAGGGGATGAACCGCATCAGTTTCGGCGTGCAGTCGTTCGTGGATCGGGAGACGGCTGCAGTTGGGCGGCTGCATACCCGGCAGGAATGCGAGGCGGAGTTTGCCCGTGTGCGGGCGGCGGGAATCGACGAGATCAACATCGACCTAATCGCTGGGCTCCCTCATCAGACTGCGCAGAGCTGGCGTTATTCCATGGAGCAGGCTATTGCCAGCGGGGTGCCGCACCTTAGCGTCTATCTGCTCGAAGTGGATGACGAATCGCGTTTGGGCCGCGAGATGCTGGAGAAGGGAAGCCGCTACAGCGCCTCTGCTGTGCCCAATGAGGACGAGACCGCGGAGTGGTATCTGCAGTCGTGCACTGCGTTCGATGCAGCAGGTGTATCTCAATACGAAATCTCGAACTTTGCGCTGTCTGGTCATCGCTCGCGCCACAATATCAAATACTGGAAGCGTGAGCCGTACGCGGGCTTCGGCCTTGATGCTCATTCGATGCTGCCCACAGAGACGGACGCCGTGCGATTCGCCAATACCAGCGATCTGGACGACTACCTGGGCAATGTGGCCGCGGGCACACCATTTCGTCTTCTCGAATCATCGCCAAACGCATTTGCAACCGAGGTCGCCATTATTGGTCGCAACCAAGCCTTTGAGGAATCGCTCTTCCTTGGGTTGCGTCTGAACGAGGGCGTCGATCTTGACCGTTTGCGGGATCGATTCGGCAACGCGATCGTGAACGATGCGCTGCCCGCGCTGCTTGAGGTTCTAGATGCCGGATTGCTGGAGATGAACTCCGGCAGCATACGTTTGACCTCGCAGGGACGGCTTGCCTCGAACGAAGTCTTCAGCCGCTTGTTGATCCCCGCGGCGGCATAGAAAATAAACCACAGATACGAAACAGGAGAGAACCAACATCATGATCGATCTGCGCAGCGACACCGTCACCCGTCCAACTCCAGCCATGCGCGAGGCGATGGCCTCCGCGGAGGTCGGCGACGATGTTTATGGAGAAGACCCGACGATCAACCGTCTGGAAAAAGAGGCCGCCGAGGTGTTTGGGCGCGAGGCGTCCATCTTCGTTCCCACGGGAACGATGGGGAACCAGATTGCAATTCGGTTGCACACGCAGCATGGACAGGAGGTCATCTGCGAGGCTCGGTCCCACGTGCTGGATTGGGAGATGGCGATGATGGCGGCATTCTCCGGTTGCCTGGCGCGGACGGTTGCCGCGTCGCGCGGCGTCCTGACGTGGGACCACATCAAGCCGGCGATCGGCGCGAAGATTCATTACCGTGCCCAGACCGGCCTGGTCTGCCTGGAAAACACGCACAACATGGCTGGTGGAACGGTAACTCCGTTGCCGGTGCTCGAAGGAGTCTGGGCAGGAGCCAAAGAGGCAGGACTGCCTGTGCATCTTGACGGAGCGCGAATTTTCAATGCGGCTGCCGCGTTCGGCATAGGCGTGGCGAAGCTGACGAGCGGCTTCGATACGGTAATGTTCTGTCTCTCCAAAGGGCTGGGTGCGCCTGTCGGTTCCATGCTCGTCGGAAGCAGAAAGGCAATCGATCATGCGCGGGTTTATCGCAAGGCGCTGGGAGGGGGAATGCGGCAGGCGGGGGTTCTTGCGGCTGCAGGTCTTATTGCACTGCACGAGATGCCGAAACGTCTGCATGAGGACCATGCGAATGCACGTCTCCTGGCCGATGCCGTTGCTGCACATCCTGATGCGGCGGAGATCGATCTTGAAGCCGTGCAGACCAATATCGTCATCTTCAAACTGCGGGACAAACGCCAGAGCGGCGGAGGCGATGCGGCCGGCTTTACCGCTGGGTTGAAGCGGAAGGGCGTGCTGGTCAGCGCCATCGGTCCGCATGCGATTCGGTTCGTCACGCACTATGATGTTGACCGCAGCGCGTGTGAGAAGGCCGCTGCGATCGTGTCCGAAGAACTCAGGTTGTCGATTACCTAGCCGCCGCCGGCGTTAATTATTGGGTTAGTCTCGAGAAAGACGCTGACGACTGTGCCGTGCGACGCCTGACTGGTATCGCTTTCGAGCGCGATTGTGCCGCCGTGCTTGTTGATGATGCCGCGGCTGACCCAGAGACCCAGTCCGGTTCCGTGCTCGCCTTTAGTGGTGAAGAATGGCTGGAATAGATGAGGGCGAACGTCCTCCGGGACGCCCGGGCCGTTGTCGGCAATGGTTATCTTTGCGCCCTTCTGCGTCCTCTGTCCGGCTCCATCCAGACCAGCAGCTTGAGGCACGATGCTTATCTTCACCTCACCGCCGGGTCCGGCAGCCTCTGCCGCGTTGGTAATGAGGTTATTGAAGACCTGCCGCAGCTCCGCAGGAAAGGCGGCCACGGAGACAGGCTTCAGCATATCGGTCTGAACCGTGACGCCGAGATCGGACAGACGCCTTTCCAGCAGCAGAAGAATCTCCTGCAGCATCTCCTTGAGCTCCACGACGACAGGCGCTTTGGACTCGCGATAGAGCCCAAGCATGGCGCGGCTGATCTGGGTTACCCGCGTAAGCTCCTGCTCGGCCATGTCCATAAACTGATTCGACTCCTCCGAAGATGCGCCATTACGCATGAGATAGAGCAGGTTCGAGACCGAATCGAGCGGGTTGTGAATCTCATGCGCGATCGTCGCCGCCAGCCGCCCTGCGACAGCAAGTTTTTCATTCGCGATCAAGGCGTCCTGGGTCTTTCGCTCCATCGTAATGTCGCGAAACACCAGAACGATGCCTGTCGTTTCGCCTCGTTTGTCGCGGATGGGAGCGCCGCTGTCGGCAATCTTCAGTTCTGTTCCATCTTTGCGGATAAGCACGGTGTGGTTCGCCATGCCGACGATCCGGTTCAGTCGTTTGACCTTGGCTACGGGAGTTTCCACGGTTTCACGGGTGGTTTCATTGACGATAGGAAAGACCTTTTCGAGCAATTCTCCGCGCGCCTCGGCGAGGCTCCATCCAGTCAGCTCCCTGGCAATGGGGTTCATCATCTGCACTCGTCCCTTGGCGTCGCAGGTGATCACGCCGTCGCCGATGGAATCGAGGGTGGTGCGAAGCTGCTGCTCCGATTGAAAGAGCTCCTCGGCGCGCCGTCCCAGTATCTCCAGCGTCGCCTGATATGCGGCTGAGACGGAGTGCAGGCGGTTGCGGGTGAATAGACCGATCAGCACGCCCATACCGAGCGCCAGAAACAGCAGCGCCAACAGCATGGTGTGGACCTGGCGGTGCCACCGAGCGATGCGTCTCGCCTTGTTGTCTTCGGCCTTGTGGATGAGGTCGTCGAGGTCGTGACGAACGTCGTCCATCAGCACTTTGCCATGAAGATTCAGGGCGACGTCATTGGCCTTGCCCCCTCCGCGGACCTGGCCGATGACAGGAATCGCGAAGCCGTCCCGCCATGTCTCATGCTCTTCGCGCAGATCGGTGATGTCGTGTTTCTGGTCTTGGTCGTCCCGGGCCAGGTCGCCCAGGTTTTTAATCTCCTCCTGAATGTGCGCTTCGGCCTCGGAGAATGGTTCCAGAAACTGCGGATCGCCTGTGGTCTCGTACCCGCGCAGGCCGGACTCTTCATCGGCGATCAGCTTCGAAACGAGAGCCGCCTGAGAGATCCGGGCATCGGCATCCTGGATCAGGTTCACCGTCAAATTGGCATTGCGAATCTGAACGTAGAGCGCGCCGGCCACTACCAGCAGGGCCACCACAGGCAGAAGAAAGACCTGCCGCAGAATGTTGTTGAACTGACTTAGATTCACAGCCCTCTCGTCTCTTACCAGCTTCTACGATGTACTCACCGGGCGCAGCAAGCTGTTTAGCTTTTCCAGAAGAACCGGCGCGCCTTCCCCCTTGGTCATATACATATCGACGAGGGAGGTCACTTCGGAGGACAGACCCATATAAGCGGAGAGAAGAAGAATTGGAACCTGCGGCTTGGCCAGGCGCATTCTGACCGCGACTTCGCCGCCGTGCATTCCCGGCATGGAGTAGTCGAGGATAACCGCCTCTACCGGCTCGGCAGAGAAGATCGCAAGTCCGGACGGTCCATCGGGCGCCGTCAGCACCCGATATCCCGCGCGCTCCAGCAGAATCTTTCGAATCCGAAGCCCGACCAACTCGTCGTCCACGCACAGCACTAAATTGGAGGCTGCTTTCATAGAGTCCGATTACGCTCAGGTTGCGTACATTATTTAAGAGTATACGAGGGGTATTCAATTTCCGAATTCCTTCGCAGGATTCATCGTACGTTCGCAATCTCCGAGCCGCTGTGCGCTAACCTTGTGTTAATCATGTTGCTGATTCGCCTGAGGTCTACGAAGTGAGTCAAACCATCTTTGTGTTGGAAGATGATGCGGACATCTCCCGGCTGGTGCAATATCATCTTGAAAGCGCCGGTTTTACTATTCGCCCGTATATTGCAATCAATCAAATACTTAGCGATGCTGAACGCCAGCCCCCCGCCCTCTTTCTTTTGGACATCATGGTGCCCGGCGGCGATGGTCTGGACCTGTGCCGCAGACTGCGCCAGAATCCTTCGCTCAGTATCGTTCCGATCATTTTCCTTACCGCGCGGGCAGCGGAGAACGATCGGGTTCACGGCCTCGAACTGGGCGCCGACGACTACATCACCAAACCTTTCGCCACACGCGAACTGGTAGCCCGCGTCAAGGCGGTTCTGCGCCGCTTCGAACGGCCGACTTCGCCTTCCATCCTGAAGTTCGAAAACGTCGAAATCGATGCCGGCGCCATGCAGCTTCGGGTGGCTGGGGAACTGGTGACGACCACCGCAACCGAGTTCCGCCTGCTCGACTACCTTGCCCGCCATCCCGGGAGGGTTTTCAGCCGCGACCACCTGCTCGACGCGGTCTGGGGCGATGCGCGTTTCGTTACTCCTCGATCGGTTGATGTCTATGTCCGCCGAATTCGCGAAAAGATCGAGAATGATGCCGAAACGCCGCGTTATCTTAAAACCATGAGAGGCGCCGGCTATCGCTTTGAAATCCCGAAGGCCGTTCCCGCCTGAGAAGGACAGTTGCAGGTTGCAATTGCCGGCGCAAGGCGATTTCCGCGGAGATGAAGCTGCAGACCGACAACTGAGAACCGGCAACTTGCAACCCAGAGGCAGCTCGTGACGCGTGGTCTCTTTTTTTCGTTCTTCATCCGCATAACCATCGCCCTTGCCTTCGTGGTGGCGATGCGGTTGTGGTTCAATCCGCGCGGGTGGGTGCTCGACGTCGTGATTGTGGTCGTCTGGGCGGCCATCAATGCTTATTTACTGGCGCGTTCCGTGCGGCAGAATATTGCGCGCCTTCAGGCCTCGACGGCGGTGATTCCCGAGCGCCACGTCGGCATCATCGATCCCTCCTATAGCGACTTCGATGGCCTCGCCCGTGCCATTTCGCTGGCCTCCGATCATGTCGAGCACGCTTTGAACGATGCCGCCGAGAGCCGCCGCGAGCTCGAAGCCATGATCGACAGCATGCAGAATGCCGTCATCGCGGTCGATTCGGCGGGACGCATTCAATGGAGCAATCCGCGCATGCAGCGCCTGCTTCCGGATACTTCGTTCGGCAGCGTCGTACGAGTCGGACATTCTCTGGTCCAGACCATCCGCGACCCCAGCGTTCTTGAGCGCGTCCGCATCACGCTCGAGCAGCGTATCGTCAGCGAAGGCCGCTCCACCTCGCTGGTGCCCGGCCGCATCTTTGAGATTGCCGTCTCGCCTATGCCCGGCGGCGGCGCGGTCGCCGTCCTGCACGACATCACCCGCATCGAGCAGGTTGAGCGCACACAGCGCGATTTTGTCGCGAATGTCTCGCACGAGCTTCGCACTCCACTCACGTCCATCTCCGGCTATGTCGAGACCCTGCTCGACCACGAAGACTCGCTCAGCCCCCAGGCCCGCGATTTCCTGTCGACCATTCTCAAAAACGCTACTCGCATGAGCCGCCTTACCGAAGACCTCCTGGTTATGGCGCGGGTCGAATCCTCCGAACAGGAACTGCACCCGGGACCGATTCCCGCCGACGTGCTCGTGCGCGATGCCGTTCAGGCGATGAGCGGCCTGGTTCAGGATACCGAGGCGATCCTCGAGATCGGCGAGATTACCTCTGCCGAGGTGATTGCCGACGCCGACGCCATACTTCAGGTCTTGAGCAACCTGATCGAAAACGGTATTAAATACGGCCAGGCGCGCAATGAGACCTGCAGTAGAATTCTGGTCAGCGCCCGCGAGGTCTCCGAACCTGTCGACTCCTCAGGCCCGGGTGCAGTCGAGTTCAGCGTCCGCGACTTCGGCCAGGGCATCGCCTCCGAACATCTCAGCCGCATCTTCGAACGCTTCTACCGGGTTGATAAGGCGCGCTCTCGGGAATCCGGCGGCACTGGCCTGGGTCTCGCCATTGCACACCACACTGTGCTGTCCCACGGAGGCAACATTCGCGCCGAAAGTGAGTTGAACGCCGGCAGCAATTTCATCTTCACGCTTCCAAGAGCCTTGTCGCCTGCGGAATAACGCCGTTTTCACCCCCATGTAACCTTCCCGTAACAATCGCGCCTCACACTCGATGCAGTGATGTATTGACCGATTGCTCATATCGATGCATTGTCCGAGGGAGAAAAGCGTGAATTTGAAACTGATCGCAGCAGGTGTCCTGGCGCTCGCAACCGTTGGAGCCAGCGCACAGAACATCAATGGAGCGGGAGCGACCTTCCCCTACCCCATCTATTCCAAATGGTTCAGCGAATACAGCCATCTGAACCCAAGCGTCAAGATCAACTACCAGTCCATCGGCTCCGGCGGCGGCATCCGGCAGGTCACTGAGGGCACGATCGACTTCGGCGCCAGCGATGGTCCCATGACCGATCAACAGTTAAGCCAGGCCAAGGTCAAGGTGATGCACATTCCCACCGTCCTCGGGGCGGTGGTGCCGGTGTACAACCTCCCCGGGGTTAACAAGGAACTCAACTTCTCCGGAGACGTCATCGCGGACATCTATCTCGGCAAAATTACCAAGTGGAATGACGCTCGCATCACGAAGGACAACCCCGGCATCAGTCTGCCGGACAAGGCAATCCTTCCCGTTTATCGTTCGGACGGAAGCGGAACCACCTATATATTTTCCGATTACCTCTCGAAGGTCTCTTCCGGTTGGCAGTCCGGACCGGGTAAGGGAACCGCGATCAACTGGCCCACCGGCATCGGTCAGAAGGGAAATGAGGGCGTTGCCGGCATGGTTCGCCAGTCGCCTTATTCTTTTGGCTATGTCGAGCTCATCTATGCGGTGCAGAACAAGATGTCCTACGGTTCAGTCAAGAACGCATCCGGCAAATATGTGAAGGCAAGCACTGAGGGAGTTACTGCCGCCGCCGCTGCCGCCGCCAAAACGATGCCAGCCGACTACCGCGTGTCCATCACCAATGCCCCAGGGGCAGACTCCTACCCGATCTCCAGCTTTACCTGGCTTCTGATTCCGACCCACTCGACGGATCCTGCCAAGGCAAAAGCGCTTGCAGATTTCGTCGGCTGGATGCTCGACCATGGAGAGGGCGAAGCCGCAGCTCTAACCTACGCTCCGTTGCCGAAGCCGGTGCAGGAGATGGTTCGCAAGAGCATCGCAAACATCAAATAGCGTGTCTGCCGCACGAATTCGCAATTTCGAATTCGTGCGGCACCTTTCCCACCACCTTATTATTGTTTAGCCCGATACAATCGACCCCAAGAAGCAGCTCGACAGGAATCAGGACTGTGTCCTCCACGCGTATGACTGACGAACGAGAATCCAGGCCGGTGTCGCCTATCCTGCCCAATCCGCCTGCGGTTTTTGCCCTGGAGCCGGCGACGCCTCCGTCCGACACCGCTCCATCGGTCATCCGCGACTATCTCAGCAAACGTGGAAGCGGTCGTCTGGCCGATAACAGCCTCGCCACAGTCATGCTCCTGTGCGGACTCTCTATCTTTGCCATTGTTCTCTTCATCCTTGGCATTCTGGTTTTTCACTCGCGGCCCAGTCTGATGCAGTTCGGCTGGAAGTTTTTCACCCGCCAGGCCTGGGATCCGGTCTCTGGCGATTTTGGCGCGCTGCCTTTCATCTACGGCACACTCGCCTCCTCGCTGCTTGCTCTATGCATGGCTGTCCCTCTGGCTTTGGGCGTGGCCGTCTTCCTTACTGAGCTCTGCCCCCGGCCATTGCGTGCCCCCATCTCGTTCCTCACGGAGTTGCTCGCTGCCATTCCCAGCGTCGTCTATGGCCTCTGGGCGGTCTTCGTTCTCGTCCCAATCATGCGCGACATCCTCGGCCCATTTCTCGTCAAGACTCTGGGCTGGACGGGCTTATTCGGCGGCGCGAACTTTGGCGTAGGCCTGCTAACGGCCAGTATGATCCTCGCGATCATGATTCTGCCCATCATCTCTTCGCTCACTCGCGACATCATGACCGCTGTACCCAACAGCCAGCGCGAAGCTGTGCTCGCCCTCGGCGCCACACGCTGGGAGATGATCCGCATCGGCGTTCTACGCAATTCACGCATCGGCATCGTCGGCGCCATCATGCTCGGACTTGGCCGCGCGCTGGGTGAAACGATGGCCGTCACTATGGTCATCGGCAACCATCCCAGCATCGCCAAGTCTCTCTTCGCTCCCGCCAACACGCTCGCCAGCGTCATTGCCGGAGAGTTCTCCGAAGCCACCAGCGACATCTATCTCA
This sequence comes from Edaphobacter sp., assembly GCA_036267495.1. Taxonomy (GTDB): domain Bacteria; phylum Acidobacteriota; class Terriglobia; order Terriglobales; family Acidobacteriaceae; genus Edaphobacter. The sequence continues at coordinate 52,176 of DATAVY010000146.1, forward strand.
GCGCGCTCATCGAGATTGGCCTCGCGCTGTTCCTCGTCACCATCGTCGTCAATGCCATCGCCCGCCTTATGGTCTGGGCGGTCACACGCAACGCTCCGGCACGGGCGCACTGACATGGCTACTCAACCTCTCAACAATCAGCCCGTCAACAATCAACCCCGTCCCATGGACTTTCAAACCAGGTCCATGCGCATCAATAATGCCCGCCGCACGGCGACCAACTACTTCATCGCCGGCCTCTCCATTCTCGCAACGGCGCTGGTGATCCTTCCCCTGATCGCGATCCTTTTTTATCTGGTCTACAAGGGCGCGAGTTCGTTGAATCTGGCCTTCTTCACTCACCTTCCTGCTCCTGTCGGCGAAGAAGGCGGGGGCATGGCTAACTCCATCGTCGGCTCTGGAATCATTCTTCTACTGGCTAGTCTGATGGGCATTCCCATTGGAATCGCAGCAGGAGTTTACCTTGCAGAATTCGGCCGCGGCAGGGCCCTCGCCACAGCCATCCGCTTTACCGCCGATGTGCTGAATGGCGTCCCTTCGATCGTGATGGGCATCTCCATCTACTCGCTCATCGTGGCGCAGCAGAAGCACTTTTCCGCGCTTGCCGGCGGCGTGGCGCTCGCCATCATGATGGTCCCCACCATTACCCGGACTACGGAAGAGATGCTCGCCACCGTTCCCCACGCCATCCGCGAAGCGGCGCTCGGCCTCGGCGTTCCCAAATGGCGCACCGCCGTCTCGGTCAGCCTGCGAACAGCCTCGCCCGGCATCATCACCGGCTGCATGCTGGCCTTCGCCAGGGTTGCCGGAGAGACCGCGCCGCTGCTCTTCACCGCCTTCGGCAATCAGTTCTGGAGTTTCAAGCTCAACGAGCCTATCGCCGCCCTGCCCTTGCAGATTTACGTCTACGCCATCTCGCCTTACGATGAGTGGCATCGTCTCGCATGGGCCGGTTCGCTCGTTCTTATCGTTATGATCATGGTGTCAGTCACGCTCGTCCGTATCTTTGCCAACCGCGGCGTACTCAGGGGAGGAAGCTAGTGGGAGTCGGCATTCTAGTTGAGGATTTGAATGCGTGGTACGGCTCGACGCATACCCTGCAGGACATCAACCTGCACATCCCCGCCAACCATGCCACGGCGCTCATCGGCCCGTCAGGCTGCGGCAAATCCACCTTCGTCCGGTGCCTCAATCGCATGCACGAGACCAATCCCATTGCCCGCGCCACCGGCGTGGTCAAGATCGGCGATCTCGACATCTACAAGGATGCCTCGCCGGTCGAAATCCGCCGCCGCGTCGGCATGGTCTTTCAACGGCCTAATCCTTTCCCCACGATGTCAATCTACGACAACGTCGTCAGCGGCCTTAAGCTCAACGGCTTCCGCAATCGACGCGTCCTCGATGAGACGGTCGAGCGCTCGCTGAAGCAGGCAGCGCTCTGGGAAGAGGTCAAGGACGACCTGAAGAAAAAATCCGGAGCCTCGCTCTCCGGCGGCCAGCAGCAGCGCATGTGCATCGCGCGCGCCCTCGCCGTCGATCCCGAGGTACTTCTCATGGACGAGCCCGCCTCGGCCCTCGACCCGGTCTCCACCTCGAAGATCGAAGACCTCATCTTCCAACTCAAGAGCCAGTACACTATCGTCATTGTGACGCACAACATGCAGCAGGCGGCGCGCGTGGCAGAAAACACCGGCTTCTTTCTCAACGGTAAGATGGTCGAGTTCGATTCCACCCACAAGATCTTCACAAATCCGAAGGACAAGCGGACGGAAGACTACATTACCGGGAGGTTTGGCTGATGCGCGTCAAATTTCACCAAAGCCTCGACGATTTGAAGGAAAAACTGCTCATCATGGCTGGCATGGCCGAACAAGCTATCCAGCGCTCCATCGAAGCCTACCGCACTCGCGATCTCTCCATCTGCGAACTCGTCTTCCGCGCCGAGCCATCCATCAATCGTCTCGAGCGCGAGATCGACCAGATGGCCCTCGACCTTCTCGCCATGGAGCAGCCCATGGCCATCGATCTTCGCTTCATCTTGTCTGTCATCCGCATCAACGCCGATCTCGAACGGGTTGGCGATCAGGCCGTCAATATTGCCATCCGAGTCCGCGAGATGGGAGCCTTCGCCAACATCGACCTGCCCGTCGATATCCCCAAACTCGCATCTCTTGCCTCTGCGATGGTGCGGAAAGCGCTCCAGGCCTTTATCGAAGCCGATGCAGACCTTGCCAAATCCGTCCTGCTCCTCGATGACCAGGTCGACGAGATGAACGACGCCGCCTTCTATGCGCTCAGCTCGCTTATCAGGGAAAAACCTGATCTCACTCCGCAGTCGCTCAACGCGCTGATCATCTCCCGCAATCTGGAACGCGTTGGGGACCATGCCACCAATATCGCCGAAGACGTCATCTTCTGGGTTCGCGGCGCCGACGTCCGGCACAACAGCACAGCGCCTAATCTGTAGCGCTTACCGCAGGCATCGCCGGCGCCCACCAGACCAGGCGCGCGAGCATCGGATAGTACAACCCAACCCGCAATCGCCCAGCTTCGACGCGATCCACCATCATCCGCGCGTAAGCGTCCATCTGCGGCCCATACTTCACGCGCTCCTCAGCCAGAAACTGCTGCACACCCTCGCGCCCATGCGTTGCCGTCTTGTAATCGACGATCCAAAGGCAATCGTTCCCCGCATCAAGCGGCTTCGCTCCCGCCCGAAACACTCGATCCAGGCGCACGCTGCTTCGTCTCTCGCCCCACGAGGTCAGCGCAAACTCGCTCGTCGCATCTTCCCGCGGCCCAAGCACCCACAGTCCCTCGGCGTCTTTCAACGTGGTACTGAGGCCTGTTTTAACTCGTGCCGCCAAACGATCCACCGCCTTCGGAGCCAATCCATCTCCCCGCAGCATCGCCGCAATTCGCGGTGTCCATCCTGCAATCTCGCGCAACAGCACCTCGAGGCCAACACCATCCGCGAGCCGCTTCGCCAGCAATTCGAGAAACGCATGCACTGCATTTCCAAATACCCGCGCCTCGAAGGAGCCTTCGGGCCGTTCAAAACGCGAAGGCTCCATCGCGGTCTCGCCGTACGAGAGTCTGAACGTCGGCGAAAACCGTGCTCTCGTGTCGAAGCCTAAGGGCAGACGTCTTAAGATCGCAGGCCGCGCAGTTTCTTCTTCTGTAGCCGCAATATCACCGACGAAATCTCCAGCGCTATCCTCGGCCTCTGGTATCGACGACATTTCAAATAGTTTCGCTGTGCCCTGCGGCTCTGCAGCGGCCTCCGCAAAATGCCTCTCCGCGACCGGCCACGCTGTTGCCAGCAGGCTGCCATACTCTCGACAAATCTCTCCCTTTGCCGTCATCTTGGGTGACGCAAAAAGATGCAACTCCTCGCGCGCCCGCGTACACGCCACATAAAACAGGCGTTTCCTCTCCGCCGCTTCCCGCGCCTTGACGATCTGTCTCAGCCACGAGTTCAAATCCTTCGAACCCTCGCCGCGTTCCGCAATCGGAGCCAGCACAATCTGCGCGGCTTCGGCATCGCTCGAGTCGATCTCGCTCCAGTTCAGCAGTTTTTCGCGGTTGGCCTGCGCCTTCTTTTCCAGGCCGGGCACCATCACAACGTCCCACTCCAAACCCTTCGCTCCATGGATCGTCATCAAATCCACAGCGCCCGCAAGCGCTGCGGTCTCCGCATAAAGCCTTTTGAGTCGCCGCTTCAGGAGGCCGAGGTCCATCGTTCCCGCCTGTTTCTCTACCTCATCCAGCAGTTGCAGATAGCGCCGCGCATTGGCCCTCTCGGTACCTTTCAAATAAGCATCTCCGCTCAGCGAGCGCCACGTCCGCTCCACCCATTGCGAAGTCGTCTGTCCCGTCCTATGCATCCGCGCTGCGTGTAATACCGGCCAAATACGCATCAATCGGGCGCAACTCTCCTCGCTCAACAGGTCGGCGCGCACTGCAATCGCATCCTCGACGCTCCGCTCGGCCCATTGGGGATCGTCCGCGCCGGCGAGAACATGCAGGTCGGCTATTCCCAGGCCGCACCACGGCGCATGCAGCATGGCAAACCATGCCGTGCGGTCCGCAGGATGCAGCAGCGCCCGCGTCAACGCAAACAGGTCGAGCACCTCCTGCCGCTCACCCAGAGGCTCGATGTCCACCGCACGGAAGGGAACTGCGCCCTTCGCCTCATCGTTGAACTCCGCCACAATATCGCCCAGAACATTGCGGCTTCGCACCAGCACTGCAATCTTCCAGGGCTCACTGCGACCCTCCGGCAGCGGCCGCGCTCTCCATTGCTCCACAATGGACCTGACCTGTTGCGCCTCGGCTCGCGCCTGTCTTCGCTTTTCACCCTTTCCATCCTCATCCGCACCAAGCACTCGGGTATGCCATGCTACGCTCTGCGCCCCACTCTTTAAGGCTCCGTTCCCAGACGAGTCCCGCACCGCCTGGGCCTCTACATAGGGGACCTCCTCTGGATTGGCTGCGCTCATCTCCAGCGGAAACAGCAGAGCGAAATCCTCATTGAACGCATCCACGAGTTCGCGTTGCGAACGGAAGTTCGCAGTCAGTTGCAGGCTGCCCAGCGGCAGATCGCTCAGCTTGCGTGTCTGCATCATGCGGATAAATCGCTCCACCCGGGCCTGGCGGAAGAGATAGATCGACTGTTTTGGATCGCCCACCAGAAACACCGTCTGGCTATGCCCGTCCCAACCCTGCGTCAACAGTTCGATCAACTTATGCTGGCTTGTCGATGTGTCCTGCATCTCATCCACCAGCAGATGGCGCAGCTCTATCCCCAGCGCTTCGGACAGGTCGCGAATACCGCCATGTTCGAGCGCCGCCTTCGCCAGCAGACCCAACTCCGCAAAGTCGCACTCTTCGTCGCGTGCAAAGATCAGTTGCAGCTCCGCCAGCGACCGGCTCAATACGCGAAACAATGCCTTCGCCACCTTCCATTGCTCTGCCGGATAATCCGCCGGCGGAAGACACTTCACCTGCTGAATGGCCTCAAGCGCCCTGGGATGCTCCTGCAACTCGCCAACCAGCTCTTTCAAGCGAACACTGTAAGGCTTTTCCAAATCGAATTTCAGATAGTTGCTTTGAAATGCCACCCGCCAATTGCCCTTATCCGTCGTCACCAGGTGGATCAGCGCCTGCCAGCGCTCGAGATGGTCGGCAATCTCTTCCGGTACATCGTGCATGCCAGCGAGCAATGCGATCGGGGAAGGATTGCCTCTATACCCTTCGGCATGTCCCATCTCTCCCGCAAGCAGGGCCAGCTCGCGCTTAATGTCCGGCGGCAGACTTCGCGAAAGCTGCGCTAGCCCATCGCCAATCGCTTCCTGGAGCGCCCGCTCGATGCGCGGCAGCACGGTGCCATCGAGATACGCATCATCCAGCTCCTGTCCCAGCAGCGGCACCAGCTCGCCCCACTGATTTCGCAGCGGCAGCATCTCCATCAACAGCCGCTCGCACTCCCCCAGGCTTCCATCGCGATGCAGCAGCACCGTACGCAGCGCCGCGTCGAGCTCGGTATCGTTTCCCCCGAGCTGCATCAACGTCTGCCTTGCGGCTTCGCGATACATCGGCGTCGGATCCTCCACCGGCCTCTGCCTTCCCCCGCTTCCCGAAAGCACCGGCAGCGACCGCGCAATCTCTCCGCACACTGAATCGATCGTGCGAATCCTCAATCTTCGTGGATGGTCCAGTAATTTCCAGCCAAGCAAGGCATCCCGCTGCAACACCGCCTCTGCCAGCGTTCGGGTCTCGCGATCAAACTCCGAGCCGCTCTTCAACGAATCTCCGCGCGCTGCGCCCTCCAATTGCGCCATCACCCGCTCCCGCATCTCGCTGGTCGCCTTCACCGTGAACGTGATCGCCAGTACCTGCTCCGGCTGCTCCACGCTCTCATCCGCCAGCAGTTTGAGATAGCGCTGAATCAGCAGGCCCGTCTTGCCCGATCCTGCCGGCGCCTCTACGATCCACGATCGCCGCACATCGAGCGCACGCTCTCGTTCCTGCCAGTCGGGCGGACGACGATCCTTTGCCTCGGAGCGAGAGTCTCCGTCTCCTGCAACAATAAAAAGATCAGCCACGGCTCGCCTCATCCGCAGCCGCAGCATCCTCTTCTTCGATCGACGACACATCCAGACGGCATAGCAGTCTCTGCCCGCAGTGTTCGCATGTCGCGGGATACTGCTTCGGCTGCACCCGCGCGTCGCCGGAAGAAAATTCCTCCGCCAGCTTCACCAGCACCTGCCTCCACCGTTCGACCTGCTCTTCAAGCGTTGCCGCCTCCGTCAGCTTGCTCGGCCTGCCCGGCAAGATGCCTTCCTCCGCGGCGTATCCTTTCAAATCGCGTGCCTCCCCCGCGCGCACCAACCCAAAGGCAACTCCCTTCAGCTGGCTGGCCTCCGACATAATCGCATAGAGAGGAAGCTGTGGAGCGTCCGGCCTGTCTGTGAGCCAGTCATTCGGTGTCGCACTTCCAGTCTTGTAGTCAATCAGGACCTCACCGTCCGCGACCTCATCCACGCGATCCATCCGCACGCTCAGCAGCAGCGGGCCCACTGGAACATCCTTGAACTCCTTTTCACTCAATTTCACTTCAAACGGCAACCCACGTGCCGATTCCAGCTCCAGCCACCAGCTCAGAAGTCTGCGCAGCCTGTCGCGTTGCACCTGCAGGTAGGCGGCGTCCCACGCGGTTGCACTCGTCTCCTCCGTTCTTTTCAATCCCTCCGCGATGCACCACTCCAGCAGCCCATCGCGTTCCTCGATCGACATCGACTTCAATGTGGCCTGCGTCTGCACCTCATCCCAGAACAGTTTCAGCACATTGTGGATCACCGTGCCGCTCTCCCGCGCATCCATTCCCGGCGCTATCGATTCGAGCTCACTAGCCCGCAGACGGTATTCCGCAAACGCGCGAAATCCGCACGCAGCCTGCAACTGCAGCACCGCCGCCCCACCCCGTATCGGCCCATCCGGCAGCGGCTGAACCCGCGCAACATCCTCAACCTCCTCCAACTCCACCACACCCTGAGCTGCTGGCGAATCGACCAGCTCGCCAGGACTAACCTCGTCCAATCCCAACCCGGCCAAAGCGGGCGAACGCCGCTGTCTTCCCTCAGCAGACTCTCTCGCGTAGCTGAACGTCACGATGCCCGCACAATCCGCAATACGCTGCGTTATTTGCCGGGCGGATCCGCTGTCCCGCCGAATCTCCGTCCCTGGCATTCCGAGATCACGCTGCATGGACCATGGCAGCAGGGAACTGCTCGACGTCTCCATCGGCCAGCTAAGTTCGCCCCCGCGAAGAAACCAAACCGCATCGAACGTCCCGCCCGCGGCCTCGAGCGGTCCCATCACCTGCACCGGCGCGCCCCGAGACTCCGGTGCGAACGTCGTCTGTCGTGCGATCCTCTCCAACCCATTCAGCGCCTGCTCGAATTCAACCTGCACTCCATCGAAATCGAGCGTAGCGAGCTCGTCGAGCGTGCTCTCCCATTTGCGCCGCATCTGAAACTCAACGCTGGTCTCGACCGAACCGCTGCCCCAAGCCGCAGCCTCGAGCAACCTTCGCATCTCCTCCGCCCATTCCACATTCGTCCGGGCATTCATGCCCTGCAGACGGGTGGCGATCACCTGCATTGCGCGCAATCCTCTCAGCAATCCCGAGAGCTTTCCTCTTCGCTTCGACCTCTCCACCGCAACAATCAATGCCTCAAGAGAGATCTCCGGACGCAGCATCCGCATCTTCCGCAGTTCAAAGGCGTCGAACTCCGCCCGCGCTCCCCGCTCATCGTCCGCCACAGCGAAATATGGAGAGAGCAGCAACCCACTCACGCGCTCCAACGTCAGCGTTCCACCAGCCCAGCGCAACAAATCCAGAGCAACTGCGACCATGGGCGTCTCCGCCAGCGCGATTCCCAGAGAAAACTCGTACGGTCCCGTATCGTTTCCTGCCTGAATATCTTCCAGCTCCGGAGCCAGCACCTCGCGAAACACACGATCGATCTCGCTGCGTTGCGCCTCCAGCCCCGGCACAATCACCGCCATCCTCGCCTCCGGCCGTTGCTCCAGGAACTTCCGCGCCCAACCCGCGGCGACGAATAACTCTTCGCGCTCATCCGCCGCCTCCACCAGCAATCGCCGTTCCACGGCAACAGCCGGTTGCAGCTCCTCCACGCTGACTCCCGCCGATCGCAACGCCTCCACCAATCTCGCCTGCGCCGGTGTCATCGCGTCGAATCCAACCAGCAACACTCCGCCCTCCGGAAGCCTCAGTGTTCCGTTCTCCGCCGCCCCGCGAAGCGTTTCCTCCAGTTGCGCCTGTGCCAGAAATCCTTCCGACCTGCACACTCGTTCGAAGGTGCGCGACCATCGCTGAAACGCCTGCGTATCTATGTTCCCCATCGCGCCGCGCAGCCGTCCTCGTCCTTCGTAGCTCGAAGCCAGCCGCCACGCCTCCGCCGCCATCTCCGCCAGCGAGTCCACTCCTCGCAGGCTGGCAAGCTCCTCGTCCGCCTCCAGCACTGTCCTCCACACCGCGCGCTCCTGCGCGCGGTTCAGCAGCATCTGCTCAGCATGGCCTTCGATCGCCAATCCACGCCACAAGGCAATCGTCCAGGACTCCCACGCCATCGCCGCTGCCGGCGGCCAACTCGCCAGCCCCAACTCGTGATTTCGCCGATCCCAGTCCCGCCGCACAGTTCGCGCTGCCCGCTGATTGCCTGTCACTACGGTTGCGCCCCGCTCCAACGCTTCAGCAATCCCGACCGGCAAAAACTCCATGCCCATACCTTGTTTATACGCTCGCACCTGCCGGAAAAATTAGCCAGCCGCGACGGAAGACTTCCGCGCGAACCAGCTCATCCCAAGTAACCCGACTGCAGCCGCGAAGGGCAGTGCCAGCGCCACCTGCAGCGACCCGGTCCGCGTCGATACCACGCCCATCATCCACGGCAGAGCCGCCGCTCCCAACCCCGAAACCGCCAGCACAATCCCCGCCTGCCGCGCCGTCGGCCGCTCCGCCATCAACAGCGCCCAGGTCGCCGGAAAGAACGGCGCCAGGCTCAATCCGAGCAATATCGTGAACCCGGCAATCGTCACCGCCGAATGGGCCATCGCCAATCCCGCAGTAAAGACAGCCGACAGCCCCAGTCCCCAACGCTGCACCGTCTTTTCTCCAGCCCGCAGCATCACCGCCGAAGCCCCAGCCCGCCCCACAGTCAGCGACATCCAAAGTAGCAATGTCGTGTACTCGCTCACTGCCAACGTCTTGTCGCCGTACCGCAACGCAAACGTCGTCAGCCATCCGCTCAGACAAGTCTCCAGCCCGCCATAAAGAATCAATAGCCCCGCGAAGTAGAGATACACGCGCCCGCTCAACCCGATCTGCGCAGCGCCTTCCTGTGGCTCCTGGAACTCCTCCGGAGACGAAACATCCCCTCGCATCTGCATCGACAAACCAATCCCACCCAGCAGAAACAGACCTGCGAAACTCTCCAGCAATCCGCGCAATGCAAACCGCGGCAGCAGCCACGCAGACAATAACGCCGACAGCATCGCTCCCAGGCTGAACGAGAAATTCAACATCGCCAGCGCCGACCCGCGATGCTCGGTAAATCTGCGTCCCGCGAGAATATTCACCGAAGTAATAATCTGGCCCAATCCGAATCCACCGGCAAACAGAGCCACGCAACCCACGCCCATATCGGGGGCGACGGCAAATCCGCCAAACCCGACGGCTCCGGCCAGCAATCCCGTCAGCAGGCTCCGCCGCAGCTTGCGCGACACCGTCACTCCACCCAGAAAGGCTCCGCAGAACTTCGCCATCATTAATAGACCGCTCTGCGAGTCCTCCATCTCCCATTGCCGCGCCAATTCTGGCAGAATCGGCCCCAGCAACGCCGTGCCCAGTCCCGCCAGCACCAACCCGAAGTGCATCAGCCCCAGCGAAGGCGCCGCTGTCCTGCTTCGTTCGACCAACTCCACCCCCGCCGCAAACTCCGGTACCAGCCATTATCATGGACACAGGAGCAACTCGTGCCGCGCAAGCCTTTTTTTCTTCTAGTGTTCATCGCTCTATTCATCGGATGCCGACAAGGTACTCTACCTTCCTCAAACTCATCGACTCCACAAAAGACCTTCAGCCTCCGCGGCAAGGTCGTAGCGGCGAACGGCGCCCACGTCACGCTCGACGGCGAAGACATTCCCGGTTTCATGGAAGCCATGACCATGGACTACAAGCTCAAGGACCCCAGCGTCGCCAGCGAACTTCACCCCGGCGACCGCATCACCGCAACCGTCCTCGCAGACAAGACCGGCGACGGCTACACCAACGTCCGCCTCGACCACATCGTCGTCATCGCCCAGGCACGTCCCGACTACAAGCCCGCAGTCACCTATCATGTCCCCACTCCCGGCGACCCGGTTCCCGACTTCCATCTCCTCAACCAGAGCGGCCGCACCATCCATCTCGATCAGTTCAAAGGCAAGCTCGTTCTTCTCACCTTCATCTACACCCGCTGCCAGCTCGCCGACTTCTGTCCTCGCATGAGCCGCAACTTCGCCGACATCGATAAGGCCCTCGCCGCCGACCCGTCTCTTTACAGGCAGACTCATCTCCTCTCCGTCAGCTTCGATCCCGCCTACGATACGCCGAAGGTTTTGCGCAGTTACGGCGGCGCCTATACCGGCAACTACACCAACGAAAAATTCCTGCACTGGGACTTCGCCGCTCCGGCAGAAAAAGATCTTCCCGCCGTCACCCAGTTCTTCAATGTCGGCGTCACTCCAGGCGATAACAAATCGCTCACCCATTCGCTCTCGACCGTGCTCATCGGCAAGGATGGCAAAATCGTAGCCTGGTATCCCGACAACGACTGGAAGCCGGAAGACCTGCTCGCGACCATAAGAAAAAACGCCGGTTAGCCCTCGTCGACCGCCTCCGGACAACAATAGACCTGGTTCAATCATCAGACCTTCTTGTGTCCGAGATGTATGGAGGTAATTTCCCATGATGCAAAATAGACTTGCAGCTTCACTACTTGCTGTGGCACTTGCAACATCTGGTTATGCCATCGCCCAACCCTTCACTGCGACGAGTTCCGCCTATGGTCAGGATCGTGACCATGATCGTGCCTGGGACACCCCCCCACAAGAGTTTCGCGATATACAGCGCCAGGGTTTCCACGATGGTATCGAGGGTGCGCGCAAAGATTACGACAATCATCGCCGGCCCGATGTCAACAACCGCGATGAGTATCGGCATCCTCATGTGCCCGACAGCGCCAAATCCGACTATCGCGATGGATTTCGGCGCGGCTACGAGGCCGCGACGGACCACCTGATGAACGGCACTCATGGACCGCGATAAAATCGCTGCCGCCGAATGCAGGGAACCGGCCGTCAAGGCCGGTTTTCTTTGCCCCGGCTTCGCGATTTCGCTCCCTCACGATGACCGCTGCGAACGGACTGGCATCCCTTGACAGAATTGACCTCCGCCTAAGGCCGATTTAAGCAGAAGCTCAGTCCGTCGCAACTCTTGTCCTCCTCGTACTCCTTCAAAGTCCTCCCTCATAACCTTTGTTTCGAAGACTTTGTGCAAGAAAGTCGGGGGAGGGGTGTGCAGTTCAAGTATCCTGATATTGCGTCCAAAAGAGGGATTCATTCCATGGCAAAACTCACGATCGGCTTCGGCGTCCTGCTCATGCTTCTCGGTGTCTTCGGGTTCGTCGCCACGGGTAGCGCTCACCCCACTGCTCTCATCCCTGCCGCTATCGGTGTTCTTTTCATCCTCTTTGGCGTCATGGCGGGTACCGAAAACCCGAAGAAGCGCATGCTCTGGATGCACATCTCCGTCACCGTGGCTCTGCTGGTCTTTCTCGGAATGATCCCCGCCATGGTCGACGTCTTCCGCCTCGCCCATGGTGCATACTTCCCCTATCCAGCAGCAGTAGAGTCGAAGTCTGCCCTGGGCCTGTTCTCTTTGATCTACGTCCTCTTCTGCGTTCGCTCCTTCATCAATGCGCGCCGCAGCCGCCTCGCATAAACCCTCAGCAGGAAACAGCCTGATATTGCGTCGGCGACCCTATCTACTTCATCAAACGCAGATAATCGCAGCGGGATCAGACTGTGTGCTCCCTACGCTTTCGTCGGAAAAACTCGCATTACGGCGTAAACTCGGAGTATCCATGTCCTCAAACTTCGGCCCATCTCGATTCGGCGGCGGCATGAAAGCCGCAGACCGCCCCTCGCGTAACGCAGGCAAATCCGTGACAGCCGACCTTACCGCGAAACGCCCCAAGCCGAAGCTGAAGAAGGTGATGCCCGAGGTCTGGAAGCTCGTCAAGCCACGTCGGGCTCTCCTGGGCGGCAGTTTCCTCCTGATGGTCATCAATCGCGCCAGCGGCCTCGTCCTTCCCGCCTCAACAAAGACCCTCATTGACAAGGTCATGTACGGCCACCAGCTTCGCCTCCTGCCCTGGATCGTGGGCATAGTCGGCATTGCGACGCTGATTCAGGGCATCACCTCCTACACCCTCACGCAAGTCCTCTCGAAAGCCGGCCAGCGCCTCATCGCCGAACTGCGTATGCAGGTCCAGTCTCACATCGGCCGCCTGCCCGTCGCCTTCTACGACGAGAACCGTACCGGCACCCTCGTCGCCCGCATCATGACCGACGTGGAAGGCGTACGCAACCTTATAGGGACCGGCGTCATCGACTTTTTCGGAGGCCTCCTCACCGCAGCCTTCGCTTTTGGCTACCTCATCAAGCTTTCGGTCCAGATGACGATTGTTACCTTTGCCATCCTGCTCCTCTTCGGCCTCATCCTGCAGAAGGCCTTCAAGACAATCCGCCCCATCTTCCGCGAGCGTGCCAAGATCAACGCCGAAGTTACCGGACGCCTTACCGAGTCGCTCGGTGGCGTTCGCGTCGTCAAGGGCTATCACGCCGAACAGAGCGAAGCCAAGGTCTTTGCCGCCGGCGCCAACCGCCTGCTCCAGAACGTGATCTCCTCACTCACCGCACAGTCGCTCATGTCGCTCGCCTCTACGGCGGTCCTTGGCATCGTCGGTACGCTTGTGATGTATCTCGGCGCTCATCAGGTCAACGCCAACCGCCTCACCCCCGGCGGCTATGTCACCTATGTGATGTTCCTCGCATTCATGATCGCTCCCATCGTCCAGCTCGTCTCCATCGGGACCCAGCTCACTGAGGCGCTCGCCGGGCTCGACCGCACCACCGAAATCCTCTCCGAGCACGAAGAGGACTCCGAACCTGCTCGCACGAACAGCCTCGATACCATTCGCGGCGACGTCGCCTTCCGCGATGTCACCTTCTCCTACGAGACGGACAAGCCCGTCCTCCACGGCATCAGTTTCGAGTCGAAACCCGGCACCGTCACCGCTCTCGTCGGCTCTTCAGGCTCCGGCAAATCCACCATCATCTCACTCATTTGCGCCTTCCACACCGCAACCAGCGGCAAGGTCCTGATTGACGGCATCGATCTCTCCACCATCCGCCTTTCCAGCTATCGTCAGCAGCTCGGCGTCGTCCTCCAGGAGACCTTCCTATTTGACGGCACGATCCGCGAGAACATCCTGTTCAGCCGTCCCGAGGCTACCAACGAACAGCTCATGGAGGCCTGCCGCATCGCCCGCGTCGACGAGTTCGCAGAGCGTTTTCCCGAGCAGTATGAAACCGTCGTCGGCGAGCGCGGCGTCAAGCTCTCTGGAGGCCAGCGCCAGCGCATCTCCATCGCCCGCGCCATCCTCGCCGATCCACGCATCCTCATCCTCGACGAGGCCACCAGCTCGCTCGACTCCGAGTCCGAGGCCATGATCCAGAACGGCCTCAGCTACCTTATGCGGGGACGCACCACCTTCGTGATCGCCCACCGTCTCTCAACCATCCGCCGCGCCGACCAGATCCTCGTCGTCGAACAGGGCAACATCATCGAGCGCGGCACGCACGAGATTCTCTACCAGCTCGGAGGCCGCTACTACGATCTCTACACCCGCCAGCACGGACTCGAAACCAACCTCTTCCTCGCTCCGGGTGAAGGCGACAAGATCGGCGACGCAGATCTGCAAACGGAGTTGCATGGGATTCGATGACGGGTACGTCTGATCTCTGGCGTTCGATGTTGATAGTCTCTACCGGCGGCGCTATCGGCGGATCGACATACCGATTTTTCGTATACCTCGTCGCGATGAACCCCATCAAGTTCATCTGTCAAAGCTGCAAATGGGAAAAGGCGTCGCCTTCTGGAGGTGAGTCTTGATTTTGCCACTAGCCATAAACTTCGTCTTTCTCAAGTGTATGGCGGGGACGACGGGGCTCGAACCCGCGACCTCTGCCGTGACAGGGCAGCGCTCTAACCAACTGAGCTACGTCCCCAAATTGCAACCTGCTGCTGACTTGGCTCATCCCTGCGTCCTTCGATTCCAAATGAAACTCAGGGATGCCCATGCAACAACAGGAATAAGTCTATCAGATAGCACTCGCCTATCGATTGAACGGCGGCGCCAGGAGCAAAAAGTCCGCCGCTTACCTCATCGAGCATTCTTATAGAGTATTCCCAGCAACTCGTCATACATAGCCTGTCTATCCTCCGCCGAACCCGAACGAATCGCATGTGTGGCGCAGTGCGCGAGATGATTGCGCATCAGTTCCCGGCCCACCGCTCGGAGCGCCTCCTGTGCCGAAGACACCTGCGTCAAAATATCGACGCAGTAGCGATCCTCTTCAACCATCCGCTGCAAGCCGCGAATCTGGCCTTCGATGCGGCGCAACCGGCGCAGATTCGAAGCCTTGATTGCCGGATCGACACCGGCTGCCTTCCGTTCAGGCAGATCCGCATCGAGGCTATTCCTGACATCGATATTCCGATTGCCCTTCTTCCTCACCATATCTCCCCTCATCCAAGTTTCAACCGACGCAGACGCAGGCTGTTCATGACGACACTGAAAGAGCTCAGCGCCATGGCCGCACTGGCGATCACCGGGCTGAGCAATAGACCAAACGCTGGATAAAGCGCGCCCGCTGCCAGTGGAATTCCGATTACGTTATAGAGAAATGCCCAGAACAGATTCTGCCGCATCACTCGCATCGTGCCGCGAGAAAGTGCGATCGCCGCTGCCACGCCGGTCAGATCGCTGCGCATCAGCGTCACGTCTCCAGCTTCCATCGCAATGTCGGAGCCGCTGGCCATCGTCAGCCCCACGTCTGCCTGCGCCAGGGCAGGAGCATCGTTGATACCATCCCCGACCATGGCAACGACGCGATCTTCCTCCTGAAGGCGCTTGATAGCCTCCACCTTTCCGGTTGGAAGAACGCCCGCAATCACCTCATCCACGCCGGCTTCGCGCGCAATTGCCCGGGCCGTGCGTTCGTTGTCCCCGGTCAGCATCACCACACGCAACCCTTCATTGTGCATCTGGCGAACGGCTCGAATCGAGCTGGGTTTGATCGTGTCCGCAACCGCAAAAAGGCCGGCAAGTCTTCCATCGATCGCAACCCACAACGGCGTCTTGCCTTCCTCGGAGAATCGCATTGCGTCAGCTTGTAACGGCTCCGTAGCAATGCTGTACTTTCCCATCAGTGCCGGATTGCCGATCATCGCGACATTACCCTCAACAACTCCGGTGACGCCCAGCCCGGTCAACGACTCAAACTCCTCCGCTGCAACAAGCTTCAAACCTCGCTCCTGCGCATAGCGATCCACCGCCTCGGCAAGAGGATGTTCGCTCGCATGTTCGAGCGCAGCGGCTATGCGGACAAGCGAATTCTCCGCATCTTGAATGTTCCTGGCCGTGCCATCTCCCCTTTCATGCGGAGCAAGCACAACATCCGTCACCTCAGGGCGCCCTGTCGTAATCGTGCCTGTTTTGTCGAGCACGACAGTGTCGATCTTCTCCAGTCGCTGTAAAGCCTCGCCGCCCTTGATCAAAACACCGTAGCTGGCTCCGCGCCCCGTAGCGACCATTACTGCGGTCGGCACAGCCAGACCCATCGCGCATGGACAGGCGATCACCAGAACCGTAACCGCAGCAGCGAAAGCCTGCATCACGCCAGCCTCAGGCGCAAAGATTCTCCACACCCCGAACGTCACCACCGCAATGCCAAGCACCGCAGGCACAAAGATCGCGCTGATGCGATCGGCAATTCGCTGAATCGGAGCGCGCGACCCTTGCGCATCACGCAGTAGCCGCACAATCTGCGCCAGCGTACCTCCCGCTCCCAGTCCGCTCGCCCGATACTGAAAGGATCCGGTCTGATTCAGCGTTCCGCCCATTACCCTGTCCTGCGCCGTCTTCTCAACCGGCAACGACTCGCCGGTAAGCATCGACTCGTCCACACTGCTTCTGCCTGAAATTACTTTGCCGTCAGTAGGAACGCGCTCCCCGGGACGCACCAGAACGAGATCGCTCTCCGCAATCGATTCGACAGGCAGATCGCGTTCCACGCCATCCCGGATTACGGTCGCGGTCGTCGGTTGCAGCTGGACCAGCCTGCGCAACGCGCTCGCCGTCTGCCCCTTGGCCCGGCTTTCCAGCATGTTGCCAGTCAGCACCAGGCCGACAATCAAAATCGCCGCTTCAAAATAAACATCGGGAGCGATGCCGTGCGCGAGGAAAAAACCCGGCGCGATCGTGCTTGCCGCTGAATAGAAAAATGCGGCGCCGGTGCCAAGCGTCACCAGCGTATTCATGTCCGCCGTCTTGTGTCGAAGAGCGGACCAGGCCTTGGTGAAAAAGCGCTGGCCCGCCCATCCCAGAATCACTCCCGCCATCCCAAATAGAAACCAGCGAATGGCATTGTCGCTTAGCTGATAGATCCACGGCAGGACTCTGCGCAGCACAGGATCGAGCACACGCACAGTCCAGCTCATTAATGGATCTCTTATGCGTTCCATGCCGCCGGCGCCGCTCGCGCTCATCAACGGCATGGACAATACCATCGCAATAAATCCCGCAATCAGACTCGCCGCCGCCTTCAGGCGCAACTGCTTGTATTCCCGCAACTGCTCCACATCATGGCTTTCCTGTTCCGCAATCACCGAGGAATTCAGAACAGGAATCTCCGCGCCATAGCCCGTGCTTCGTATCGCCCCCACCAGCGAGGAAGCGGAGGTTACATTCGGATCGAACCTCACCGTTGCATTGTTCAGCATCAGATTGACGTTCGCCTCCTGCACGCCGGCCTGTGCAGACAGCGTCCGCTGCAGAAAGGATTGGCACGCCGCGCACGTCATCCCGGTAACCGGAATCGTTACTCGCTCCGGCGAAGCAATGCCGCTGCCCGTCGCCTCTTCGAACTTCGCCGTTCGATCCATAGCCATCTTTCCTTACTGCTTATTGATGTGAGCGGTAAAGCCGATGCGATTCACCGCGGAAGCGATCTCCCCGGCACTCGTCCGGCCGGGATCGAAAGTCATCTCCGCCGAGCCAACCTCAACCGGGCCGAGTTCCACTCCCTCAATAGCCTGAAGCGCAGCGCTCACTCTGCGGACACACCCGTCACAATGCATTCCTTCAATCGATAACCGAAGCGAATCTGCCATGAGTTTCTCCCTGAGAAGTAGATGCGTATACCCCCTGGGGGTATTCATCGATTTTACTCTCTCGCTCTCCATGAAAGGACCTTTCGCAAGAACCCCCTTCAAGACATTGCACC
Organism: Edaphobacter sp.; assembly: GCA_036267495.1. Taxonomy (GTDB): domain Bacteria; phylum Acidobacteriota; class Terriglobia; order Terriglobales; family Acidobacteriaceae; genus Edaphobacter. Next base: position 69,876 of record DATAVY010000146.1, read on the forward strand.
CCGCCCACCACTCCCATACACTTGATATTGGTTCCGCAGCAGTTCAAGCGGGCGGTTAGCTCAGTTGGTTAGAGCGCCTGCCTTACAAGCAGGATGTCGGGGGTTCGAGTCCCTCACTGCCCACCACTTCTCCGGTAAATGCATGACTGTAGCGAGTTAGCTCCAGTACGAAACCCTGGCCCGGCGCGGAACACCCACGGTTCCGATCCCTGCGAATATTGTGGAAACCGGTAAAATATCTGCTTCATCTCACGTTTCTCGTGAGACCATGTGCCATGCGTCAAATCTGTGTAGTCCTCGTGCTATTTCTAGTAGCGCCATTGACACAGCTGCGCGCGCAGAGACCCCCCATTACTCCTCCAAGATTAATCAGCATTCCGGCTCCCGATTGCAACGCCGGCAGACCCTGTCACGGAAATCACGGCCACGTCCGCCTGATCATCGACGTCCTTGAAAATGGAAAGGTCGGCGATATCCGCGCTGAGTTAGGGAACGACATTCTGGTCGAGGCCGCTACCGCAGCCGCACAACAGGCTGAATTCGTTCCCGGCTCCTACTTCGGCAAGCCAACCATGATGAATTACGTCCTGACCCTCCATTTTTAGGCTGCCAGAATTGCCGCAATCGTACCCGACCCGCATCATTTCTCCACACGCCGGCGGAACCCCCTCGAAACAACCACGTTAGCCGCAGCTGCATCTATCTCTCATCGCCCTGCGAGGCGACCAAAGGGCGAATCATCACACGGCCACACTCTTCTTTTGACTGAGAATTTACAAAATTCAGCGCGAAAACCACATCATTGTCAGCTTCAGGAACCGCCATCACAGGAGTATCATCGAACCGTGCCGAAATATTCCATCGTCGTGCCTTTTCACAACGAGGAAGAGAACGTCACCACGCTCTATGACCGTCTCAAGGCCGTTATGGAGCAGGTCGGCGACACCTTCGAGTTAGTCTTCGTCGACGACGGCTCTCGAGACCGCACCTACCGCCTCCTTGAAGAGATCGCCGCCGTAGACAGCCGCGTGCTCGTCATTAAGCTTCGCCGCAACTTCGGCCAGACCTCCGCCCTCGCCGCCGGCTTCGACCACGCCCAGGGTGACTACATCCTCGCCATGGATGGCGACCTCCAGCACGATCCAGATGAAGTCCCCACCTTCCTCGCCAAACTCGAAGAGGGCTATGACGTCGTCAGCGGATGGCGTGCCCAGCGTGCCGACAACTTCATCTTCCGCCGCATCCCCTCCCGCGCCGCCAACTGGCTCATGGCCGTTCTCAGCGGCGTCGACATTCACGACTTCGGCACCACCTTCAAGGCTTACCGCCGCGAGGTCATTCAGAACATCCCTCTCTACGGCGAGATGCATCGCTTCATTCCCGCCCTTGCCTCATGGTATGGGGCCAGCATCTGCGAAGTCCCCATCTCCAACCCCGCCCGCGCAGCAGGGAAGAGCCACTATGGCCTGTCCCGCACCTTCCGCGTCTTCTTCGATCTCCTCACCATCCGCTTCCTGCTCCGCTACATGACTCGCCCGCTGCACTTCTTCGGCACCGTCGGCGCCCTCGGCATGTTGACCGGCTCAGGTCTGGCGGCCTGGCTGCTCATTCTTAAAGTCATGACCAACCAGCACATCATGACGCTTCACGGTCCTATCTTCGTCATCGCCGGAATTCTCATTCTCGCCGGCATCCAGATGATGGGCATCGGTCTCCTCGGCGAGCTCCAGGTGCGTCACTTCTACACCGCCTCGCATCGCGCACCCTACGCGGT
>DATAVY010000147.1:0-38330 GCA_036267495.1 Edaphobacter sp.
GGGAGGCGGAAGCCGTAGTCGACGAGGTTTTGTTTGCGGCTGCGGTCGCCGTGCCACATGCCGTGGAGTTGCGGGACGGTGACGTGGGACTCGTCGATGAAGAGGAGGTAGTCGTTGGGGAAGTAGTCGAGGAGTGTGGGCGGGGGTTCGCCGGGGAGGCGGCCGGAGAAGTGGCGGGAGTAGTTTTCGATGCCGTGGCAGTAGCCGACGGATTTGATCATCTCGAGGTCGAAGCGGGTGCGCTGGTGGATGCGCTGGGATTCGACGAGGCGGCCCTGGGTTTCGAGTTCTTTTTCCCACCACTCCATCTCTTCGAGGATGGTGGCGATGGCGGTGGATTTGCGCTCGGGTTGGACGACGTAGTGGGACTTGGGGTAGATGGGGAGGCGGGAGTATTTCTGGCGGACGGTGCCGAAGAGCGGGTCGATTTGGGAGAGGGAGTCGATCTCGTCGCCGAAGAGCTCGATGCGGTAGGCGTTTTCGTCGTAGGTGGGGTAGATCTCGATGATGTCGCCGCGGACGCGGAAGGTGCCGCGGCGGAAGTCGACGTCGTTGCGGTCGTAGAGGATTTCGACGAGGCGGCGGGTGATGTCTTCGCGGCGGATGCGCTGGCCCTTTTCGAGGAGGAGGAGCATGCCGTAGTAGGCTTCGGGGGAGCCGAGGCCGTAGATGCAGGAGACGGAGGAGACGATGATGGCGTCGCGGCGCTCGAAGAGACTGCGGGTGGCGGCGAGGCGGAGCTTGTCTAATTCTTCATTGATGGTGGATTCTTTTTCGATGAAGAGATCGCCGGCGGGGATGTAGGCTTCGGGTTGGTAGTAGTCGTAGTAGGAGACGAAGTATTCGACGGCGTTCTGGGGGAAGAAGGATTTGAACTCGTGGTAGAGCTGGGCGGCGAGGGTTTTATTGTGCGCGAGGATGAGGGCGGGACGCTGCAGCTCCTCGATGACCTTGGCCATGGTGAAGGTTTTGCCGGAGCCTGTGACGCCGAGGAGGACTTGATCCTTTTCGCCGGCGTGAATGCCGGAGACGAGTTCGGAGATGGCTCGCGGCTGGTCGCCTTGTGGCTTGTAGGTGGTGGAGAGCTGGAAGTCCATCTTTGTAGGATAAAGGCAGGGAGTAGGGAACAGGGAGTAGGGAGTAGGAAGACGAATGCGGGGGTTCTTCGCTGCGCTCAGAATGACAAACTTTATTTGCGGAGGTGGTGAATGAGTGGAGAGACGGAGTTGTGGCTGGTGCGGCATGGGGAGACGGAGTGGAGTTTGAGCGGGGCGCATACGAGCCGCACGGATATTCCGCTGACCGATGAGGGGCGGAAGAGAGCGGAGAGGCTGCGGGATTATTTGAAGGGGACGAAGTTTGATGCGGTGTTTGTGAGTCCGATGCAGAGGGCTCGGGAGACTTGTGCGATTGCGGGGTTTGGGGATGTTGCGCGGGTGGATGAGGGGTTGAGGGAGTGGGACTATGGGATTTATGAGGGGAAGACTACGAAGGAGATTCAGGCGCAGATTCCTGGGTGGTCGGTATGGAAGAACGAGATTGTTGGCGGGGAGACGGTGGAGCATGTTGGGGAGCGGGCGGATGGGGTGATTGCGGAGGGTTTGGCGGCGGCGCCGGATGGGGGGAAGGTGGCGCTGTTTGCGCATGCGCATATTTTGCGGATATTGGCGGCGCGATGGATTGGGTTGGCGGCGACGGGTGGGGCTTTGCTTGCGTTGGGGACGGGAAGCGTGAGCGTGTTGGGGTGGGAGCGGGAGACTCGGGTGATCGAGAGCTGGAATCGGGGGTTTGAGGGGTAGGCCCCCTCCCCGTCATTTCTGTGCAAAGTCTTCTATTCAGATTGGTTAGGTTTGGACTTCCTGGGGCGCCTGCGGTGTTCGATAAGGCGGCGTTGGACAGGGTGGCTTTTGTCAAGAGGGACGACGTTGACGGGACGATAGGTCGGGCCTTCAGCCCTCTGTGGTTCGTCGGACGGCTGACCCAGGGCTTCGCCCTGGGCTGGTATTAGGCCGCGCCTTTGGCGCTGCTATGGCTTTCAGCTATGGATGGATGTGTTCGGGGCGGACTCCTACGCCGATGAAGCGGGCGAGGAGGCGGCGGAATAGTGGGCGGCGGGAGAGAAAGCGTAGGGCGAAGGGGGGTTTGACGGGCGCGGGGTTGCCGAGGGTGCGGGAGAGAAAGTGGTGGGCGAGGACCTGGATGGATTGGGTGATGCGGGTGGGGAGTTCGCGGCGATGCTGGACCTTTCCGAGGGTGAGCTCGGTGACGATGCCGGTGGCGAGGACGGGTGCTAGGATGCGGGCGGCGGCGACGGCGTCCTGAATGGCGAGGTTGATGCCGATGCCGCCGACGGGAGACATGGCGTGGGCGGCGTCGCCGATGCAGAGAAGGCCGGGACGGTGCCAGCGGGTGAGGTGATTGATCTGGACGGTGAGGAGTTTGGTTTGGTTCCAGTCGGTGAGTTCGTCGACTCGGTCGGTTAAAAAAGGGACGAGCCTGGCGATGGAGGCGCGGAAGGCGGGGAGGCCTGCGGGCTGGATTTTTGTGGCGAAGCTGCCTTTGGCGATGATGAAGGCGCACTGGAAGTATTCGGAGCGATCGATGAGAACGGCGAGGGTGCCGTAGTTGACGTTGCCGATGACGTTGGAGGGATCGCTTTCTTTGCGGCTGATACGGAACCAGAGTACGTCGATGGGGACTCCGGTCTCGCGAATGGGAAGATTGGCGGCGGCGCGGGAGGTGGAGTGGCGGCCATCGCAACCTACGACGAGGGCGGCGCGGATGTCGACTGGACCAGCGGGAGTGTTGGCGTGGACGCCGACGACGCGGTGGGTGTCGTTCTCGATGAGGCCGGTGGCCTCGTGTTCCATGAGGAGATGGAAGTTGGGAAAGGCCGCGGCTTGTGCGGCGAGGAAGTTGAGGAAGTCCCACTGGGGCATGGTGGCGACGAATTTTGCGTGGGTGGGGAGATGGCTGAGGTCGGCGATGGGAAAGGACTGGCCGCCGATGACGAGAGTGAAGCTGGAGATCTGCTGATGAGGAAGGGCGAGGAAGGCGTCGAGGAGGCCCAGCTCGTACATGAGGTCGAGGGTGGAGGGATGGATGGTGTCACCGCGGAAGTCGCGGAAGAAGTCTTTGTGTTTTTCAAGGACGGTGACATCGATGCCCTGGCGGGCGAGGAGGAAGCCGAGCATGACGCCGGCGGGGCCTCCGCCGACGATGCAGCAGGTGGTGGTGAGCGAAGTGGCGGAGGCGGGCATCTTGTTGATGAGCGTAACAAGGGTGTGAGAGCGCGTCAAAGAGTACGCGCGAGGACGGGAAATGAAAGCAGCGAGCGTGCTAGATTCAACGCATCCCTTATTGGTGGAGGATTGGTATGCGTATTCGGTCGGTTCTATCTGCTGTTTTAGCTTGTATGGTTAGCGGTCTTTTTGTGTGGGCGCAGGAGGGGCCGGCGGCACCGAGCGATGAAGCGAGAGGGAAGTTGTGGTGGGCGCATGTTCAGTATCTGGCTGATCCGGCGATGAACGGACGACTGACAGGCAGTGAGGAGTATTTGAAGGCTGCGGCTTATGTGGTGGAGAAGTTCAAGTCCTACGGGTTGACGCCCGCAGGAGTGGATGGCGGGTTCTATCAACCAGTGCACTTTGATGTGCAGCGGGTGATTGCGAGCAAGTCTTCGATGAAATTGATTTCCGGTTGCAAGACCTGCCGCTTTTACAACGAGGAGCCGCTGGTGCTGGGGGAGGATGCGATTCTTGGATCGCGGTCGGCGCAGGCAGGAAAGGTTGATGCTCCGCTTGTATTTATCGGCTATGGGCTGCATCTGCCGGAGGCGAAGTATGACGACTTCAACTCCGCCGAGGTGCCGATGGCGGAGCTGAAGGGGAAGATTGTTGTCTATATCAATGGCGGCCCGGCGGATCTTTCGGGACCATTGAAGTCGTTTGCGCGGACTGCACCGTTTATTAAAGCCCTGCGCGAGGCGGGAGTTGTAGGTACGATTTCCATTCCGACGCCGAAGTCGATGGATTTTGGATGGCAGAGGATTGCAAGTGGAGCGTCACAGCCGGGGATGCGGCTTTCGGTCACACCGGATGCAGCGGCAGTCGCGGCGAGACATCCTGCGCTGGCAGACGATCATGGGTCGATGTTTTCGGCGACGTTCAATCCAGCGCAGGCGGAGAAGCTGTTCGCTGGAACGGGGCATACGTTTGCCGAGATGCTGGCGCTGGCCGATGCGCAGAAGCCGTTGCCGCACTTTGCGCTGGGAAAGAGCGTGACGGCGACGGTGGTGGGCGAGACATCGCATGTGGTGTCGCCGAATATTGTCGGGGAGTTGAAGGGATCGGACCCGAAGCTGGCTGGCGAGTATGTGCTGGTGTCGGCACATCTGGATCATCTGGGTGTGGGCGCGCCGATCCATGGGAAGACGATTTATAGCGGGGCGATGGATGATGCTTCCGGTGTGGCTACCGTGTTGGAGACGGCGAAGAAGTTTGGCGAAGCCAAGACGCGGCCGAAACGATCGATGCTGTTTGTGATTTTTACCGCGGAGGAGAAGGGGCTGCTGGGTTCGCGGTATTTTGCGGGACATCCGACTGTGCCGGAGAATGCGATCGTTGCGGATCTCAATCTGGATATGTTTATGCCGATCTTTCCGCTGAAGAAGCTGCATGTGCAAGGGCTGGAGCAGTCGACACTGGGAACGGATGCGGAGAAGGTGGGAGAGGCGCACCATATCGTGATTGCGGGCGATCCGGAGCCGGACCGGAACTCGTTTATCCGAACGGACCAGTACAGCTTTGTGCAGGCGGGTGTTCCGGCGTTGGCGATGAAGTTTGGCTGGCAGCCGGGATCGCCGGAGTACAAGGCGTGGAGAGCGTGGCTGGCGCAGCGGTATCACTCGACCGATGACGATCTGACGCAGCCGGTGGATTTGGCGGCGGCTGCGCAGTTCAACGATTTTTTTGCGGACCTGGCGAGGACGGTGGCGGATGATCCAGCGCGGCCGCACTATCTGGATACGAGTTTCTTTAAGAGGTTTGAGACTGGGAACTAGCCGGGAGGCCGAGAAGCTTGAGCCAATCCGTGGGGGAGTTGGCGAGATGGTCGGGTGGGACGTTGACGAGAGAGTAGGGTTTGAGGCCGAAGGTGCAGCCGATGCTGCGGGCTCCGCAGTTGCGGGCGGTGAGGACGTCGGTGTCGGTGTCGCCGATCATGATGGTTTCGGTGGAGAGAATGGCGTGGCCGGCGATAACGCTGGCTTCGGCGATGAGGGTTTGGAGGCCGTGTGGGTCGGGCTTTTTGGTGTGGAAGCTGTTGCCGCCGTAGTTCTGGAAGACGAAGCGTGAGAGGCCGAAGTGATCACAGATTTCGCGGGAGGGGTTGACGGGTTTGTTGGTCAGGACCGCCATCAGGATATCGGGGCGGGTGGTGTGGATGGCGTTGAGGGATTCGAGGACGCCTGGGTAGAGATGAGTGTAGTCGAGCTTGTGGATGCGGTAGTAGTCGAGGAAGAATGTGAGGGCTTCGGTTACATATTCTTCGTCGTGGATGTCGCCTTCGGGGTCGCCGAAGGAGCGGCGTATGAGGAGAGAGGCGCCGTCGCCGATGTAGCTGGAGATGACGGCTTCGGGGAGTTCGGGCTTGCCGAAGTGGGTGAGGGTGGCGTTGACGGAGTTGCAGAGATCGATGCGGGAGTCGATGAGGGTGCCGTCGAGATCGAAGACGAGAAGTTGAGGAGGCGGTACAGAGGACATTTATTAAGGGTAATCGATTCGACTGGGTGTAAGCTTTCAGCCGACAGGAGAAACTATGTGCAGAGAGATGAATGAAGGTTGGACGCGGCGGCAGTTTGTTGCGGGATTGGCGGCAGCCGGTGTGGTGGCGGGACGCGGCGTGCCGGCTTTGGCGCAAACGGGATTGACCGGAGAAGCGGCGATGCGGGAGTTGATGGCGGGCAATGAGCGATTCGTTGCGGGGAAGATCACCTCGTTTCCGGAAGACCTGAAGATTTTGAAAGAGAAGACGGTGACGAAGCAGGAGCCGTTTGCGGCGGTGTTGTCGTGCGCGGATTCGCGAGTGCCGGTGGAGATTATCTTCGATCAGAGCATTGGACATTTATTTGTGGCGCGGGTGGCGGGAAATATGGTGACGCCGGAGCTTATCGGAAGTCTGGAGTATGGGGTGGCGGTGCTGGGAGTGAAGGCCATTTTGGTGCTAGGGCACGCCAACTGCGGAGCCATCAGTGCGGCGATTGCGGCCAAGGCTGTGCCGGGACAGATCAGCGTGTTGTATCAACACCTGATTCCGGGGATTGCGGGGGCGAAGGGAGATGTTCCGCTGGCGGTGAAGATGAATGCGGCGTATCAGGCGAAACTGCTGGCGGAGAGCTCGACTGTGATTGCGAAGGCGATGAAAGAGAATGGGGTGAAGGTCGGGAGTGGGGTTTACGATCTTGGGAGCGGTCGGGTGACTCTGGGAGATTAATGGAAAGCGGCGGCTTTGTGGGCCGCCGCGGGTTTGAGGTTCGCCTATTTGATTTGAACGTCGCCGGAGCCGGTGCTGATGCGGATGGTGGGGCCGCCGCCGTTGACTACGCCACTGACGTGATGACGGTTGAGGCTGCCCTGCATGGTGATGGGCTGGGAGACGTTGATGCCGCCGGACCCGGTGTCTGCGTCGAGGTTGAAGTGGGCGTTGCCGACGGCGAGGCGGACGGAGCCGCTGCCGGTGGTGAGCTTCCAGTCGGAGGTGGGTTGGCCCTGAGCGTCGATGTCGCCGGAGCCGGTGCCGGCCTTGAGACCGCCGGCGACTCCTTGAAGACGAATGCTGCCGCTGCCGGTTTCGGCTTTGACGTCGCCGGGGCCCGTCTGCTGGAGCTCGATGTCACCGGAGCCTGTGCCCAGTGTGGAGGGACCCTGAACGCCGTGGGCGTGGACCGATCCGGAGCCGCTTTGGGCTTTGACGGAGGCGCCTACGTCCTGGATCTGGACGTCGCCGGAGCCAGTGGCGGCGCTGATCGCGGACGATTTGGGGAGGGTGATTTCGTAATCGATGGTGATGTTGCGATAGAGATCGTTATTGCCGTGACGCTCGCCGATGGTGATGTCGTTGCCGTTCTGGACGATGGGCGGATTGGAGACGATCTGCTGGATGCGGCTGTCGACGTCGCCGCCGCTCATCCAGCCGTGGTTGGAGCGGACATGAGCGATGATGTGGACCTGGTTGCCGGAGGCAGGGTTGAGATGAATGTAGCCGGAGCCGGTGGCGACGGAGACGTTGGGCGAGCCGCTGACGTTGAGGGTGCGATCGAAGTTGCTGTCGGCTGCGAATGCGGTGGCGGCGGCGAGGGTGAGAGTTGCGGCGGCGGTGGCGAGGACTTTGATGGTCATGAGATTTCCTTTAGTCGACTCTGATACTGCAGGTTCGATGCTGGCCCAGTGGAGAAGGTGCGTCCATTTACTGCTGAAGGATGACGGTGTCGCCGGATTTGAGGCCGGCGAGGACCTCAGTTTTGGTGCCGTTGGAGATACCGGCCTTGATATCGATCTTGCGGCGGCCGGTTTTAGTTTTGGCGTCGGGGACTTCGACCGAGGCATTGCGGTCTTTGTCGTAGAGAACGGCTTGTTCGGGAACTGTGAGGACGTTCTTGTGTTCTTCGAGGAGGATTTCTGCGTTGGCGGTCATGTTGGCTTTGAGCTCACCGCCGGGGTTGTCGATGGAGACGCGGACCTCGAAGGTGGTGACGTTGTCTTTCTCAACGCCGAGTGGAGCGATCTTCGTGACTTTGCCCTGGAAGGTTTTGTCCTTGAAGGATTCGACCTTGATGCGGGCGGCCTGGCCGAGGTAGACCTTGCCGATGTCGGACTCGTCGACCTTGCCCTGGACGTAGACCTGGGTGGTGTCGCCGATGGTCATGACGAGGGTAGCGGTTGAGCCGAGGACGAGGATGGAGCTGACGGCGTCGCCGATTTCGACGTCGCGGGAGAGGATGGTGCCGTCCATCGGCGAGGTGATGGTGGTGTAGCTGAGCTGCTCTTCGAGCTGCTTGAGAGAGGCCTGGGCCTGGGCGACCTGTGCCTCGGCCTGACGGAGCTTGGAGTTGTCGACACTGATCTGCGAGACGGCTTTGTCGCGGGTGTTGACGGCGGCGAGGTATTTCTGTTGCGCGTCATCGAGAGACTGGGTGGGAACGAGGCCCTCTTTGGACATCGCCAGATTGCGCTCGTAGGTGTTCTTGTACATGGGCAGGTCGGGGGCTTCGGCGTTGACCTTGTCGTACTGGATAGAGGCGGCGGCTGCGTGCGCGTTGGATTGAGCGGCGGCGAGCTGGGCCTTCTGCGCTGCGACCTGATCGAGGATCTCCTGCTGGTCGAGCTGTCCGAGGACCTGGCCTTGCTTGACGTGATTGTTGATGTCGACGTCGAGCCGGGTGACGATGCCGGAGGCTTTGGATTTGACCTCGACCTTGGTGATGGGCTGGACCTTGCCGGTGGCGACGACGGAACGGGCGATGTCGGCGAGCTCGGCTTTGCCCAGTTGGGAGGGCTCGAATTTCGTGGTGTTGCCGCGGGCAGATACCGCAATGCCAAGGGCGACTACAACGACGACGGCGATGAGGCCTGTCCAGAGCCAGAATTTACGTTTGTTTTTACGCTGTGTGGCCAAGGGATGCTCCCATAAGTTCCAGTTAGTGAGGCGTCTCGGAGTGTGGTTACGCAGGACGATGCTGCGCGGTTCCATCGACGGGGGAGAAAGTTGCTGCAAAAGTAAACAGACGAGTCTAACGGTATCTATTTTGGACGCGGGGGCGCCTTAAAGGAATAGCCACTTTGGGGAGTGTGCCGGGGCGATTTTCAGGCGTATTTGCGGAGGACGCCAAGAACTTTGCCCTGAATGCTGACGCTGGCGGCGGGAGCGTAGATGGGAGACATCTCGGTGTTGGAGGGCTGCAGGCGAACCATGCTGCCTTCGCGGTAGAAGCGCTTGAGGGTAGCGTCGGAGCCGTCGATCAGGGCGACGATGATCTCGCCTTCGCGGGCGGTGCGGGTGCGCTCGACCAGGACGTAGTCGCCGGAGACGATGTGCTCGTCGCGCATGGAGTCGCCGCGGACTTCGAGGGCGAAGACTTCGCGGTTGCCGATAATGTCGGACAGCGAGATGCTTTCCGCGGTTTCAATGGCTTCGACGGGCTGGCCGGCTGCGATGCGGCCCATCAGGGGGAGGCGATCGGAGCCTTTTTTGCCGCTGCGCGCGGGTAATACATCGATGGAACGACTGCGGTTGTGAGCTCGCTGGAGGAGACCTTTGTTCTGCAGATTGGTGACGTGTTTGTGCACGGTGGCAAGCGAGCTGAGGCCGAGGCCGCTGGCGATTTCTTCGTAGGAGGGCGAGTATCCGTTCTTCTGAGTGAAGCCGGAGAGAAAGTCAATGACCTCTTTTTGCCGTCGCGTGATTGCCATGGGCATGATTGTAGCGAATAAAAAGCGAATTGCAAGCTTTTTAACTAAACCTGCTCTTTGCTCATTACTGGTTTGGTTCCGGTATTGTTTGGCTTCAGACTTCCAAGTTTGTCCCGGCCGCTAAGTCTGGCGGTGGCGATTTAGCTTGGGAGAATTCCCATTTTGAAATCTGGTGTGCAAAATTTTGCAAACAACTCTTGTCAGGAAACGCTGGATGAACCAAGGTAATACTCACACAGCCGAGATCGGTAATGTGCCTGCGGTACTGATGACTTTCTGCTTTGGGAGATGAGAATGCGAGTTTTGATTGTGGAAGATGATGCGGCTTTGGGCTTGTTTCTGCAAAAGGGGCTGAAGCTTGAGGGTCATGAGGTGACCTGGGTGGGAGATGGGGAGGCGGCGCTGGTTCATGCCGCGGAGCATCGTCCGGACCTGATTGTGCTGGATCTGAGTCTTCCGAAGAAGGATGGGACTGAGGTGCTGGCGGAGTTGCGCGGGCGGTTTGACGAGACCGCGGTGCTGGTGCTGACGGGACGCAGCCAGGTGGAGGAGCGGGTGAAGTGCCTGAACCTGGGCGCGGACGATTGCCTGTTGAAGCCTTTCAGCTTTCATGAACTGACTGCGCGGTGCCGTGCGTTACTTCGGCGGCGGGACCAGTTTGCCGATCCGGTGTTGCGCCACGGCAATGTGGAACTGAACCGCATGGAGCGGCGCGTGATGCGGACCGGCCGATTGGTGGAATTGACGGTCAAAGAATTTGCTCTGCTGGAGTTTTTGCTGATGAGGCGTGGACAGTGCTGCAGCCGGAGCGAGTTGCTGCGGGAGGTGTGGCAGATGTCTCCCGATGCAGGAACCAATGTGGTGGATGTGTATGTGAACTATCTGCGGAAGAAGCTGGGCGCGGCGAGCGTCGATGGAGAGCAGGGATGTCCTGTGATCGAGACAGTGCGCGGGGAGGGCTACCGGATGGCGGTGGGAAGCAAGATGGCGGCGCGCGTGAGTGAGTATTCCGTGAATGCGGCGTTTGCCGGTGCGTGAGGTTGCAGAACAAGCGGAGTTGGTTGAGCGGATCGATGTGGCGCTGCATGGTCTTTGCCAGCCGCTGACGGTGTTGCAGTGCCGGCTGGCGATGGGCGAGCTGATTGGCGATCCGGATGCGATGCGCGAGGCGATTCGCGAGGGATTGCAGGAGTGTGCGCGGATGAACCAGACGGTTGGGACGATGCGCGCGATGTTGCAGCAGGTGATGGTGGATTCAGAAGGCGAGAGGATACGGTGAGCGGCATGATGGGACGAGAAGCGGTGTTGAGCGAAGACACGATGGAAGCAGCGGCGATGCGGACGGTTGTTCTGGCGAGCGCGGATGCGGGCTTGCGGCAGAGGTTACGAACTTCGTTGACCGGACTGCGCTGGCAGGTGCGCGAGGCTTCGGGTGGCGCGGAGGCGATGGCACAGCTGGAAGACTCAAGGTCGGAGGCGCTGCTGGTGGATAGTTGGCTGCCGGACCTTGAGGTTGGGGAGTTTGCTACGGTGATCCGCATGCTTTATCCGGCGATGGAGTTGTTGCGGGTGGATGGCGGAGTGGATGGGGGAGCGCGGAGTCCGAGGCGAAATGAATTGTTGCACGCGCTGCGGGAGGCGCAGAATGTTCCGCTGAACGATACGGCGGCGTGGGTTGCGGCTCCGGAGGTTGTGCCGGGAGCTGGGTCGCGAACGGTTGTGCGGGCGTCGGCTCCAGTGAAGAAGGAAATTAGCCAGGAGAATTTGCGCGACAAGGATGAAGCGGCACGTCTGGATTCGGCTCGGCAGGCGTTGTCGGTGCTGATGGGTCGTCCTGAGGCGGTGCGGCCGGCGGCGCAGAAAGAACCGCTGCTGCCGGAGATGGTGGGAGCGAGCGAATCGATGCGGGAGCTGGCGCGGTTGATACGACTGGTGGCTCCGCGATCGACCACGGTGTTGATTGAAGGCGAGACGGGTACAGGGAAAGAGGTTGTGGCGCGGGCGCTGCATCGGCTGAGTGAGCGCGCGGCTAAACCCTTTGTTGTGCTAAATTGCGCGGCTATCCCTGAGGCTTTACTTGAAGCTGAGTTGTTTGGGCATACTCGCGGGGCATTTACCGGGGCGGTGCAGTCGCGTACCGGACGAATTGAGGCGGCGCACGGCGGAACTTTGTTTCTGGATGAGATTGGCGAGATGCCGATGGCGCTGCAGGCGAAGATGCTGCGGTTTCTGGAGTGCGGTGAGTTGCAGCGAGTGGGCGATAACGAGACGATGCGAGTGGATGTGAGAGTGATTGCCGCGACGCATCAGCCGCTGGAGAAGCTGGCTTCGAGTCTGGGGGCAGAGCGGACTTTTCGTTTGGATCTTTATCATCGGCTGGCGGTGTTTCCAGTGGAGGTGCCTGCGCTGAGGGAGAGGATGGAGGACCTGGATCTGCTGGCCGAACATTTTCTGGAGCAGATGGGACAGGAGATGCCTCGGAAACGCTTGACTGCGGAGGCGATGGCGAAGCTGCATGAGCATGGCTGGCCGGGAAACGTTCGGGAGTTGATGCATGTGCTGGAGCGCGGCGCGATTCTGGCCGGAGACAGGATGGAGATTGGCGTAGACGAGATTCGAGTGCGAAGGGTTACGCGGGGTTGAGTTTCTTTTTGGGAAGAAATGAGTTGATAAGAGCGCTCTCATTTGAGGGCGCTTTTCTTTGGTTGCCGGACTGCATATGTCTCTGCGTGGAGGTGACGCACATGCAGACTACGACGGCAGTGAGCGATGCGCTGGGAAAATATCTTGATTTGACCAGCCGCCAGTTGCAGATGACGGCTAGCAATATGGCCAATGTGGATACGCCTGGTTTCAAGACGCAGGGATTCGATTTCGAGCAGGAGCTGGTGCGGCAGTTGAATGGGAGCGCCGGCACGACCGGACTGGATGGCGTGCAGGTTTCGCCTGAGGACGTGGATGGCCTGGTGGCGCGGCCGGATGGGAACAATGTATCGATGGACCGTGAGGGGTTGCAACTGGCGAAGTCGCAGCTGCAGTTCAAGCTTGGGGTGCAACTTTTAAAGAATGAATTTTCAAATGTGATGAGTGCAATTCACATGGATTCGAAATAATTTATGAACCTCTTTGGGGTAATGGATGTGAGTGGTTCCGCGCTGCGTGCCGAGCGAGTGCGGGCCGAGGTGGTGGCTTCGAATATGGCGAATGCCGAGACGACGCGGACGCCGGAGGGCGGACCGTATCAGCGGCACCATGTGGTCTTCGAAGCCGAGGGCGTAGGAAGTTTTCAGGAGTCGCTTGCGAACCAGATCAGTGGCGGCTCGAGTGGCTCGTTTGGGAGCGGATTTAAAAATACGCTTGCCGGCGGCTTCGGCGTGGGACTGGATGAGGGCGTGGCTGCGGCGAATGGAGCACCGGGCGGAGTTGCTGTGGCGGGAGTGATCAGTGATACGAGTGCACCGCTGGAGCGGTATGACCCGGAGCATCCGGATGCCGGGCCAGACGGGTTCGTCAAGTATCCGGACATCAATCCGCTGACAGAAATGGTGGATTTGATGGGAGCGACGCGATCGTACGGGATGAACGCTTCGGCGATTACGGCGGAGAAGGGCATGTTTACGGCGTCGCTGGATATTTTGAAGTAGGGTGACGCAGCTTGTGCGAGATGTGCAACGAGATTGAGGAGGGATTGTGATCGGATTGGCTGGCGCGGCTTCGGCTGTGATGAATGGATTGAGTTCGGGGGCCGTGGATGATGGCTTCCTGAGTGATGCGGGTGTGGCAGCTTCGAATACGGGCGCGTCGGCGGGGGTTCCGTTTGCGGGGATGCTGCGGTCGATGGTGGAGCAGACGAGCGCACTGGATCATAAGGCGTCGGAGGCGGTGACGGGGCTGATGAACGGCTCGGGTGTTGAGATCCATGACGCGATGATTGCGACGCAGAAGGCGGATATGGCGTTTGAGCTGGCGCTGCAGGTTCGCAATAAGGCGGTCGGCGCGTATCAGCAGATGATGGGAATGCAGTTTTAAGTTTTGCGGTTTTTTGACGGACGCTGAGGCGAGATGGCAGAGATAGAACAGACGGGCGGGGCGGGGATGCAGCGAGCAGGGCAGGCCGGCGCGAGTATGACAAGCGGCGGCGGTCCGGCGGAGAAGGCGCTGGCGATGGCTTCGGTGATGCGCGCACGGGTGATGGCTATGCCCGCGGGGAAGCGCACGTGGTTGATTGCGTCTGCCGTTTTTCTTGCCGCGATGTGCGCCGGGATGATGTGGTTTGCAGGAAGGCCTGACTGGCGGGTGTTGTTCAGCGGCCTCGATGGGAAGGATGTGCAGCAGGTATCGCAGGAGCTGGCGGTTGCGGGGATTCCCTATGAGACGACGGCGGATGGAGGCGGCGTGCAGGTGCCGTCGGAGATGCTGGACAAGGCGCGCATGGAGGTTGCGGCGAAAGGTATGCCACAGACGGGGCGGCTGGGGTTTGAGTTGTTCGACAAGCCGAACTGGGTGGGGAGCGAGTTTGATGAGCGTGTGAATTATCAGCGGGCGCTCGAGGGAGAGCTGGAGCACACGATTGGAACGCTGGGGGTGGTGAAATCGGCGCGAGTGCATCTGGTGCTGCCGCAGGATTCTTTGTTTGCTGCGGAGCAAAAAGTAGCGAAGGCTTCCGTGGTGCTGAAGCTGAAGCGCGCTTCGGTCGATCCGGAGCAGGCGGATGCGATTCGCAGCCTGGTGGCTGGGTCGGTCGAGAATCTGAGTGTCGATAATGTGACGCTGGTGGATGCCGATGGGCGAGTGAACTTCAAACAGCGATCGAGCAATGCGGCTGAAGCGGATGCGGAGCAGGCGATGGAGGCGAAGCTGGTGGCGATGCTGGAGCCGCTGGCAGGGCGGGATAATGTTCGGGCCACCGTGAATGTGAATTATGACGAAGGTAGTGAGGAGCGCACGGATGAGGTGTATGACCCTAGTCAAGTTGCGACGCTGACGATGCAAAAGAGTGAACAGACGTCAACAGGACGAGGGCAGGCTTCGGGAGTTCCGGGAACTGCGAGCAATTCTCCCGCCGGTTCTCCGGAGGGAGCTGTGGCGGGCTCACAGGCAGCGGCAGCACCGGGGACGCCGCCGTTGCTGCAGAAGCAGATGCTGCCGGTGTATCCGCAGCAGAACGCCGGGCAGGGACAGAGTCTGCACGAAGAGAATGAAACCTACGGTGTTACAAAACACCTGGTGCATAGCGAGCAGGGGCCCGGGCGTGTGCGGCGAGTGTCGGCGGCGGTGGTGGTGAACGATCGCAGTGCGACGGAAGGCGCGGGCAAGCTGGAGCATGTGGTGTGGAAGCCGCGAAGCGCGGAGGAGATGCATCGGCTGGAGGAGCTGGCACAGGCGGCGGTAGGGTTCGATTCTCGGCGCGGAGATCAGGTGGTGATCGAGAACGTGAGCTTCAGCAGCAATGCTCCGGAGGTAAAACCACCGACGATAGACAAGGCGATGGAGGAGATGCGCGGACTGCTGCATACGCAGCCAGGATTGATGCGGACGGCGGTGATTGGAATCTGCGGCGTGTTGCTGGTGTTTTTTGTGTTGCGACCGGTTGCAAACCAGGTGACCGCAACACTTCGCGAGCCGGCGTTGCTGGCTTCGGGGACCGGGGTTTCCGCAGCATTCGAACAACGCATAGATAAGGATTTGGCGACGCAGGATGGCGGGCAGGAGCCGGCGCTATTGCCCAGGGTAAAGAGCAGGACGCATCAGTTGCAGCAAGGGATTTTCGACCATGTGTCGGAGCATATTCGGCGAGAGCCTGCGCAGAGCACGCGGTTGCTTGAGGCATGGATCGGTTCGTCTGAGGAGAGAAATTGATGGGAACAGCGGCGCAGTTTTCAGGGGTGGAGGCGATACGGCAGAATCCTTTGTTGTTGACGCCGGAAGCGGGATTCGAGCCGGCGGAGATGCCGGGTTTGCGGAAGGCCGCAATCCTGATGGTGGCGATTGGAGACGAGCTGGCGAAGACTTTGTTTCAGAGTCTCTCGGAGAAAGACGTGCAGAGGGTGACCGAGGAAATCACCCGGCTTGGCGACGTTCCGGCGGCGCAGCTGACACAGGTGCTGACGGAGTTTTACGGGTTGCTGGAGACGCAGCAATACATGGTGCGCGGCGGGCCGGACTATGCGATGAGGCTCTTGACGGAGGCTTTTGGCGGGGCTCGAGCTGAAGAACTGCTGCTGCAGGTGAAGAAAGTTCGCGAGCGCAACAGCGGAGATATGTCCAAGCTGCAGGATATGGACCCGCAGCATTTGAGCAAGTTTCTGGAGAACGAGCATTCGCAGACAGTAGCGCTGGTGCTGGCGCACCTGGATGCGAAACGCGCTTCGATCGTTCTGATGAATCTGCAGGGAGCCATGCGGGTGGATGTGGTGCGAAGGCTGGCGGAGATGCGGCAGTTCTCGCCGGAGATGGCGCAGACGGTGGCGATGGCGCTGCATAAGCGGATGGAGAAGATGGGTTCGAGCGGCAGGAAATCCTACTCGGGCTTCAAGGCGGTGGCGGATTTGCTGAACCGGCTGAACCAGAAGGAGAGCCGGGGGATTCTGGAGGAGATCGAACAGAGTGAGCCGAAGGTTGCGATTGGGATACGCGAGCTGATGTTTGTCTTTGAAGACCTGGTGACGGTGCCGGCAGAGAGCATTCGCGAGTTTGTGAGCGCCGTGGATAAGAAGGTGCTGGCGACGGCTTTGAAAGGTGCGAAGGACAACGTAAAGGCACATCTCTTCAAGGCGATGAGCTCACGTGCGGTGGAGATGTTGAAGGAGGACATGGAGGTGATGGGGCCAGTGCGGATGAGAGATGTCGGATTGGCTCAGCAGGAGTTGCTGGCGCTGGCGCGGCAACTGGAGAGCGAAGGCAAGATGATTCTGAAGATGGAGGTCGACGATGACCTCGCTATCTGAGAATGATGCGAGAAGGATTGCATCTCGAGGCGCCGGGAGAGAGATGCCTGTGAGGCTGTTAGGCGAGGCCGTAGGTGGGGTGTCGCGGCTGGAGTTTTATTCGCTGGATAGACCGGAGATTGCGACGAAGCCCGCGCGAGAAGAAAACTCAGCTGTACTGCTGGAAGAAAAACTGGCGACGCTGGATGGGGAGCTTCGGTTGCAGGCGGAACAGATGTCCGCGGAGATCGAATTGGGACGGAATGAAGCGAGGGCCGAGGCACGCCGTGAGTGGGAGATGGAGATGGCGGAGAGGATTGCGGAAGAACGAGCGGCCATTGTGAGGGCCTGTGACGAGTTTCGCGGCGAACGCGCGAGATATTTTGCAGGAGTGGAAACCGAGGTCGTGAAGCTGGCGTTGGCGATTGCGTCGCGGGTACTGCATCGTGAGGCGAAGCTCGATCCGTTGTTGCTGACCGGGGTGGTGAGAGTCGCACTGGAGAAGGTGGCGGAAGACAGCGCGACAGCTTTGCGAGTTCCTGTGGGCCTGGTGGAGATGTGGAAGGAAGTTTTTGCCAATGATCTGGGAGATTCGCTGCGGGTTATCGGAGATGAGCGGTTGGGAGCGATGGAGTGTGTCCTCGAGACAAAAGTTGGCAGAGTGGAGCTGGGTGTGAGTGCGCAGCTGGAGGAGATTGAGCGAGGGTTTTTCGATTTGATGCAGCAGAGGCCGGCATGATGGATACGGCTGATCCTGCCACTGCGGATTTCGGGAACCTGGCGTCGTTTCTGGCGCAATTGAAGGATAAGCCGGCGTGGCGATGGAGCGGGCGTGTGGTCGAGGCAAATGGGCAGACCGTGGAGTCGGAGGGTCCGCATTGTTCGGTGGGTGAGTGCTGCGAGATCGTCGATGGTGATGGACAGAGACATCGCGCAGACGTGATCGGGTTTCGTGGAAGGCACGTGGTCGCGATGCCGTTGAAGGCGACACAGGGAATCCGGTACGGCGATACCGTGATTGCGACGGGGGTGACGCCGGGGATCGCTGTAGGAAGAGAGATGGAGGGACGGATCATCGATGCGCTGGGCTCGCCGCTGGACGGTATACGGGCGCCGCGAGTACGGGAGATGTGGCCGCTTGACGGTGCGGTACCGCGGCCTATGGAGCGTGAGCCGATCCGAGAGCCACTGCAGACTGGGATCCGGGTTCTGGATGGAATGCTGACAGTAGGCCGTGGACAGCGCGTCGGCATCTTTGGAGGGTCCGGCGTTGGCAAGAGCACGTTGATTGGAATGATGGCCAGGAATACTGCGGCGGACCTTACGGTTGTCGGGTTGGTGGGAGAGCGGGGACGGGAGGTGCGGGAGTTTGTCGAGGATTCGCTCGGCGAAGAAGGCCGTAAGAGATCGGTGGTACTGGTATCGACTTCGGATGAGAGTCCTTTGTTGCGAATGAGAGCTGCGATGGCAGCGACATCGGTGGCGGAGTTTTATGCGGCGCGAGGGAAGCATGTTCTGCTGGTGCTCGACTCACTGACTAGGTATGCCATGGCGGCGCGCGAAGTTGGCCTGGCGGCAGGGGAGCCGCCGGCGAGCAAAGGATATACGCCATCGGTGTTTGCGCGACTGGCAAAGCTGGTGGAGCGGGCGGGGAACTTTCGCAATGGGAGCATTACCGCTTTTTATACGGTGCTGATGGAGGGAGACGATCAGCAGGATCCGGTGGCGGATGCAGTTCGGTCGCTGCTGGATGGACATGTAGTGTTGTCGCGGTCGATGGCGGCAGGCGGGTGGTATCCCCCGGTAAATGTGCTGGATTCGCTAAGTCGCTTGATGCCTGCGGTAACGACCCGGGAGCACAGGGAGCAGGCGGCGACGATTCGGAGG
This sequence comes from Edaphobacter sp., assembly GCA_036267495.1. Taxonomy (GTDB): domain Bacteria; phylum Acidobacteriota; class Terriglobia; order Terriglobales; family Acidobacteriaceae; genus Edaphobacter. Next base: position 18,281 of record DATAVY010000147.1, read on the forward strand.
CTGTTGGCAGCCTATGCGCGCTCTGAGGACTTGATTCGGATTGGCGCTTATAAGACCGGAACCGATGAGGATCTCGACCGTGCGATGCGTGCAATGCCTTTACTGCGCGAATTTCTTGAACAACGAAGTGATGAGCGCGTGACCATGCGAGACAGCATTGCGCGGTTGGATGCGATGGAGCTATAGACGATGCAAAGACTGGAGACGTTGAAGCGGCTGATAACGCTGTACGCTGCGATTGAAGATATGCATTCGACCGAATTGCAGCGGATAACAGCGGCGGTTCGTGAGGCGCAGCGAGCCATTGGAACTGAACGGGAGATTGCGAAGTCGGCACGGGTTAATGGCCGAGTAGCGTTGCTGGGAGGCGATCGGGTGTGCTGGATGATGGCTGAGACCCGGCAGGAGATGGCCGCGCGGCGGGGGCAAAGGTTGGAACAGGTTCGGGTAGAACGCGAAGAGCTGAACGATGCAGCGAGAGAGCAGTATGTAGCGAGCCGATTGAAGCGAGAGCAGGTAAAACGCGTTTTCGACGAAATCGCTACACGGGTGGAGATTGAAGAGGGGCGGCGAATGCAGGCTGCTTCGGACGACGGATTTTTAGCTAGAAGACGATGGACGGATGCACGGGAGTTGAAGCGCGGCGATCTGTAGATGAAGAACTCCTAATAGTTGGGCGTTAGATGTGGCCGCTGGAATGCAATGTGTCTGTCGCGGATAGATGAGGAATCGAGATGATGGAGACGGCAGTGTCAATGTTGGCCAGCGCGACGCAGACGAGTATGCCTTCCGTATCTGCCGATCCATTTGACGATCAGACTAATCCGGGAGGAGCGTCCTTCGCGAAGAGCTTTCATGATCGGGTTGGAACGTCGTCCTTTCCGCAGGGGAGAGTGTTTTCGGAAAAGACAATGCCGGATATGACGAGTGCGACGGCCCCGAAAAAAATTAATGCTGCGGCTGAAATCAAGGGTGGAATTATTGGGAGCCGAAAGATCTTCGAGGACAGTAAACTAACCAGCGCGGCTGGACAGAACGGCGCCGTTGCTGAAACCGCCGCTGTCAAACAGGCGCAAGAAAAGGCGAGTGCAAGCGATGTCACGACTGTGGCCGCTGCACCCGTGATCGGCACAGATGAGGCCGCAAGCCAAGATGCTCTCTCTCCCGTTCCGCCGGTTGCAGACATTACGAATGATGAAGTCACGACGACTGGACTTCGCTCTATTGAAACGTCTCCAACTGTTGCGAAGGCCGACCCCCGTTTGAGAGAAGTGGAGAATTCAGGGGAGACGAGAGAGATTGCGGCCACTACGAAAGCGGGGAAGACACGGGATAACCTGGGTCTCTCCAAGCCCACGCGCAAGGCGCCTGATGCAGAGACCAAACCTGCTGCAGCGGTTTCGATGGAGGGTGCAGGGTCGCTGGATCGTGGGGCGCTTACAGATGTGGCTACAGTGAAAATTAATGACAGCAATCCGGCTAACGCCAGCTTCAACGAAGTCGCTGTCAAAAAGACGGAAGCTTCTTCTGGATGGTTTTCTGCAGCGGGAGGAGGTTCGATTGCCGCGCCGGCGGGGCATGGAGCGAAATCTGTTGTTGTCGATGGCGAACGTGCGGCAGCTTCTAATAACGGCCAGCCTGGAATACCGCAAGCTGGCGGAGATGTAGAGAAAGTAGAGGCAGTTGCGTCATCGGCAGGCAATCGCGACTATGGCGCGGCACGGAACGCCTCCGTGCCTGCGGTGGCTTCGGCTCACTCGGCATCGGGTTCAATTGCATCGAGCGTTACGGCAGTTGCTATCGTGCCCGGAAGTACGCCAGGGGAGCCGGTCTCAACGAAGTTGCAGATTACGGAGACGGGCGCCCGTTCGACTGAGCCGACGGCAGGATCGGGAGAGCACGAGCGGGCGGGGCTGGCGCCGGCCGATGAAGCGCCTCAGATAATGACCGCGACGCAGGCAGCGCTTGAGGTGGGCGTGCAAAGCGGAACCCATGGTTGGTTGAAGGTGCGTGCGGAGATGGGGGACAGCGGCGTGGTGAATGCGTCGGTTTCGGCGGCATCCGCGACAGGACAGGAGATGCTGCACCGCGAGCTGCCTGCGCTCTCTGCCTATCTGCAGCAGGAGAAAGTTGCTGTGAATTCGATTGTCGTTCATCCGGCGATGGCCGCCGGCGCTGAGCCGCGAGGTTCTGCGGGTATGGCTGGCACTGGTGACCAGACTGCGCAGGGAGGTCATGATGGCGCGCGGGAGCAGCAACACCTCAGGAAGGCGATGCTGAATTTTCCGGACGACGCGACCAGATATGAGAGTGTGCACGGAGCGAATGAAGATGGATCGTTACCGCTTGTGACGTATGCAGGCGGCGGGAGTTGGCTGAGCGTGCGAGCGTAAGCCGGAGGTGTGGAATGAATTTTGAAATGAGGAGAACGAACGATGGATTTGTCACAGCTTAATTCGATTGCAACATCGGAGACACCGGCGGCTGCGCACACGGTGGCCTCCGCGCTTTCGTCAAAACGCGCCGTGCAGGCGACTCCGAAGGACGCCACGACATCGGCAAGTGGAACGGCAGCCGGCAGCGCGGCAGCCAGTTCGTCCGATATTACCTCGGACGACTTTCTTACGCTGCTGGTGAGTGAACTGAAAAATCAGGACCCGACACAGCCGACGGACCCAAATCAGTACATCACCCAACTGGCGCAGGTGAACAGCCTGCAGCAATTGATCTCGATCAATCAAGGCATTGGAACGCTTGATGGCGCGATCTCGGGACCGAGTTCGGCGTCGACCGGCACCTCCGCAGCAGGCAGTGCGCGGTCAGGCTCCTAACAACAAACAGAACTGCAACCAGGAAGACAAAGGAGAAAAGAAGATGGGAAATTTTTCGATAGCGCTGTCTGGATTGCAGGCCGATTCAGTTGCACTGAATACAATTGGCAACAATCTGGCGAACCTCAACACGACGGCATTCAAGGGGCAAACTACCTCGTTCGAGGACCTGTTTTATCAACAGATCGGGCAGTCCGGATCAGGCGATGCGATTCAGCTTGGAGCTGGAACCAAGGTTTCAGGAACAAGCACTGATTTTACGGAGGGGACGATCCTGCCAGATTCCAATGCAAATCCGGCGGACATGGCTTTGGCTGGCAACGGTTTCTTTGTTGTGGAACAGGGCGGCGTGCAGTCGCTGACGCGGGCGGGAAACTTTCAACTGAATTCAAACGGCGAGCTGATTACTCAGGACGGACAACAGGTGATGGGATACGCCGCGGTGAACGGTGTGGTGAACCAGAACTCGAGCCTGACGCCGATTACTATTCCTGTCGGCTTGAACGAAGGCGCGCAGGCGACGCAGAATTTCTCGGTGACGACGAATCTGAACTCCGGCGCGACGGTAGGCACGTCCTTTTCGACGCCGGTGCAGATCTTCGATTCGCTGGGCCAGAGTCATCAGGCGACGGTGAGCTATACGAAGACAGCGACAAATACCTGGAGTTATTCAGTTGCTTTGCCGGCTGGGGATGCTACCGGTGTTCCGACGAATAATACGGGGACTTTGACGTTCGATAGCTCGGGGAAACTGGTATCGCCTACGGGGAACGTGAATAATATTACGTTTCCGACTTTGGCGGATGGAGCGAGCGACTTGAGCTTCAACTGGAATCTGAATGACAGCAGCGGTAATCCGACGATTTCGCAGCTGGCTTCTGCTTCAAGCAACACCGGCGCACTCCAGGATGGATTTACGAGCGGGGTCTATCAAAGCTTCACCGCAGATGCCAGTGGCGTGCTGACCGCGCAGTTCAGCAATGGCCGGACGTCGACGGTCGGCCAGATTGCGGTAGCTACGGTAGCCAATACCGCCGGCCTGACCGCCTCGGGAAACAATAACTTTACGACTACCGCAGCGTCCGGATTGGCGAGCATTGGCGTAGCCGGGGCCGGGGGCAGGGGTGGGCTGGATGACGGTGCGCTGGAACAATCAAACGTGAATATTTCAACAGAATTTTCTAATCTAATTGTCGCGCAGCGGGCGTTTGAAGCTAACTCCAAGACAGTGACGACGTTCGATACGATCTCGCAGGATGTCTTGTCGATGATCCGGTAGTTCAATTTGGAGCAAGGTTGAGGCGGCGCATTAAGGCCGCCTCTTTTTTTGCGAAAAAAAGTGGAAAGATGGCCATTCTGAACGCTTCCTAATTTTGTACCTCCTTCCCTGGCCTAAGGCTTGCATTCTATCGAGTCATCATGGCTACCTCTCCGACTGTTCTTGCTGGCGCATCTGCTTCGTCCCCTCCGATCTCCGCGCCGATTTCCACATCGTTCAAATTTCCCGTCATTCCACTATTGGTCGCGGTGATAACAGGTGCAGCAATTGCGGCCGCGGGTGCTGGAGGCGTCGTGTATTACCTGGCGCGAACCGGACGATTGTCAATGCAATCCGGGACGGCGCGGAAGGCGGAGGCGGTACTTCCGGTTTCAACCCATGCCATGGTGCTGGAGCCATTGCTGGTGAATCTTGGGGATGCGGGCGGCAGTTCCTACCTGCGAGTGGCTTTGACTCTGCGGATAGCGGATGCGGGCGGAAAAAATGCGAAAGCAAAGGACCTAAAGAGCGGCGACCAAAATACCGATGAGGCTGTCGCTGCAGTACGCGACACGATTCTTACAGTGCTTGGGAGGCAGACCGCAGATGGTTTGCTGGCAGTCGATGGCAAAGAGCACTTGAAGGTTCAGCTGAAGACAGCCCTGGCCGAACATAATGCCGATGTGACGGTGCTGAATATTTTCTTTACCGATTTTCTGGTGCAACGCTGACCACGAGATCCGGAGATCCGAAGAGAGGGATTGAGAGACGCGATGACGGGAACGGAACTGGCGATGCGCAGCACGGAAGTTGTCAAGCCTACAGGTTCAGATCTGGTGCGGATCGCGCCAAAGATCCCGTGGATGATGCGGGTAGAGGAGCATCCGTCATGGGAGACGTTGGCACAACTACGAGTGACGATCCGCGCGGCCGTGACACTGGATGGCTTCAAGGTTCGCGACCTGTTGGCAATGAAGCAAGGGCAGGTTTTTAAAAGCCTCTCGCGGGTCACGGAGGATGTTCCCGTTCGAGTTGGACAGATGCAGTTGGGCTGGAGCGAGTTCGAGGTTCTAGAGCAGCAAATCGCACTGCGACTGACGCGGCTTGGGTAGGTACCGGGATGTGCCGGGTGGGGCGATTGACGCTGCCACCGAACTCTGAGCGTATGAAAAAACATATGGATTGGTGGAAAAAAATGCGGCAGTTGCAGGGGACAAAGGAAAAGAAAATAAACACGGCCGCGGCGAAGGCCCCATTTGAGGGGCAGGGGCTTGCGGGCTGGGTGTTTGGACAATTGCGAGGCCTGCGCAGCGGACGTGAGATTCACCGCCGACAAATGAAGCTGGTGGAGACGCTGTCGCTTGGGGGGAAAAGACAGCTGATGCTGGTGACGTGTGGTGGGGAAAGTTTTCTGGTCGGCGGCGGCATGGATTGTGTAGAGACGATTGTGCCGTTGAAGGCTGAGCACTCGCTGGATTGTGTGGCGACTGGTTTGGAAGCATGATGTCGACAGGATTTCGATTGCGTTGGTTACTCTGGGCGACGGCGGGGCTCATGATGTCCGTGTCTTCGATCCAGGCCCAGACAGAGAGGCCTCGGCCAGTGGCCGTAGAGAGTGTGCCGGCATCGTTCTGGGTGAAGCAGCCAGCGGCCAGCTCGGCAGTTGGACATGCTCATGCGGTTGGAGCTTTCGGAAAAAATGGGACGAAGGCGCATGGCTTCGAAGCGGCTTTGAACGCCGCTGCGAACCCCAATGGAGCGGCGAAAAAGAACGAATCGATTGCGTCGGAACTGGCGAACAGCAAGAGCGTGCCGTGGTCAATTGTCGTCGGGTTGACCTTGCTGACGCTGCTGCCGGCGCTGCTGTTATCGATGACTCCGATGGTGCGGTTGCTGGTGGTGTTTCACTTTTTGCGCCAGGCGCTGGGAACGCAGACCGCCCCTTCAAATCAGGTTCTGATGGGGTTGGCTTTGATGATGACGTGGTTTTTGATGCAGCCGGTGCTGCTGGAGGTGGAACAGACTGCGGTTGCTCCTTATAGCGCGGGGACAATAACGGGGGCGCAGGCCATGGATCTTGGCGTGGCGCCGGTGAAGAAATACATGCTGCGCTATGCACGGGAGAAGGACCTGGCGGTGTTTGCGTCCGCGGGGATGACGGTTCGACCGCAACGGAAGGAAGACCTGCCGATCCAGGTGGTGGTGCCGGCTTACATCCTGAGCGAATTGAAGGCAGGCTTCCAGATTGGCGCTGTGCTGTTTCTGCCGTTTCTGCTGGTGGATCTGGTGGTGGCGAGTGTGACGACATCGATCGGCATGATGCAACTGCCGCCGGTGGTGATTTCGACGCCTTTGAAGATCCTTTTGTTCGTCATGGTGGACGGATGGAATCTTCTGGCGGACCAGTTGATTAAGAGTTTCTGACGTTTCGAAGGTGGATGAGGGCTAAAGAATGGGGCCGGACCAAACAGTTGAGATTATGCGGAGGGTGTTGATGGAGGCGATGATGCTGAGCGCTCCTCTGCTGGTGACGGCCTGCGTGGTGAGCCTGGTGGTGAGTCTGCTGCAGACGCTGACCAGTGTGCAGGAGCAGACATTGACGGCTGTGCCGCGGCTGGTTGTGGTGTTTGTCGTGACAGTGGCGGTGCTGCCATGGATGGTGCATCGACTTGTCGGATTCACGGTGCATTTGTTTACCGGCTTTCACCGGTATCTGGGATAGAGCGCATGAATCACGAACTGAGCGGACTGATAGAGGACTGGCCACAGTACCTGACGGCGGCGGTGCTGGTGATGGTGCGTTTGAGCGGACTGATGGTGTTCGCTCCGGTCTTTTCTTCCCCGGCGATCGCGCCACGGATCAAAGTTGGGTTTGTGTTTGCGCTGACGATTCTGCTGGCGCCGGCGGTTGCGGCGATTCCTGGGGCGCGGGCGGTGCTCGATACGCGGGCCGTGCTGGGAGAGCTGGGTGTGGGACTGGTGTTTGGACTTTCTCTGATGCTGCTAAATGAGGCGCTGATGTTCGCAGGCACCCTACTGGGCCTTCAATTCAGTTTTTCGCTGGTGAACCTGCTGGATCCGAACTCGATGATTGAGACGGCGGTGCTGGGACAGATGTTGAGCTGGCTGGGCGTGCTGGTAATCATCGGCTCAGGGCTGGACAGAAGTCTGCTGGCAGCGGTGGTGAGAAGTTTTTCCGCTGTACCCGTGGGGGAGGCGGTGATCCAAGCGAAGACGGGAGCTGCGCTGGCCATGATGGCCGGCGGAATTTTTCTGGCCGGATTGCAATTGGCTGCTCCTGTGATGGCGGCTGCGCTGGCGGTCGAGGTGACGATTGCCTTGATTTCGCGGTTGTCTCCGCAGTTACCAGCGATGGTGGTGAGCATCCCGCTGAAGACGATGGTGTCCTATGCGGTCCTGATCGGAAGCCTGGCGGTGTGGCCGGGCTGGATCGAGCGGCACTTTACGGCGTTGCTGGATGCTGCGGCAAAGTTGCTGGTGCGGGCATGAGGAAGCATCATGGCCGATAAGGGGACGGAACAAGCTACTCCGCTGCGAAAGAAAAAGGCGCGGGAGCGCGGCGATGGTGTTCACAGCCGTGAGCTGCTCTCCGCGATGGCGATGCTGGGCGGCGTGACCATGCTGGGGGCTTTGTCGAACGGATTTGTATCGAGCTTCGCTAAGGTTTATCTCGAGAGTCTGCGCTCGGCGACGGGTGTGGGTGGAGTGGAAGCGCAGAGTGGAGAACAGCTTCTGAGCGGTGCGGTGCGGCAGATACTTTTACCTGCATTGCTGCCTGTGGGCCTGATCCTTGCGGCTAGTTTTTCCGGAGCGTTGATTTCCGGAGTGGCACAGAGTGGAGGGTTGCGATTCCATCCGGCGGCTCTGGAGTTGAAATTTTCGAAGTTGAACGTCGTAACGAATCTGGGGAACCTGTTCAGCTTGCGGTCTGCCACACGCGTGGCCAAATCACTGGCGCCTGCGGGGGTGATGGTGGTGCTGGGCTGGGGAGCGCTGAAGGCGCTGATGATTCCGATGCCGGTGATGAGCCTGATGCGATTGCCGGCGACATTTTCGGCGGCCTACGGGCTGGCGCTCGATGCGGCCTGGGTAACGCTTGCGTGGTCTGGGCTGGACTATGCGATCGAGTGGAGGAGCTGGAATCAGCGGCTGAAGATGAGCAAGCAGGAGCTCCGCGAAGAGGTTCGAGATTCGATGGGAAACCCGCAGATCAAAGCGAAGGTTCGACAGATCCAGCGGGCGATCCGCAAACGAAAGGTGAAGGCGGACATGTCGCGGGCGAGCGTGGTGATTACGAATCCGACGCACTATGCGGTGGCGCTGGAGTTCAGTTTTGAGACGATGTCGGCGCCCACGGTGCTGGCGAAGGGACGCGATCTGCTCGCGGCGGAGATTCGCGAAGAGGCGCGGTGGGCTGGGATCCCGATCATTGAAAACCCGCCGCTGGCGAGGAGTTTGTACAAGACAGTTGAGCCTGGGCAATCGATTCCGTTTGAGCTGTATGCGGCGGTGGCGGGGATTCTGGCTTATCTGTATCGGCAAAAGGTGGAGGAGCGCGTGCGGCGGGATCGTCAGACGAAGGAGCAAACGAGCCAGCAGATTGCAGGACGTGCTGATTGGAGAAGCGATGCGGGTGGGATACAGAACGTTGCAATGCGTGGGTTTGGGGGTGGGATGTGAGTGAGATGACGATGACGAAAAGCAATGGATTTCAGGCGGCGAAGCTGCAGGCGCTGTTGTTGCCTGTGGCGGCTATCAGCATGGTGTTTGTGATGATCATCCCGGTGCCGAGCGTGGTGCTGGATATTTTGCTCGCGGCTTCGATTATGGCCTCGGTGATTGTGTTCCTGACGGCGGTGCAGGTGAGGCGGGCGGTGGATTTTTCGGTGTTTCCGACGCTGCTGCTGTTGCTGACTCTTTTTCGGTTGTCGTTAAATCTGGCGTCGAGCCGGCGCATTTTGTTGCATGGCCAGGAGGGGACCCACGCTGCCGGCTCGGTGATTGAAGCGTTTGGGCAGTTTGTGGTTGGCGGGAATTATGTGGTTGGGTTGGTGCTCTTTCTCGCTCTGATTGCGATCCAGTTTCTAGTGGTGAGTCATGGCGCGGTGAGGACGGCCGAGGTGACGGCGCGGTTTACGCTCGATGCGCTGCCGGGCAAGCAGATGGCGATCGACGCGGACATGAACGCGGGGTTGATCGATGAACAGGGGGCAAGGAAACGGCGGCAGGCGATTGCGCGGGAGGCGGAGTTCTATGGCGCAATGGACGGCGCGGCGAAGTTCAATCAACGCGACTCACTCGCGACCATTCTGATCACGGCAATCAATATCGTTGCCGGGTTGTTGATCGGAGTGCTGCAGCATGGCACGGATCTGCCTACGGCGGTGAAGACCTACACGATTCTGACGGTCGGCGATGGCCTGGTAACGATGATTCCGAGTCTGCTGGTTTCGATCGCCGGGGGCATGGTGTTGACGCGGGCTTCGTCCGCGGGGTCGTTGGATGAGGAGCTTGGAACACAGCTTCTGCGTGGACGAAATACTCTCTGGATTGCTTGTGGCGTGCTGCTGGGTCTGGCTTTGATTCCGGGGTTGCCGAAGCTGTCATTTGTCCTGCTGGCGGTTGGCGTTGGACTGATTGCGCGCAGGCTGCCTGCGGGTAAGGATGCTTCGCTGGTGCTGGCGGATGAGGCCGGCGACAGCGTCAAGGGCGACAAGGCGAAGGCGGCCGAGGCGGCGAAGGGGGAGAACCTTGCTTCGTTGCTGAAGATGGATGAGTTGACGCTTGAGATTGGGTTCCAGTTGATTCCGCTGGTGGATGAGAAACAGGGCGGCCAGATGCTCAACCGGGTTCGTGCGCTGCGGCGGCATCTTGCGACGGAGCTCGGGTTTATTGTGCCGCCGGTTCATATTACGGACAACCTTCGATTGAAGCCTCGTGAATATGTGGTGAGTCTGCGCGGGGTTGAGATTGCTCGCTGGCAGACGGAACAGAACTGCCTGCTTGCGGTCAACGCCGATCCGAAGGCGCGGGCATTGTCTGGTATCGAAACGAAAGAACCGGCATTTGGCGTGAATGCGCGTTGGATTCAGCCTGGGCTGGAGGAGCAGGCGCTGGCGGCGGGCTACTCGGTTGTCGATCAGACGACGGTGATCGGAACGCATCTTGGGGAGCTAATTCGCAGACATGCGCATGAACTGCTTGGGAGGCAGGAGGTGAAACGCCTGCTGGACAGCATGAATGAGTCGCACCCGAAGCTGGTGGAGGAGCTGGTGCCGAAGCTGATGACGCTTGGAGAGGTGCAGCGCGTCTTGCAGCAATTGCTGCGGGAGCAGGTTTCGATTCGCGATCTGGGAGCGATTCTCGAAGTTCTTGTGGAAGCGGCGCAGCAGTCGAAGAACGTGGTCCACCTGGTGGAGAGCGTACGTCAGTCGCTGGGACGAGGGCTGGTACATCCGCTGCTTGACCGGGATGGAGGGCTGAAGGTTCTGGTGCTGGAGCAGGGACTAGAGAGCGAACTGCTGCAAACCTTCGATCCTCAGGGCGCGGGATTATTGCTGGGGGATGGAGTGCGTCCGGCGGGGATGCCGTCGGACTTCTTGAAGCGACTGGTGGAATCTGTGAAACGCCTAACCGGAGGAGCCTCGAGCTCGGCATTGCCCGTGCTTCTATGTCCGAGTCCGGCCCGTTATCACGTTCGACGCTGGCTGGAACCGTTCCTGCCGAAGGTGACGGTGCTGGCACCGGGGGAGATTCCGCCGGAGATTCGAGTACGAAGTGTAGGAACGGTCGGTTAAGCGGAAATGGGCATGCGATGCAGGACAAAAGCGCGGATAAGGACAGGAGAAGGCATGGGTGCAAGGAGTGCGGTTCCGGTACAGGTTTTGCGGGGATTGCCGCAAAGCGAGCTTTTCGGCGAAGGACAGGCGTCTTTGAACGATGCCGAATTGGCGAACAAGACTGTGTTTGCGCCGTTTACGGGAGATAGCCCGAAATCGGAAGGAACTGTGGAAGAGCGCAGCGCAGAGCGAGATCTGCTGCTGATGGAGCATCTGCCGACGGTTCGTTACCTGGCGCGGAGGATTCACGAACGCCTGCCCCAGCATGTGGAACTGGACGATCTGGTTTCGGCGGGGATTGTTGGATTGATCGATGCCTTTTCAAAGTTCGATCAGACCAAGAAGGTGCAGTTCAAGAGTTACGCGCAGTTCAGAATCCGCGGGGCAATTCTCGATTCGCTGAGAACACTGGACTGGAGCCCGCGGGAGCTAAGGCGCAAGGGCCGCGCCGTTGAAGAGGCGATCCGTGCGGTGACGCAACGGGCGGGACGTGCGCCTTCGGAGCAGGAGATTGCCAGGGAGATGGAGTTGAGCCTGGCGGAGTATCAGTTGTTACTGGGCGATTTGAAGGGACTGGAGATTGGTAGTTTGCATGTTGAGCGGTCTGAGGATTCGGGCGATGAAGAACTGGCCTACATCCCGGGTTCGCCTGAAGACGACCCACTGTTCCGGTGTTTGAAGGGCGAGATGAAGCAGCGTCTCGCCGATGCGATCGACGATCTGCCTGAGAAAGAGCGGATGGTGCTGACGCTCTACTACTACGAAGAGCTGACGATGAAGGAAATCGGGCTGACATTGGGTGTGGTGGAGTCGAGAATCTCGCAGATTCATTCCTCGGCCGTGTTGCGGTTGAGGACCGCGCTTGCCGGGCTGCGCGATAGCGACGCGGCTGTACGGATGAAAACTCGGAGTTCAAAGAGTTAGATGGGCGATTGAAAAACAGATGAGGAATTTCTAACCAAAAGAAGGGACGGCATGGGAAAGCAGCTTGGGCAGGGAGATATTGACGCGCTGTTTGCGGCGGCGGGGGCAAACGCCTCTGCGTTGTCAGCCGGAACAACGAGTGAGGCCGGTCTGGAGGGTTACGACTTCAGCCGAGCCGGACAGATCAGCAACGATCAGATGCGCGCGATCAGTTCGGTGAACGACCTGTTTGCCCGCAACCTGATGCACACGCTTGGGGCGTGGTTGCGGACGCCGTTCAAGATGAAGCTGGTCGCTGGGGAGCAACTGCCGTTCAGCGAATTTCTGGAGCGACTCTCTTCACCCAGCTATGTTTGCTCGATCCGCCTGGAACCTCTTGGAGCTGTAGGCTTGCTCGAGCTTGAACTGGCTCTGGCATCGCCGATAGTCGATGTGCTGCTGGGGGGCGTGGGGCGGGCATGGCCGACGCGGGAGCTGACAGATATCGAGGAGGCCATTCTGACTTCGGTGGTTCAGATGACGGTGCGTGAGCTGAACCTGGCATGGCAGTCGGTCGGCCTGGAGTTTGTCTTTGAAAAACGCGAATCGGAACCTGCCGCGGCGCGGATGCTGACCGCCGGAGAAAAAACGCTTTGCGTAAGTTTCGAGGCGCGAATGCCGGAGGCGCAGGGTGCGATGAATCTGTGTCTGCCGGCGGTGGTGCTGAACGCCATTTTACGGCGATTGATCTCCGAAGGCGATCGACCGAAGAGGCGTTCGAAGGAAGCCCACGCGAGAATACGCGAGCTGATAGGCGAGGCGAAGGTTAGCACGGTGCTGCAGTTTCCTGTGATGCGTCTGCGGGGAAGTGAATTGGCGGCGCTTGAGCAAGGAACAGTGCTGCGTCTTCCGCTGGCCAAACATTCAATCTCAGAGTTGCGTGTCGGTGGGTTGCAGTTTGGGCGCGCTCATCCGGTGCGGACGGGAGAACATCGCGGGGCGCAGCTCGAGCAGAACAACGACAGCAGCGATCCGAATGACGCCGCTCTGCACGATCAAAGCGCCGATCAGAGGGAGAGCGTCAATTGAGAGAGGAAGAAGCAATGGAGAAGGTGACGGATTCTGGAGAAGTTGAATCGATCGATCCGGGAATAGGCCTGCTATGCGATATCGAACTGGATGCGACGTTGCAGTTCGGCTCGCGTGAGATGCCTCTGCGGGAGGTTCTGGAACTGGGCCCTGGAGATGTTGTGGAATTGGATCGGCATGTGTTAGATCCAGTCGATCTGGTGGTCGGGGACAGGATTGTTGCGCGGGGAGAGGTGGTAGTGGTCAACGGAAACTTCGCGTTGAGAATTACCGAAGTAGCGACGCCGCAACTGAGACTGGAGAGTATTCGATGCCTTTTCTAACGAAGACGACGGGAGATGCAGAAGCGAATGCATTGATGCAGAGCACGCTGGGACCCAGCAACGGATTGCCGTGGGGAGATGACCAATACAGGCCATCGAGGAGTGTTCCCGGGGCAGACGAGTGGGGGTTGCCGGCGTCGCTGGTGCAAACGCCGCAACGCCGATCATGCAGCAATGTGGCATGCGCGAGTGGATGGACGAGGCCATGGCGAAACCGGCGGCGGCCAATCTTTGAAGGGCTGTGGGGTTGCAGCGGTCGGTGTGTGCTCGCGATGGTAGGCGCAGCGGTAAGGAGGGAATCGGCAGACGGCGCGGCATCTCTGTTGACTTCTCCACATCGCCACAGGGTTCCATTGGGTTTGCTCATGCTTGCGCAGGGATGGATCACGCATTCTCAATTGCAAAGGGCATTGGCTGCGCAGCGGGAGAGCGGGACGGGGCGGATTGGCGAGTGGCTGATAAGCGAATGCGGTCTGGAGGCCGAACAGATTGTGCGCGGATTAAGCATGCAGTGGGGATGCCCTGTGCTCACGGTAGAGGGATTTTCTCCAGAGGCCATGGCGCTGGTGATGCCGAAGTTGTTCGTCGAGCGGTTTGGCGTGCTGCCATTGCGCGTGGCAGGATCGCGAATCCTGTACCTGGGTTTGGCAGACCGCCTGGATGCTTCGGCTGCATTTGCGGCGGAACAGATGACGGAGTTGAAGGTGGAGAGCGGAGTTCTGGAAGAGGGGCAGTTCGAAGATGCGCGACGAAGATTGCTGGCTTGCGATGGTGTGGAGTTGAAGCAGGAGGATTTCAAGGATAGCGATGCGATGTCAGCACGTGTGACTGCGATCCTGGAGCACAAGCAGCCGATAGCTTCGCGATTGATCAGGTTGCATCAATACCACTGGCTGAGACTGTGGCTGGAGAGCGGCGCTGTGGGTAAGGCGGGAAGATTACCGGTGACGGGCGAAGACGTATTGGACTATGTCTTTACGGTGGGCGGACAGGGATGAAGTTTGTTTGGCGCAGATGAGAAAAGAGGGCCTTCTGGGCCCTCTTTTCTCCGAAGGAAAGCGAATGCTTTATTGAGGCATGAAGTCGGAGGCTTGCGATGTTTGAGAGGTGGACGCATTTAGAGCGGAGTCCTGAGCTGGGCCAAGCCCGAGCTTAATAATGGCGCGAGAGTCGGGAATCAGCTTTGTCTGCCAGCCGTTGTCTTCCTGGAACTTTTGCATGGCGGCTTCAGTCTGGGCATCCCAATGGCCGGATGCTTCGCCGGAGAGATAGCCGGACTTTATGAGAGAAGCCTGAATCTGAGAGGCACGGACATCGTCTATGCCGCGTTGCCCCGCCGGTTTTGCAGCGGATTTCGAATGTTTATGAAAGAGCTTGGGGGAGGTAGGACCGCGGCGAGCATGGGTAAAGGCGGAGCATGGGAACGCAGTCGACAGGAGCAGGGCCGAGCTTAGGAGTGGTTTACCGAATTGCATAACGAAACATCACCTTGGATCACATACTGAATAAAATTGCGCTTTCAAAAAAACCGTCGTCAATGTGGTTAGAGTACTCGAGAGCCGCGATTGTGGCAACAAAGGGACAACCATTTGGGGTACATCTTTGGTGGTGGCCGGTTTGGTCTCAATAACATAGTGAGAGGCTCAATGTAAGAAGCGGCGTATGTTGAAGATACGCCGCTCCGTGGCATTGGCGCCATTGCGATCTATGGAAGGGTGCCGCCTACATAAGAGTTCACGTTTTTCTGGTTGGGAAACTGAATCACGAAGACGACATCGTCCTTGGATTTGAGGGTAGAGACGATGGCGCGGTAGCTGGCCTCGTCAGTGACGGGCTTGCGATTGATGGCAGTGATGATCACAGACTTGCCCAGGCCGATCTCGTCCGCGAAGGATCCGGGACGAACGTTGGTGATGATGACGCCTGCCTTGTTACCGATCTTTGTAGCGATCGAGGGCGGGATCGCCGAGACCGTGATGCCGAGCTTGCCCTCTCCCGCATCTGTTTCCTGTGGGGTAGCGGGTTCGTCCTGCTGGCCGGTGATATCGGCATAGGTCTTGGTGCGGTCCCCAATGACGACATTCGCGCTATTCTGTTTGCCGTCGCGCAGGTAACCGAGTTTGACGCTCGAACCTATGTGGCGAGCCGATATGTCGTTGACGAGATCGTCTCCATCTTTGATATTGCGGCCATCGATCGAGACGATAACATCTCCGATTTGCAGTCCAGCTTTGGCGGCGCCACCGCCCGGCACGACGGTGCCTACGATGACTCCATTGGTGAACCCATAAACACGACCGACGGCAGAAGATTGCGCGGTCTGGAATTGAATGCCTATCGAGCCGCGAACGACCTTATGTTCGGGTCCGATGAGCATGTTATAGACATTCGCAATGATGTTGGAAGGCATGGCAAAGCCAACGCCCTGCGAGCCCATGGACTGGGTATAGATCGCGGTATTCATACCGACGACTTCGCCGGTCATGTCGACGAGCGGGCCACCGGAGTTGCCGGGATTGATGGCGGCGTCGGTCTGAATGAAACGCTGAAATTGCGTTTGTGAGACGCCGCTGGCATTGCCTTCGTCCGCGATACTGCGATTTTTGGCCGAGATGATGCCTGCGGTCACAGTCTTCGACAGGGTGAAAGGGCTACCGATGGCAAGAACCCAGTCGCCGACCTGCGCGCCGTCCGAGTTGCCGAGCTTGATTGTGGGGAGAGGTTCCTTGGTGTCGATCTTGATGACGGCTATATCGGTGTCTTTATCGACTCCCACGACGGTGGCGACACGGCCCGGATCGGCTGAATCATCGGGATCGCTGGAGAGCTTGACGTAGATTTTGTCGGCTTTATCGACGACGTGATTGTTGGTGATGATGTAGCCGCGAGGATCGACGATGAAACCTGAACCGAGGGCCCGGCGTTCTCCGCCATCACCTCCATCGGCGTCGTCACCACCCTGGCCGCCGAAGAAGCGATTGAAGAAGTCCTGCATATCGCCGGGGGCTTGCTGGCTGTCGTCGTTACCATCGGGATTGTTTGGCTGGACCCGTTGGCCACCGCGGCGGCGCCGGTTGGCGGACTGTTTCGGGAGTTCCTCGGTGTTGATGTTCACTACGGCCGGGCCAACCTGTTTGACGATCTGGGAAAAGCCATTGGAGAGGGTGACTGGCGAAGGAATGATCAGCGGCCTCGCATCGGAGGAATTGACGCCTGCCTGCTCCTTACCACTGACATTACGGGTAAGGACGGAGCCGACGAGAATACCAACGGAGAGCGTTGCGAGGATGGCAAACGTTGTGGCGAGGCGTCGGCTGCGGATGTGATCGAGCAGCGTGGGCGAAGTGTTATTCGGTGTGTCCATTAGTCAGTCTAGACCTCATTGAATGTGTTGCGATGCGCCGGATCGTGGCCGCGGCATGAATCTCAAGTATAGTCGTTGTCCGCTACTGCCGGTATAGGAGCGAACGGAGACGAAGTTACAAACTGTTTAGACGCGAGATGGCGGTAAAAGTCTTCGCTTCCTTCACGCCGGATGGACCGGGAGTGGGGCGGCCGCGGAGACCAGTTCGATGACCGTGATACCACCGAGGATGAGGGCTGCTCCGAGCAGGGAGCGGCGGCCAAGATGTTCGTGCAGAACGAGGAAGGAGGTAATGCAGGCGAAGACTGGTTCCAGGGTGAGAAGGATGGCGGTGTGGGTGGGGGCGAGATGTTGCTGGGACCAGCTCTGGATGGTGAAGGCGGCGGCGGTGGCGAGGAGGCTGGTAATGGCGAGGGCGATGAGGAGGCGGGGAGTGACGGAGAGGTGAGGTCTGCCGCCCAGCGGCAGGGTGATGGCCATGAGCAGCGCGGCGACGCCGATCTGGAGAGTGGCGAGCTGTGCGGTAGGGACTCGGTGCGAGGTGTGGGCGAGGGAGAGGAGATGACCTGCGAAGGCGACTGCGCAGGCGAGGGTGAGGAGATCGCCGGGACCGATGCTGGTGAAGAGGTTCTGGAAGGAGGTTCCGGCTGGCGTGGTGAGGAGGAGAAGGCCGGAGAAGGCAAGGATGGCTCCGATGGCAGTGGTCCAGCGCGGGGCAGGTGTGTTGGAAGAGCGAAGGGCTGGGATGATGGTGAGGAGCGGGACGAAGACGACGACCAGGCCGGTGATGAAGGCGGACTTCGCTGGAGTGGTGCGGGCGAGACCGGCGGTCTGGAACTGGTAGCCGGCGGCGAGGAAGAGGCCGACGACGAGGCCGGACACGAGAGCGCGACGGGTGATGTGGCGGAGCTGGCGGTGATTGACGGTGACGAGAGCGACGAAGGCCAGCGTCATACGGAGGAGATTGAAGAGGAGTGGCGAGGCGTCCTGGAGTGCGTCTTTAACCAGGACGAAGGTAGTGCCCCAGACGAAGACGACCGCAAGCAGGAGCAGGTGGGCGATGGTGCTGGGGCTGAGCCGTCGGAACAACTAGTTTTTCGCTCCTGCGTTCGAGGGTGCGGCGTAGACGGTTTTGCCATTGACTATGGTGCGGAGGACCTTGGTGTGGAGGAGCTGCTGGGGGGTGGCGGTGGTGATGTCGCGGTCGAGGACGATGAGGTCGGCGAGGTAGCCGGGCTCCAGGCGGCCTTTGACTTTTTCGCGGAACTCTCCGAAGGCGGATCCCTGGGTGTAGGCGTAGATGGCTTCGTTGAGCGTGAGTTTTTCCTGCGGCTCGAAGGTTTGGGTGCCGGCTTCGTTCTGACGGGTAATGGCGGAGTAGAGGCCGCGGAAGGGGTTGATGAACTCGACGGGGTAGTCGGTGCCGAAGATGAGAACGACGTTGTGGTCGAGAAAGGTCTTCCAGGCGTAGGCGTATTTGTCGCGCTCGGGGCCGAGACGATCGGTGGCCCACTTCATATCGGTGAGCAGATGAGCGGGCTGCATGGAGGCGATGACACCTTCTTTTTCGAATCGATCGAAGTCGCCGGGAAGCAGGACCTGGGCGTGTTCGATGCGGAAGCGGAGGGCGGCGGGGGGTGGCGGGCGATGCTCGGGTCTGGTGATGATGTTGGCGTCGTGATCATGTTGTGGGCCGCGCTCGGGTGATGATGGCGGGTAGTTGGCGACCTGGTCGGCGGCTCCGAAGGCGTTGAGGGCCATGGCGTTCGCGTGATCGCCGATGGCATGGAAGCCTAGCTGGAACCCGGCGGCGGCGCGTTCGGCGGCCATCTGACTGAGTCTGGCCTGGTCGTAGCGGGCGAGGCCGGAGTTGCCGGGATCGTCGGAGTAGGGCTCGTCCATGGCGGCGGTGCGGGAGCCGAGCGACCCGTCCATGAAGCCCTTGAGCTGGGTTAGATGGAGGAGGAGGTCGTCGGCTGAGTGACTGGCGCGGCGCTCTTTGAGGATGGCGACGGGCTGGTTGAAGTCGAGCCATTCAGCGATGCGAAGGGGGAGCTTGCCGGTGTGCTCGAGCTCTTCGAGGGCGAGGAAGTCTTCCCAGTCGGAGTTGTCCTGGATGCTGGTGACGCCGTTCGAGAGAACGTCTGCGATGGCGATGGTGAGAGCCTGGCGACGCTGCTCGAGTGTTGGCGGAGGAATTTTTCTGTAGACCAGACCGACAGCGGCGGCTTCGCGAAGGATGCCGGTAGGGTTACCGGAGGTGTCGCGGTCGATCTTTGCGCCGGAGGGGTCGGGGGTGGCGGAGGTGATGCCGGCGGCGGCGAGGGCGGCAGAGTTGGCGACGGCCATGTGTCCGTCGACGCGGCGGAAGATGGCGGGATGGCCGTTGGTGACTGCGTCGAGGTCGGCGCGGGTGGGGAGGGTGGCGTCTTTGTTGTCGGCCCAGAGAGTGTGGTCCCATCCTCCGCCCTGGATCCATTCGCCGGGTTTCGCGGTGGAGACGTAGGTGCGGATGCGCTGTTGCATCTCGGCTAGCGAGTGGACGCCGACCAGATCGACGGATAGCCTGGTGCGGCCGGCTTCGCCTATGTGGGTGTGAGCGTCGTTGATGCCGGGCATGGCGAAGGCGCCGTGGAGGTCGACGACGTTCGTCTTCGGGCCTTTCAGTCTCAGGACTTCGGCGTCGCTGCCGACGGCGAGAATTTTCCCGTTGGCGGTGGCGAGGGCGGTGACTTTGGCCGGGGTGGGGGAGGGGTCGTTAGAGCGGAGGTGGGCGCCGGTGAGGATGTTGCCATGGAGGAAGAGGGTGTCGGGCGTCTGCGCGTGGGCGGGCGAGGCCAGAAGGGCGAATGAAGCCAGAAGGAGGATGGCGCTGAAGGTGAGGGGTTTCACGGATGGGAGTGTAGCAGGGTTGCTCCCCCTCCTGCCCTGAAATTGCGCAAAGTCTTCCATTGATGTGGGTTAAGTCTGGACTTTGGCTGCAAGTTCTTCATTTCACTGGAGCTACTTCGTAAAGTCTTGATTTAATTGGGAAAGAGCTGTTTTTGGAATGCCTGTCCCGATTTTAGGGCCTAATTTAATTATAGCGAATTGGAGAGGGAAACATGCCATGCGGATGTGCTTCATTTGGAGAGGGTTAGATTGTTTTGGGGCTTGACATGTGATTTTTGGGCTGAAAACGCGGAAAATAAATGTAAATGCTTGGGATGAAAGGGAATAGATTGGGGGGCTTTCTACAACTTAGCAAAAGGCGGCTTGGGCAGATTCCCTTCGGGAATGACAACTAGAAAGGCAACGGCGACAGCAAGAACAACGGCGAAGCAACAGCAGATCCCCTACGGGATGACAAACAAAAGGACAGGCAACGCTAATGCGACAGCAACAGCAGATCCCCTACGGGATGACAAACAAAAGGACAGGCA
>DATAVY010000148.1:0-14023 GCA_036267495.1 Edaphobacter sp.
GTCACGTTCGGCATGTCGCCGCTGGAGGAATCACGCTCCAGATAAGGACGAAACGTATCCGCGGCAACCAGGCTGCTTGTATTCGGCGACGACAGCACCGTCGACGAGAACACCGAAGAAGCATCATCGATCAGCTTCGAATGCGTATACGCAAGCAGAAATGATACGCCATGAGAAAGTCTCTGCTCAATTTTCCCCTGAATCGCGTTGTAGTTCGTATTCCCGCTGTTGTTCCGATATGTCGCCACATTCAGGAACCGCGGATACGGCTTCAGCAATTGGGCCTGGCTCACCGTCTTCCCCCCGATCGAGCTCGAAGTAGGAATTTGCCCGAAGAAGGGATTGTTCACCGTAGTCAGCAGCGACGATCCCTGCGCAAGCTGAGCAGTCGTCAACTGATTCAGGTTCGAATCCGGAATTCCTACATGAACAATATGCGATCCCACATAGGCAATCTCCGCCGAGATGTTATTTGTGATCGAATGTTGCACCGCAAGGTTCCACTGCTGCACATAGCCGGACCCAGCGGTTCTCTTAGCGGTATATACACTCTGCCCCAAGCCTGCATCCCGCGTAAGCGGAATCGCTGCAACACTCGGACCACCCGACAAACCGAACGCTGCGTTCACACTGTCCTGCGTCTTCTGCTGCACGTTTTGAATGAATGGAAACTGTGGCGTAGTAAACGGCGTCGTAATTCCCGACTGATCGATGAAGACAATCCCAAACCCCAACCGCACCACCGTCCCGGGCGTTGCGAGAAACGACAACCCAATTCGCGGTGCAACATTGTCGTAGTGCAGCTCACGAGCGCTGCGCGAATTCCCATTCTGCCCCAGGTAATCCAGCTGCTGCGTCGCCAGGTTGAACACCGCACCCTGATTGTTCTTTTCCACCGAAGGAAAGTGCAGCGTCCACCGCGCACCAAGGTTCAGCGTCAATCTCTGCGAAGCCTTCCAGTCGTCCTGCACAAAAGACTCTTCGATCATGTCGCGTGGACGAATCTTGCTCTCCTGAAGATCGATCGAGAACGTGTCCACCTGGCCCAGCAGAAAACTCGCCACGGAACTGCCGCTGTTCGTCACACCCTGTTGATTGGTGCCCGTCGTAGTAAACGCAAACGAGCCGGTCGGATTCGGCGGAGATACCGTGTTCAGCTGATACCACCTGAAATCAAATCCAGCTTTGATCGCATGCGGTCCCCTGGTTAGATCAACCGTATCTACCATCTGCCACACCGCCGTCTGAAACTGCGCGAAGGTGCTCGCCGATGGCCCAAGCTGTTGGATGCCGGTGAGAGTAAACAATGGCAACGCATTATTGAACGCCGCATTCGTCGGAATACCTGGAATCCCTAACGCCGACGAAGCCGTGGTATTCAAAGTCGGCCCGACAACCGTATTGCCGCGGCGCGTATACCCCAGCGCAAAGTTATTCAGCAGGCGTGCAGAAAATGTATGAGTCTCGTTCAACACAGCCTGCTGCCCCAACACATTCGACAACCCAACCACGCCGCCCGTCCCCAGCACCGCCCCGCTAATGAGTCCACCTCCATCCGGCAATGGCGTGACTGGCAGTTCCACTTCGTTGTAGTAGGTATAACGGCCAAACGCCCGGTCTCGAGTCCTGAACGATCCATCCACACGTACATCAAACTGATTCTGATGATCCGAGTCGTTCGCCGTTCGAGTGTAGTTGTTCGCCGCCGCGTTATTCGTAGGTGTCGGAAAACGCGCCAGCAAGGCCTTCGCCGCCGGATCGAACGGTATGTTGATCATGTCGTTCGGAAACTCCTGCCGCACAAACTTCCCACCCACAGTCTGCGTGGTCGTCGGATCGAAGATCTTCGAGACCCCTGTAAAGATTCCCTGACGCATCGCCAGCGTCGGAATCGTCGAGATAACGGTCCTTCCAATCAGCTGCTTCACGCCTTGGTAATCGCCGAAGAAGAAGATCCTGTCATGAATGATAGGAGCACCAAGCGTAGCACCATACAAGTTGCGCCGGTACTCCGGCTTCCGTCCTGACGGAGCAAAATAATTACGCGAGTTCAAAATCTCATTGCGAAAATACTCGAACAGGCTCCCGTGAATCGTATTCGAGCCTGAGCGCGTCGCTACGTTCACCACGCCGCCATTGAAACGGCCAAACTCCGCCGGCACATTGTCCGTTTCAACGGTAAACTCCTGAATCGAATCCAGAATCGGAAAATAGGCGACCTGGCCCGGCTCCGGCTGCAAAGCGGAAATACCGTCATAGAGGTACTCATTCGTCCTCGGCCGTCCGCCATTGATGCGTGGAAGCAACGTTCCCGGCGGCAGCTCAACCCCAGGTGCCAGTGTCGAAAGCTGGATGAAATTGCGCGTGTTCAGAGGCATCGCAGCAATCATTGATCCCGAAATGTTCGTTTGAATGTCGCTCGTTTCCGCCTGCAGTAACGGGACATCGCTATTGACGGTTACCGTCTGTTGATCGCCGCCGGGGCTCAACGTCAGGTCCGCGTTCACAGTCTGCCCTACAATCGCCGTAATCCCCGCATGATCCAACGTTTTGAATCCGCCCGCCTTCACCGAGACACGGTAGGAGCCAGGATTGATGTGCGTGAACAAATAATCGCCGGTGCTCGAAGACGTCGTCTCCTGGTGCACATTTGTCGAAGAATTCGTTAACTCCACATGAGCATTCGCAATCACTGCGCCGGAGGGATCAAGCACGCGTCCCCGAAGAGCCGCGGCAATCTGACCATAGACAACCGGTCCGTTTACAACTTCAAGCGACAGGCTCGCAAGGAAGAGGAATGAAAAAAAGAGACGAGAAATGTTCATAAAACCGCTCCTTGAGCGCAGCACGGACTAGCGTCCGGAGGTCGGCAATGAGACTCTTTTGCCAACAGGATTTCGACAGAGGCTGTTCACCTTCAGCCCAATAATGTTAGCGAGTTACGTATACGAACCTAGTCGATTCAAATCGTATAGTCAAATTTGAGCCAGAGCTATGTCGGATGTCATCCTCGCGTAAAACTGCGATTGCAAACCGCTAACATTGTTGTCCTATCAATTATTTCTGAGGTCGGCGAGTCGTTCCTCTACTTTAAAAATCATCCATCCGCTCAATCATCACGTCGGTCGACTTGATAAGTGCGGCTGCCGTATCACCTTTCTTCAATTGAAGCTCGCGAACCGCATTCGCGGTGATGATCGCCGTCACATGCGCATCTCCCACCGAGAGCACGATCTCCGCCAGCAACCCTTCAATCCGAATGCTGAGTACCTTGCCTACAAGCTGATTCCTTCCACTCACCCGCCGAAAGCGCTGGCGCGACTCCGCTCCAGCCTTCATCCTGTCCTTCAGCAGAAACGGCTTCAACGCCGCCTCAGATAAACGATGATGTCCACCCGGCGTTTGCACTGTCTTCAGCTTCCCGCTCAGGATCCACTGCTTGATCGTCGCGTAGCTCACCCCCAACAGCCGCGCCGCTTCCCGTGGAGTCAGCATCGGATTCTGATTTCGCATAACAATAGTTTTACACCTTTGCCGCCATTTCTTCTCCTCTCGACCAATTCTGCGCCCGTCGGCTCAATTCGGTATCCTCGAAAGAGTGCCGGACACCAACCAACTGCAAAGCCAGGACGAAGTTTTCATGCAGCGAGCCCTCAAGCTCGCCTCCGAGACCATAGGCCTTGCCTCGCCGAATCCGCAAGTAGGCTGCGTCCTGGTCCTCAACGACGAAGTCATCGGCGAAGGCGCGCACCTCTACGATAATCGCGATCACGCCGAGATCGTCGCGCTCAAACAAGCCGCAGCGCGAGGTTTCTCCACCCATGGAGCCACTGCCTATGTCACCCTCGAACCTTGCAGTCACCACGGCCGCACCCCACCCTGCACTCACGCCCTAATCGCCGCCGGTATCACCCGCTGCGTCATCGCCACGCAGGATCCCAACCCGCAAGTCAGCGGACAGGGCATCCAAAGACTTCGCGCCGCCAACATTGAAGTTGTTATGGGCATCCTCGAGCAGCCCGCCCGCGATCTCAATGAAGCCTTCGCCCACTTCATCCAGCACCGCACGCCCTTCGTCACGCTCAAAGCCGCGCTCTCGATCGACGGCAAACTCGCTCCTCCGCCCGCCTCGCGCACTCCCAACCAGCCGCACTGGCTCACCGGCCCAATCGCCCGTAACCAGGTGCAACTGCTCCGTCACAGCAGCGACGCCGTCCTCACCGGCATCGGCACAGTCCTCGCAGACAACCCTGAATTAACCGACCGCAGCGGACTGCAGGAGCCTGGCCCATCCGGCCCCCACACTCTCCCCCGCCGCCGGCCTCTTCTGCGTGTCATCCTCGACACCCACCTCCGCATCCCCCTGGATTCCCAACTTGTCTGCTCCGCTGCAACCGCCGGCAGCTCACACTCCGACCTCCTCATCCTCTGTGGCTCCCATGCTTCTCCAGCAAAAGCCGCCGCCCTCGGCTCATTCGGCGTAGAAGTCGAGCACCTCCCCGACTATGCCGGACGTCTCAGCCTCCCGGCAGTCCTCTCTACCCTCGCCGAGCGTGAGATGCTAAGTATCCTTCTCGAGTGCGGCTCTCACCTCAACGGCGCCTTCATCCAGCAAAATCTCGTCGATAAGGCCATCCTCTTCTACTCCCCAACCGAGCTCGGTCCCGCAGCCATTCCCTTTGCCAAAGGAATCGCCTCATCCCATCTCTTCGAGCGATCTCTCACTCGCATCGCCCGCACCACCTACGGTCCGGACGTCTGTGTCACCGGCTACCTCCACGATCCCTGGCAGAACCTGTCCCCTGGAGCCTGATCCCTGTACCCTGTATTTATGTTTACCGGCCTCATCGAAACCACCGGCACACTTCTGGCCATCACCCCCACCGAAGGCGTAACGCGCATCACCATCGCTGCACCCACGCTGACTATGCGCCTCAACACCGGCGACAGCATCGCCGTCAACGGCGTCTGCCTTACCGCCCTCAGCATCGAACTTAACGCCTTCCCGCCACGTTTCTCCGCCGATCTCGCCGCCGAAACCATCGCCCGCACCACCCTTACCCATCTTCGTCCCAATGCCATCGTGAACCTTGAGCTCCCCACCCCCGCCGGCGCGCCTCTCGGTGGTCACGTCGTCCAGGGCCACGTCGATGGTACTGCGACTCTCCTCGCCCTCTGCCCCATCACACCCGACGAATCCAACACCGACTGGCGCCTCCGCATCCAGCTTCCCGAAGCTCTCACTCGCTACGTCGTCCCCCAAGGCTCCCTCACCATCGAAGGCATCAGCCTTACCGTCGCCTCCATCACCGGCAATATCGTAGAAATCGCCATTATCCCCCACACCTACTCGGCCACCAGCCTCCACACCCTCACCCCAGGTAGTCTCCTCAACATCGAAGTCGACATCCTCAGTAAATACGCCGAGCGTCAAAACATGCCCCCCAAGACGTTCCAATTAACCGAGGAATACCTCATCGCCAGCGGTTACTGAAATCCACCTCGAATCCCCTTGTCCCTCGTCCACTTCGCCAGCTGATCTGGATTCATCGACATCTTCACCAGGTTCAGTTCACCGTGGTTCAGGTCAACCACGATCATGTCGATGCGGCTGCTCTCTGCTCGTACATAAACCAGCGACTCACCTCCATCATCCTTCCACTCCCGCACCATCTGCGACCAACTCTCATCCAGACTCGACCGCACCGTCTCATCGAACCCGGCAGTATCGTCTTTCCTTGCAAAATTCTCAAACTCCACCACATGCAATCCCCGCACACCACCATGAGTAAATCCTCGCGCACCGAGACTCACCATCCACATCATCGGAATCGTCTTCGGATGCAGCGCATAATGTGTGCTCAGGCCCTTCACCAGAGCGTCAAAGCCATCCGTGTTTTGCTCCGACGCTCTCACGCGCTGCGCCACCAACAGCGCAACTCCCAGCGCGACCAACAGAAGCCCACTCACGCGTCGCATCATTTCATCTTCTCCTTGTCTTTCTCCTTATCCTTCGCCTTCTGAGTTCCCTCGCGTACTCCGTAATGGGTGCTCACCTTCATCAGGTCCTCCGCCGACATGTGCCCTTTCAGATGAACGAACGTCAGCTCCTTCGGCTCAGCACTGATCACCACCAGTTCGCTGAACTCGCCATTTGGTCCCAGTTTCACGCACACATCCGTGTTCTCTCTTTCGCCTCTTTCTTTCACCACATGAGACCAGCCGCCATCCTCCAGCCTCTTCCTGAACTGCTCGACGTCAGCAATGTTGTACCGTCCTTCCTCGGCATACTCATAGCTGCGCACGATGACGAAGTCCATCCTCTTCGCGAGTTCACTTCCACTCTTGTCCTCGCCTTCGTCGCCAAACTTGCCCATCAATCCCAGCATGTTCTTGTCCAGGTTCACCTCAGTCGACGATTTCGCTCCCTGCGAAAATTTGTCCGCTCCCGCAAACAAATCGTCCTTCTGTTGCAGCGGCTCCATCGCCCATATCGATCCCGCCGCCAGCAACAAACCCGCCACCGCCATCATCACTCTCATTCGCGTCATGCCAATTCGTCCTGTCATTGCTCTCCTCTTTCGTCCTTCGTTCCCGTCTTGCTGATCCGCTCTCCCACTCCGCTCAGCGTCTTGCCCGTCACTCGCATCGCGACGTCAAACTGATGTTCGACAAGCTCCGCCTTTCGCCGTTCCTCGCGCCGCTGTGCTATCTCCCCTACACCAAACAACACCGCCAGCAATACCATCGCCGCAACCGCTACCTGCCAGACATACGACACCCGTTGCGGCATCACACGAATCCGCAGCCGCTCTTTCCTCGCCGCCCGCTTCATCACACGGTCGGCAAAACCATCCGGCGCGGGAACGCGTCTCAGGCCCTCCTTCAACTCCTGTTCCAACTCATCGCTCACGCATAAACTCCTTCAACACCGACTTCGCCTTGCGCCGCAACATCACCAGTCCGCGCTGCAGATTGCTCTTCACCGTAGCTATCGGCTGCTCCAGCGCTCTCGCAATCTCATCCGGCGTCATCTCCTCCTGATACCGAAGCACAATCGCCGCTCGCAACCCTGACGGCAACGACAACACCATCTCCTCCAACCGCGTCACAACTGCAACTGCATCAAACGACCGTCCATCCACATGACGGCAATGCTGCTCCGTCCACTCTTCCGCCATAAACTCCGGCCGCAAACTCCGCCTCCGCAAATAATCTGTTGAACGGTGCGCGGCCACTCGCCTCAGCCAGAACAGCACATGCTCCTCCGACTCCAATCGTCCCAGTGAACGGTGCAACTCGACAAACACATCCTGCGCAAGCTCCTCCGCCGCCCCTCGATCGCCTAAAATTCGGAACGCAATCGAGAACACCATCGACTGGTGCTGTTCGACCAACCCGCGAAACTCTCCGTCGTTCGCTCTCATCCAGTTCGCTTACCTGCCTATACGCAATCCATACCGCCGCCGAATGCAAAAAGTTCATCTCCCTTCCTCTTTTTTTCACGAGTGCCCACTCGCTAACAACAGAAACCCCTTTAAGCACAAAGCGGCGCGATGCCATCAAGCATCGCGCCGCACAGTCCACACTACCTGGATTAAGCCCGATCTAAATCGAGCTCATATTGTGCAGAAACTCCTGATTATTCCGTGTCTTCGCCAGTTTATCCGTCAGCAATTCCATCGCCTCAACCGGCGACAGCGGATTCAGCACCTTCCGCAGAATCCACGTCCGCTGCAGGTCTTCTTTCGGAATCAGCAGCTCCTCCTTACGCGTGCCCGAGCGCTGAATGTCGATCGCCGGGAATACACGCTTATCCACCAGCTTCCGATCCAGGATCACTTCCATGTTGCCCGTGCCCTTGAACTCTTCGAAGATCACTTCATCCATCCTTGAACCCGTATCGACAAGAGCCGTAGCAATGATCGTCAGCGACCCGCCCTCTTCGATATTTCTCGCGGCGCCGAAAAACCGCTTCGGCCTTTGCAGCGCATTCGAGTCCACACCGCCCGAGAGCACCTTGCCCGACGGCGGCACAATCGTGTTGTACGCGCGCGCCAGACGAGTAATCGAGTCCAGCAGGATCACCACATCGCGCTTGTGCTCTACCAGCCGCTTCGCCTTCTCAATCACCATCTCGGCAACCTGAACATGGCGCGCCGCCGGCTCATCGAAGGTGGAGCTTATCACTTCTCCCTTAACACTGCGCTGCATATCCGTCACTTCTTCCGGCCGCTCATCGATCAGCAGCACGATCAGCACAACTTCAGGATGGTTCGACGTAATACTGTTCGCGATCGCCTGCAGCAGCATCGTCTTGCCCGTTCTTGGCGGCGCCACAATCAACCCGCGCTGCCCCTTACCCACGGGCGTCAGCAGGTCCATCACACGACCCGAAAGATTCTCGCGAACTGTCTCCATCTTCACCCGTTCTGCGGCATACAACGGCGTCAGGTTGTCGAACAGAATCTTGTTCCGCGTCTCTTCCGGCGACTCGAAGTTGATCGCCTCGATCTTCACCAGCGCGAAGTACTTTTCGCCCTCATGCGGCGGCCGCACATTGCCCGAAATCGTATCGCCCGTCTTCAGGTCGAACTTGCGGATCTGTGAAGGCGATACGTAAATGTCATCGGGACCCGGCAGATAGTTGTAATCGGGAGATCGCAGAAAACCATAGCCATCCGGCAAAATCTCCAGCACGCCCTCCGCAAAGATGTGCCCTTCCTTCTCGCTCTGCGCCTGCAGAATCTTGAAGATCAGATCCTGTTTGCGAAGGCCGCTGGTTCCGGCGATGTCAAGGCCACGTGCAAGCTTACTCAGCTCGGCTATGTTGTGTTCTTTTAATTCAGAAATAGTCATGTTTTACCTGGGATTTGAATTTTTAGGAGGGATGTTTGGAACTTCAGGCGGGATCTGCTTGACGAGGGGGTCGTGCGGAAGGCCAGTCTAGAGTGAAAATCTGTGCTGCGGATGGGATGGTAGTGCGGGTAAAGGGTAGGGTTAGAGTGGATGAAACAGCCGCGCGTTAAGCCGCGCGGCGTTCCTGCAATTGTACCTTTTCAACGACACTTTCGGACTCGTCCATTGGAATCGTGTCCTTAAAGCGATCCAGCACTTCGTTAGTCGTGTCCTGAAGCCGGGTATTGGGCTTGTGCAGCTTACGCGTCGCCTTCGACGCTAGTTGGCAAAGCTCGTACCGGTTGTTCACGTGCGTGAGTGCTCCAAAAATAAGATCCGAGCGCATAGGTTCTCCTTTTCTTTCTTGAGGCGTAAGCGTCTTGTTAGCGCTCACTCGCCTGAAATCGTTCAATTTGGCAACCGAGTCGATGAACTGCTGCCGTGTCCGACTTACATGTATTAGACGCAGAATGACCGTGTTCGGACTCCTGCAATCTACCTTCTTTTTCAATCGCTTTGGTCATCCCAAGGCGCAGGAGACAAAGCAAACCACAGCTGGCAAAAACCAGCAGATTCTTTCGCGAAACTGTCTCTTCCGTAAGATTCAGCGCTCACCGCGCCCAGGCCTGAAACAGAAAGCCAGCCAGTATCCTGGCGAGCCAAACTTCTATCGAAATTTACCAGACCGTATTTCGAGTCATTATTACCAACCGGTCAGGAAACAACTGCGACTCATGGAAAAGTAAACTGTATGAAGCCGTAGGTCAATACCTTTTTTAGGAGTCTTCCAATAACGTTATTCCAGAAATAGGATTACTTCAACCGAAACTGTGGCCGCCTATCCGATCAAGCCCAGTAACTTCGGTCCAGCGTACGATACTGAATTGCCTCCGCGATATGTTTCACGGCAATGTCCTTTTCCCCGCCGAGATCCGCTATCGTCCTTGCCACCTTCAAGATACGGTCGTGCGCCCGTGCGCTCAATCCCTGCTGCTGCATCGCCCGCTCCAGCAACCGCTCCGCATCCGAGCTCAACTCACAGAACGCCCGTATCTGCTGGGTGTTCATCTGCGAATTGGCAAATATCTGCCGAGAGGCCGCCTTCGCCGATCCTTTCGTCCGTTCCCCGGCCTGGCCAAACCGCGCATGCTGCCGCTCTCTCGCCGCCAGCACCCGCTCCCGTATCTGCTCCGACCCCTCCGCTGCCGCCCCGCCCCGCAACTCCTTGTACTGCACTGCCGGAACCTCAATATGAATATCGATCCTGTCCAGCAGCGGACCGCTTACCTTGGATACATACCGCTGAATCATTGGCGGCGTACACATGCACTCCCGGCTCTTGTCATTGAAGTATCCGCAGGGGCAAGGGTTCATTGCCGCCGCCAGCATAAACCGCGCGGGAAAGCTCAGGCTCATCGCCGCCCGGGCAATCGTCACATTGCCATCTTCCAGCGGCTGCCGGAGCACCTCCAGCACATTCCGGGGAAACTCCGGCAGCTCATCCAGAAACAGCAGCCCGTTATGCGCCAGCGAAACCTCGCCCGGCCGCGGAATCATTCCCCCGCCAATCAACCCCGCATCCGAGATGGTATGGTGCGGCGAACGGAACGGCCGGTGTGCCACCAGCCCCTGCTCCGCATCGAGCACGCCGGCGACAGAATGAATCTTCGTCGTCTCCAGGGCTTCTTCAAACCGCAGCGGCGCCAGGATCGACGGCAGTCGCTTGGCCAGCATCGTCTTGCCAGATCCCGGAGGCCCGATCATCAGAATATTGTGGCCACCCGCGGCCGCTACCTCGAGCGCCCGCTTCGCCACCTGCTGCCCGCGCACGTCCTTGAAGTCGAACGGAAAGTGCTGCATCTCGCTCAGCAACTCGCTGGTCGCTACCTTCAGCGGCGCCGCCGTAATCCCGCCCAGCACCGCAGAGTTCAGCAGCTCGCGGACCTCGAGCAGCGACTTCACTGGATAAACGTTCACGCCCTCAACTACCGCGGCTTCGCGCGCATTGCTGGCGGGAATAATGAGGTTCTTAATGCTCTTTGCGCGCGCCGCCACTGCGATCGGCAGCATTCCCTGCACTGCGCGCAGGCTGCCATCGAGGCCGAGTTCTCCTACCAGCAGATAGTCGCTTACATCCTTGATGTGCAGCGCGCCATAGGCGCCCAGTATGCCGATCGCAATGGGAAGGTCAAAGCCAGAGCCTTCTTTCTTCAGGTCTGCGGGGGCGAGGTTGATGGTGATGCGGGTTGGCGGAAGGTCGAAGCCGGAGTTTTTGATGGCGGAGCGCACACGGTCGCGGCTCTCGCGCACCGCGGCATCGGGCAGGCCTACGGTATGGAACTGTTCTTCGTTGAGCTTGACGTTGGAGAAATCGACTTCGACATCGATGATGTTGGCGTCAATTCCATAGACTGCAGCGCTGCGAGCCGTAAAAAGCATTGAGAAGCCGATAAACCCCTGGGGCGGAAGACTTTCGCAGAGTATAGCACTTGGAATTCGAGCTTCTTTTTCTGCGCTTTTTTTCCGCGTGGTGGAAGGGCGTTTTTGCTGGGGTTTTTGCGAAAAACGGTGTGCAGAACGTGGTTTTTCGATGGTTAATTCGTGGTGGATCGCTGGTGAATTGTGGTGGGTTAGCTGGTGCTTTTCCGGCGCGGAAAATATTCCACTTTTTTGAACTTTATTTTCAGGCCCGGGGGAGGTACCCCGCAAACCGGTTTACAGCGCAACATTCCCTACCGGAGCAGCGTCTACATGTCCGGAACCTCCACCACAACTTCCCAGGGAGCCTGATGCTGAATCCGATGCGCCGTGCTGCGGCAAGCGCCATATTCCTTATCCCGGTTGCCATGCCGGGGATAACCTGTACGGCGGCTGAAGGCGCAGCGCAGGCGCAGAGCACGCTGCCGGTCCACGGTTCTCAGGCCCAGGCTTCCCCGGCCCAGACTTCCCCGGTCCCGACTTCCCAAGGCCCGACTTCTCCGGCCCCGACGATCAAGGTGACGACGCGAATCGTGGTGCTGGACATCGTGGTTACGGACAGGAAGGGGAGGCTGGTCGAGCGCGAGCTGACGCGGGATGACTTCTCCGTCTTCGAGGACCGCAAGGCGCAGGAGATCCGCAGCTTCGAGCCGCCGGGTGAGCACAGGATGCCAGCCGGGGACAAGGCCATCGTCAACTCGGCTGCCGACCTGGCGAAGATCGGCGATGCTCCGGTGACGGTCCTGGTGCTGGACGAGCTGAACTCGCGCTTCGAGGACATGAGCTTCGCGCGGCAGATGATGGTGAAGTATCTGCAGGCACAACCGGCTGTCTTGAAGGAACCGGCGGTGCTGATGGTGGCGACCAACAATACCTTTCAGCAGATGCACGACTACACGCAGAGTCGCGACGAACTGATCGCGGCGGTGAAGAAGCACATGCCGGCGTATCCGTGGCGGATGGAGAACAGCGGCAAATCCGGCCCGGGCGCGGTGGAGCGCATGGCGCAGGTGATGGCGGCGCTGCAGCAGATCGCGCAGGCCTCGACCGGCACGCGCGGGCGCAAGAACCTGGTGTGGGTGGGCAGCGGTTTTCCGTCGGCCAACCTGGTCGGGCTCGACCAGCAGCAGGCGGACCTGATCGAAGCCGCGATGCGACGCTCGACCGCGCGTCTGCTGGCGGCGCGGATCACGATGTACACGATCAATCCCGCGGCCAATTCGAGCGCGAACCTTGAAGTGGATACGCCGGACGATCTCAACATGGCCCTGGAGGAGAATGGCGGCGATCCGTTCAGCGGCGGGACGGTCTCATTCACGAACTTCGCTCCCTCGACCGGCGGGGTTGCGTTTACCGGGCGAAACGACTTGAACAACGTGATTGCGGAGGGAGTGGCCAGGGGGCAGGAGTATTACACGCTGTCGTATACGCCCAGCAATACGTCGGAAGACGCGGCGAAGTTTCGCAAGATCAGGATCGTGATGAAAGACCCGAGCCTGCATGCGACGACGCGCGATGGCTACTATCCGGAGACGGCGGCGGACCTGAATCCGGTCCTGGATAAGGCGATGTCTTCAAGCCAGGTGGCGGCGAATCTGAAGCTGGATCTTTCGGCGGCGCTGACGACGACGATCTCGTATAACGGGCTGAGCGTGGCGGCGGCTAAGTCGCAGGGCGATGCTTACACGATTCAGGTTGCGGAGAGTGGGCTGGGCTGGTCGGATGCGGGACCGGACGGCAGCCAGCATGCCGAGGCGACGGTGGCTGCGGGATGGTATGACAGCAAGGGCAGGCTGCTGGGCCATGTGATTCGCGAGGAGACGTTTCCGCGTGGGGGGAGCGATGCCGGTGCGAGCTTTTCGCTGCCGGTGACGTTGCCGGGGAATGTGGCGCGGGTGCGGTTTGTGGTGCGCGATGCCTTCAATGGGCATATGGGCACGGTGGATGTGGCTAAGTTCTGACCGCGGATTGGCACGGATGATACGGATTTAAGAACTTCGGGTTGTGATTTTTTGCGCGGCTGACGGGCTGCGATGATTGTGGCTTGCGAAATCGAAAGGCGTAGCTCAGCGGCTAAAGCCGCATACAGAGGAAGCGCTTATAGCACGGATAAATCCGTGCCCTTAAGCAAAACGGACTTTTCCGCGGTTTCTAAAGCCGTGTTGATATTTTGTTCTTAGGTTCCGGCCTCAGAGAGTGCTGAGTGGCTTGCGAGACATAGGGTGTGTGTTCAGCGGTTAGAGAGGGGATGAGGGAGCGGAGAGATTTTCTCGGTGGCTAACGATGGCTCTGAAAGTGGCTCGCGAAATAAAAGCGCACCCCAGCGGCTAAAGCCGCGATTCAACGGGACGCGCTTATGGCACGCGTGAACGCGTGCCCTTCCAGCGAAATGGAATTTCAGCTTAGGGCAACGCGCGAGTCCGTGCCCTTCCGGCAAACGGAGTTTCAGCTTAGGGCATGCGTGAGTCCGTGCCCTTCCGGCGAAATGGAATTTCAGCTTATGGCATGCGCGAGTCCCGTGTCCTTTCGGCAACACGGAGTTTCAGCTTACGGCATGCGCGAGTCCGTGCCCTTCCGGCTACACGGAGTTTCAGCTTACGGCATGCGCGAGTCCGTGCCCTTCCGGCTACACGGAGTTTCAGCTTAT
>DATAVY010000149.1:0-2799 GCA_036267495.1 Edaphobacter sp.
CGTGTGATAGCCACTGATGAAGGATGCGCTAATCGCTTGTTGGACTCGAGGATCCGGATTCTGGACGGCCGCAAGCAGTGGCCGGGTGGCATCGATTTTTGCGCGAACGTCTGAGCTCAACGCCAGTGGCGCGAGATGCCCGTCCAGCGAATGGTTGAAGACCGTGACCAGGGCCACACCAAAGACAGCCACTGCAAGGAGAGCTGCCAACCGAGAGACGGCGTTGTTAACGCCGGAAGCCAGGCCTGACTCATACTCCGGAACGGCGTCCAATGGTGAGTGGGAGCCGCGATCCGTAGCGTGCGACCAGACCACCTGCCCAGCGCGACAGGGTAAACATGATGGCAACAAAAGGAAGGAATGCCGCTCCTGCTTCAGTTGCCGTGTAGTGTTGGATCTGGATCAGGTCCATTGGAAAGAAGAACATCAATCCGCCAAGCGATGCATATAGGAACAGTGTCATCAGATTCGCACCTGAAAAATTTCGCGAGCGAAACAGCTTGAGCGAAACCATCGGCGTGCGTGACCAATGCTCTACAGCAATGAATCCTGCCAAAGCAACGAGACCCAAACCTACTGCAGCAGCGACGAGATGGCCGCCATGCCTGGCCCGAGACGGCCACTCAATCAGCGCATACGTGACGCCGCCAAGTCCCAGCGTCACCAGAAGAGAGCCGCTCCAGTCGAGATGATGTGAGGCTTTTTCGTTGCGGCTTTCCGGCACCTTGGCAGACAGCAGGATGATCGCCAGGGCAAGCGGGAGGTTCAAGAAAAAAACCCAGCGCCAAGTAGAGTGTTGGATGAGCCAGCCGCCGATAACCGGGCCGAGTGCGGCGGTCATGGCGGAAAAACCAGACCACGTGCCAATCGCCTGTCCTCTGGTTTCTTCGGGAAAGGAGGCGGTGATCAGCGCGAGACTCCCAGGCACCAGCAGGGCCGCTCCTAAACCCTGAATCGAACGAACCCAGATCAGCGTGTGAATGTCTTGAGCCAGGCCACACCACGCCGAGGCGGCAGCAAAAATGGCGACGCCAACAACGTATACCTTACGGCGGCCGAAGATATCTCCAAGAGAGCCACCTACAAGAAGCAACGCGGCCAACATCAAAGCATACGATTCCACGACCCACTGCACATCCGCAACGGAAGCGTGGAAAGCGTTCTGCAGCGCAGGAAGCCCCACGTTGACGACAGTTCCATCAATAAACGCCATACTCGATCCGAGGATGGTGACTACAAGGACGATGCGTCCGCTTGCTTGCGAATTCGCGCTGCCATTTCGCATATATTGAGTTTCGATGAGTCCCCTGAACTTGGAACATCCATTCGCTGAATCAACTTTTCCCAATCAAGACTCTAATTCCTTCCTCAAGCCGGGGAAGTCGGCTTCCCGGCAATGATTATCAACTGACGAGACCATCGTTTATCGGCAGAATCCACGGACTTTATGAGGCTCTCGGGATACCTGCAGATTGCGGGGGATGGATGTGTTGTGGGTTCTTGTCGTCGTCGTCCGTGCCGGCGCCGGGATCACGATCAGCCTGGAGGTCAGCTCCGTTGCCAGGCATTGTCCGCCCGGCGGCATAGAATAGAGTCTGGAGATCATTCGGATGCTCTACAAGAAAATCAATATCGAATTGATAGTTGCCGCCGATGAGGCCGAGGCAGTTGTTGCAGCGCTGAATTCATCGCTCGATCAACTGAACGAGAAACACGATCTCTTCGGCGGTGAAATCGAGACGGTCACTTTCGAGCATCGGCGAACTCGGAAGAAGTCGGCACTCGCACACACAATCGCGGCAGGCGAGTCCGTCGCTGGTGCTCTCAGGACCGCCCGAGAGAGTGTCGCAGTTGCACTCCGCGCAGTCGTCTAAACTATCTTCTTCGGCGGCGAAACCCGGAGAACGTACTGACCGATCGTTGCTGATTGCATTGTTCGGTCATCTGACAAACTGTTCAGTAATTGTAGCGGCCGGGACTTCGGCCCTGGCCTGCTGTCGGTCAGGTACATCTAGCGTGTCGACATCCGCAGTGGGTTCATGTAGTCACAGACTGGCGGCAGCCCAACAGATATGATGATTTGGGTGTGGCTTCCTTCAGTGGTTAAAGGAAAATTGTGTCTGTCGGCCAAACGCGGAAACGAGCCATGGAAATACGCAACAACCTGGAGACATTGCGCCTGAAGAAGGGGCTTGGTGCCTCTCGGTTGGCCGCTGAAGTTGGGGTAAGCCGCCAGACCATCTATGCCATCGAGGCGGGCTCGTATGTGCCCAATACTATGGTCAGCCTCCGCATGGCCAAGGCGCTGGACGTCGCGGTTGAGGATGTGTTCCAGATCGTGGCGAAGAAAGACGCTTCACGGAGAACGATGGAAGCGATTTTTCTTGGCGACCTGGAGCTGACGCTGCCGAGGAATCCGCTGCGCCTCTGCAGCGTGAATGGGCATGTGATCGCCGTCCCGCCCGACTCGGGAAAGTTGGGGTTGGCTCCCGCAGACGCTGTCTTGTTTGCGCCCATTCTTGACCGAAAGCGTAACGTGAACGCCACCATCGAAGTCCTCGGGGAAAGCTGGAACAATCCCGGACGGATTCTTATCGCGGGTTGCGATCCCAGCGCGCCGATTCTCGCTTGTGCCCTGGAACAGCAACGCTACGAACTCGTGGTCTCCTACCATAACAGTGCGCGATCCCTGAATTTGCTCAGCAAGAAACTGGTCCACATGGCCGGCACGCACCTGCTCAACGAGGCCACCTGCAAGACCGATCTGCTTGCCATCACCAAGATGTTTCCACGCAACTC
>DATAVY010000150.1:0-14551 GCA_036267495.1 Edaphobacter sp.
CGCGAATCAATCTGATCGAAAGCGAATACCTGCGCGCCATGCGCGAGGCAGAGCTTGAGTGGGTGCGCGGTCTCGTCCGCGAACTCCACTCAGGAAAACTCGCCTGGGACCTCCAGGAGCTTCTGCACGACGCCCGCGTCGTCACGATGCGCGCCGAAGCCGGCGTAACCAAAACCCCGCGTCCGAAGAGAACCCGAAAGGAGTCTGGACAATGAATGGTCAGCAGAGCTCCACCCGCAGTCTGAAACCTGCCCTCACCCTCATGCTTCTCGCGCCGATTGTCGCCGAGGTGCTCAGCGGCGCAACCCGGCTCAGCTACATCTTCGTTCTCATCCCGGAGATCCTCGTCTGGGGAGGCGGCGCGCTGATCATTCGCGAACTCGTTCGCCGCTGGGGCGGAGGATGGGTCAGCATGTTTCTGCTTGGGCTCGCCCTGTCCGTCGCCGAGGAGACCATCATCCAGCAAACCTCGCTCGCCCCGTTGCCCTGGCTCGCAAATCACCTGATGTACGGCCGCGTCTGGGGAGTCAACTGGGTCTATTTCCTCTTTATGCTCGGCTACGAAAGTGTCTGGGTCGTTCTCGCCCCGGTCCAACTTACCGAACTGATCTTTCCCAGGCGGCGCGACGAGCCGTGGCTGCGCCGTGGCCAGTTGATCGCGGTCTGCGTTCTCTTTCTTCTCGGGTCCTACATCGCGTGGTTCGCATGGACCCAGCGGGCGCGGCCCATCACCTTTCACGTCGCGAAATACAATCCTCCCGCCCTGGACGTTATCCTCGGCGTGCTGGCAATCGCCGCCCTGACCGGGTTGGCCTATGCGTTTCGAGCCGCTACGCCACGCCAGGATCCGTCCAGAAAAACTTCGCCCTGGCTGGCAGGACTCGCCGCTCTTCCGCTCGGCTTCGCATGGTATGCGCTGATCACCCTCGTCTTCGTGCCGCGCATGTTCCTTCCAATGTGGATTCCGATGGCTGGTGGAATCGCATGGGCCGCACTCGCCTTTTTCCTGGTCAGGCGCTGGGGCTCGTCAGCCGGATGGGGAGACCGGCATCGCTGGGCGCTCGTCTTCAGCGTCATTCTGGTGTGCATGGCCGCAGGTTTTTCAGGTAGCAGCGCATGGCCGCGAATGGACATCATCGCGAAATTCATCTTCAACCTGATCGCCATCGTCCTCCTGCTCCTGCTGGGACGAAAGATTATCGACAGGGAAGGCAAAAATTTCAACTTGCCATAAGACATTGGTCCAACCAAAAATAAATTTCAAAAAAAGTGGAAGATTCGAGCGGTCGATTTTGCTGCCGTCTCCAACCACCCTTTCACCACGAATTCACCACAAAAACACCA
Source organism: Edaphobacter sp. (assembly GCA_036267495.1). Classification (GTDB taxonomy): domain Bacteria; phylum Acidobacteriota; class Terriglobia; order Terriglobales; family Acidobacteriaceae; genus Edaphobacter. The sequence continues at coordinate 1,345 of DATAVY010000150.1, forward strand.
TCGAAAAACCACGCTCTGCACGCGCAGACCGGCGAAACCCCCTTGTAAAACAAGGGAATTTCGCCAAAGACCGCATGAAAAATTTAAAGCCGGCAAATCAAAAGTTCGCGCTCGTAGATCATCTCCGGGGGCAGATGATCGTGAAGCAGGATAAAGAGTTCCTCGTGTCCCATGACCTCCTGCTTCCACTGTTCGCGGTCCACCGTCTGCAACTGCTCGAACGCCTCACGCGAAAAGCTCAGCCCCTTCCAGTTGATGTCGTCAAAGTGCGGCGTCCACCCGATCGGCGTCTCTTTACCCAGTGCGCGTCCACGCACACGATCCACAATCCACTTCAAAACCCGCATGTTTTCGCTATATCCCGGCCATAAGAACTTGCCGTCCGCGCCCTTGCGGAACCAGTTCACATGGAAGACGCGCGGCGTGGCCGACAGATTCCGCTGCATCTTCAGCCAATGGCGGAAGTAGTCGCCCATGTTGTATCCGCAGAATGGAAGCATCGCCATCGGATCGCGACGCACCTTGCCCACCGCCCCGGTAGTCGCGGCAGTGGTCTCCGAGCCCATCGTCGCCCCGACATAAACCCCCGAAGACCAGTTGAACGCCTGATAAACCAGCGGCATCGTCGTCGGCCGGCGTCCCCCGAAGATAAACGCCGAGATCGGAACCCCGTTGGGGCTCTCCCAGTCCGGATCGATCGTAGGGCACTGCCGCGCCGGCGCCGTAAACCGGCCATTGGGATGCGCTGCCGTGGCTCCCGTCTCCTTGCCGATCGCCGGTGTCCATTTGTTGCCGCGCCAGTCGATCACTTGCGCAGGCGGAGTGTCCGTCATCCCCTCCCACCACACGCCGCCCTCGGGAGTCAGCGCAACGTTTGTAAAGATGGTGTTCTTCGCCAGGGTTGCCATCGCGTTCGGATTCGTCTTCGCGCTTGTTCCCGGCGCTACCCCAAAAAATCCCGCCTCAGGATTGATCGCTCGCAACTGCCCGTTCTCATTCGGCTTGATCCATGCGATGTCGTCGCCAACCGTCCAAACCTTCCAACCTTCGAATCCGGCCGGCGGAATCATCATCGCAAAATTTGTCTTGCCGCATGCACTCGGAAAGGCCGCGGCAACATACGTCTTTTCCATCTTGCCATGCTTGTCGGCGGGTGACTCCACCCCGACGATCAGCATGTGCTCCGCCATCCAGCCCTCATCGCGAGCGATATTCGAGGCAATCCGCAGCGCAAAACATTTCTTGCCCAGCAGCGCATTCCCGCCATATCCCGAGCCATACGACCAGATCTCGCGCGTCTCGGGAAAGTGGACGATGTACTTCGTCTCATTGCACGGCCACGCAACATCCTGCTCGCCTGGCGCCAGCGGAGCGCCAACCGTATGCATGCACGGCACAACGCGCTTCTCGTCTTTATCGATCTCGGCAAATACCGGCGCTCCGATACGCGCCATGATCCGCATATTGACGACTGCATAGGCCGAGTCCGTCAGCTGCACCCCGATCTGCGACATCGGCGACCCTATCGGTCCCATCGAATATGGCAGCACATACATCGTCCGCCCGCGCATGCTTCCGCGAAAGAGCTGCTTCAGCCTCTTCCGCATCACATAGGGATCCTCCCAGTTGTTGGTAGGGCCGGCCGTATCTTTCGAGAGCGAGCAGATGAACGTCCGGTTCTCCACCCGGGCCACATCGTTCGGCGAAGACCGCGCCAGAAAACATCCCGGCCAAAGCTTTTCATTCAGCCTGGTAAACGTTCCCGCCTTCACCAGCTGGTCGCACAGAAAGTCGTATTCGGCCTGCGAGCCGTCGATCCAGTGGATGCGGTCCGGCTGGGTCAGCTCGGCCATCTTTTCTACCCAGCGGATCAGATGTTTATTCGTAGTAGGCGGCGCAGCGACGGCACTCTCAACTATCACAGTCTTCATAAATGAACGTAAATCCTTCCCAAGCAAGTCTTCCCCTCCGCAGAGAGGCTGTCAACTTCTCCGGTGGTCAGGCCACTTTAGGCGGTTTTGCAGTAAGATTTTTGCGAGGAGATCTTCTTCATGATGCAGCCGGTAAAGGGAAACTGGGTCGCGTTGTTGTTGGTTGCAGTGGCATTGGGCGGTCCAAAAATCCTGGCCCAGGGAGATCCGCCGAGAGCGTTTGATCCGGCGACAGCCGCAGTGCGCGCCTCAGGCACCACGGTCCGCATCGATCTGATCGGAGATTCGACGCAAACCGACAATGCCGGCTACGGACGCGGGTTCTGCGCCAACCTCAACTCCAAAGTCGACTGCGTGAATATGGCCAAGGGAGGCGCAAGCACTAAAACCTTTCGCGAGCAGGGTCTATGGGAGAGAAGTCTCCAGACCAAACCCGACTACATGCTCATTCAATTCGGACACAACGACCTTGAGAGCAAGGAGCGCCTTCCGCGCCAGACCACCATGGCCGAGTACGAAGCCAACCTGCGCCGCTACGTCGATGAGGCCCGCGCAGCCGGTATCCAACCCATCCTCGTCACCCCGCTTACCCGCCGCTACTTCGAGGCCGATGGAAAGATTCACTCCGATCTTCTGGCGCACTCGGAGACCATGAAAAAAGTCGCCACCGAGATGAAGGTTCCGTTGATCGATCTCCAGCGCGACAGCATCGCCTATCTCGATGGCATTGGAGAAGAAGAAGGCAATACCCTCGCCATCACCAAGAAGGATGACGAAGGCAAAACCATCTTCGACAAGACCCATCTCAACTGGAAGGGTTCCTACGCCTTCGGCCGCATTGTCGCCAGCGACATGGGCAAAGCGGTTCCTGTACTTGCGAAATACGTCAAACCGCAAGCCGCAAGCCTTCCTCCGCAGGGCGTCAAGGCGATGAAGATCATTGAAGGCGGGCCGGTCAGAATCGTTCTCGTCGGCGACTCGACGGTCAACGCCGGCGGCGGCTGGGGCAAAGGTTTCTGCGACATCATGACCCCCAACGTCACCTGCATCAACGATGCTTTGAACGGCCGCAGCTCCAAAAGCTTCATCGACGAGGGCGCGTGGAAAAAAGCCCTCGACGACCATGGCGACTACTATCTCCTTCAGTTCGGCCACAACGACATGAAGGGCAAGGGGCCGGAACGCGAGACCGATCCCGAGACCAGCTACGCGGCCAATATCCGCCGCTACATCCGCGATGCCCGCGCTATTGGAGCTGTCCCCGTAGTCGTCACCTCGCTGTCGCGGCGCAACTACAGAGACGGCGTGTTGGTGCAGGATCTGAAGGACTACTCCGCCGCAGCAAAGCGTGTCGGCATGGAAGAGAATGTAACCGTCATCGACCTTAATGCGATGTCCACAAAATTGCTCGAAGGCATGACGCAGGAGCAGGCCGACGAGTTCGACGCCATCGGCCACGAAGACCAGCGGGTCGAAAATAAAAAAAGTTCTGTCGACCGCACGCACCTCAATGCAAAGGGTCAGGCGCTGTTCGGCCGGATGGTCGCCGATACTTTGGTTCGGACTCAGGTCGAGTTAGGTCCCGACGTCATCGGAGAACCGGCCAAAACCAAAACCGCGGGAATGCGATAAATATCTGTTTTCGTTTTGCTCTCCTGGTGTCATCCCGAGGAGATTCCTGAATTGCGATTGGTGCGTGCTATGTCGCCTGCGATGTGAGTTAGTATACTACATAGGTGCTAGATGCCATCGTTCGGGTTCAAGTTTCCTGTCTTCATTTTCGCCGCCGTGGCGGCTCTCGCCCAGACTGCTCCGAGCCTGCCCGCAACGCCTAAGCACATGCCGGCCAACGCGAACCCCACGTCCGATGCCACCACGGTCATAGCCGGCGAATCCGAGACCAAACGATGGAAGTTCGCTGTGGTTTCCATACGGAAAAATAACTCCGGCGGTCCCCAACATATCGGAGTTGCGACGGCTGACGGATATCAGATGAGAAACTTGTTTTTGGGGTACCTGATCCGAATGGCCTATGTGCCGCAAACTGGCGGCGCTCCCCTCTATTTCGTTGATCAGTTCCTAGGAATGCCTGCCTGGCTGACCGGCGACGACGATCGTTACGATGTGGACGCGAAGGTCGACGAGGCAGACCTTGCGGACTGGCAGAACCCGGCCAAACAGCCTGCCATGCTGCGGTCCATGTTGCAAGCGATGCTCGAAGACCGTCTCAAACTGGTGGTGCACCGCGGCGCCAGGGAAGCTCCTGTGGACCTGCTGGTTGTAGGGAAGAACGGGCCGAAGTTCAAAGAGACGAATCCTGACGAACTTCATCCTGGCACACGTCCGATGCCTGGAGGCGGGAGACTGTCCCGAGAAGAAGAAGACGACCAGATGACGGTGCATTATTTTGGGATCTCGATAGCGCAGGTGGCGATATGGGTCTTGGGGACGGGGCGGCCGGTTGAGGACAAGACTGGTCTTACGGGAAGGTATGACGTCACGATCCAGAGGCCGGCTTTGCAGCCGAGTGCGCTCGATCCGGGGCCCTCGGCAGCCTCCATTGCCAATCAACTCGGCTTGAAGCTGGAGCCGTCAAAGGGACAGGTGGAGACTCTGGTGATCGATCACGTCGAGCCGCCCTCGCCCAATTAGCAGTCAGGGAATTTCCAAAGAAACGGGGTCATCCGCAAGTTCGTTTGCCCCGGAGATTCAAACTGACGCGCTACCGAATCTGCCTCTGTCCTTCATCTCTCAGCCCGACGCTGATAGACTTAAACACTGCGCTGTGTCTACGCGCAAACAGTTCACTCAAAAGCGGCAAGACCGCGGCGAGTCATAGAAGGAAAAGAAAACCAGTGGACCAGCAAACCCGGCAAGCTCTCAAGCACGACAAATTTATCGACAGCACCAATCACGGGCTGGAATGGGCCAGCGAAAATCGCCGCTCCGTGATCGTAACCAGCAGTATTGTCCTTTTGGCGATCCTGATCGTGGTCGGCGGCGTACTCATCTATAACAGCCGCTCCGCACAGGCCTCGGTGGCCTTTGGCGCTGCGATGCAGGCTTACCAGACGCCGATTGCGGCTCCCGGACAGCAGGTGCCGCCAGGCGTCAAAACGTTTGCGTCGGTCAGCGACCGCGCCAAGGCCGCCAATTCTCTTTTTATGGGCGTCGCCGACAAGTTCAGCATGGCGCCGGACGGCAAGGTCGCCCGCTACTTTGCCGGATTGACCTACCTCGAGGAAGGTCAGAACGGCCCGGCTGAGAGCACGCTGAAGCAGGTTGCTGACGGCTGGAACGGCGATCTTGCCGCACTCGCCAAGCTGTCGCTCGCGCAGCTCTACCGCCAGACCGGCCGCGACTCGCAGGCAATCGATCTTTACAACCAGCTCACCGCAAAGCCGACCACGACAGTGCCGGCCGGCCTGGCGCAACTGCAGCTTGCCGAGCTCTATGAAACCCAGGGCAAGCCCGAGCTTGCGAAGAAGATCTACGCACAACTGAAGGATAAGGATTCTAAGGGACCGGTCGGCATGATGGCGGCCCAGAAACTCAACCCTGCACCCGCAGGGCCTCCCGGCCAGTAGTACTCCGCAAGAGATTTTTGCAACCGCTTACCTCGCTCCTGCCCCGATCTTCGGTGGACGGCAACCTCACAGGGTGCCTTCCACCGGGGTTCCCGGAAGAGAGGAGAGGTTTACGGGCGAATTACTCCTCCGAATCTATGTACGAGGTAAAGTGGTCGTCGTCCCGTACCTTGAGGGCGGACTCCGCATCCACACGCAACTGCGTCAGCACGCTCCATTGATCGTTCTGTTTGGGAGGCGCGACCCAGACCGGAAGAGGCATCCGAAGGTACTCCGAAAGGGCGAAGGCATATGGCTCATATAAAGCCCGGATGGTCTTGAGACGCTTGGCCGCTGCCGGGTCGCCGCATAACCGCAGATGGTTTTCTCCGAGTGCCTCGCACAGATGGTAGAAATCTTTCTGCGGCAGACGGTCGATCTCGGTTCGATGCTGCCAGGCCTCTTTCTCCTGAACGTGAAAGACCTGACCGAGGTCGATGACCGCATGCCTTGCCATGACAAAGGTCAGTTGCGCCTGACGCGACGAGATGCCCTCGACCAGCGAGATCAACAGCGCACAGGTGTCCAGGATCGACACCATCGCCGAGAGCCAGCTCTGGCTATCGTGCTGCGAGCGGTAATAGCAGAGAATGGGGTAGGAAACGTGGGACTCCAGAATTTCGGCCGCCCAGCGCTCCCACTCCGCCAATAGAGCGGTCAGAGCCTCCTGGCCTCCCTCAAACGCATGCCTTCGGAGCAGTTCGGCGGCATTTGGCGGAGAGCCCGCGCGCGAATCCAGAAGAGCCACACTGACTTCGCGCCGCGAAAATGCCTGATAGAGCACGGGAAGGTAGCCAATCACCAGGGCGACGAACCCCAGGCCAACTCCGGACTCAAAAATAATGAAGGCCCGTGCAAGCCGGCTGTGCGGCACCACATCGCCAAGGCCCAGCGTAAACAAAGTTGTACCACTGACATAGAGATCGGTACCGAACTGCGCCCATGCGCTGCCGGTATGCTGCAACATCTGGTCTCCGAACGGAGATTTCATCGAGAAATAAAGCAGTGCGAAACCGAAGATGAGGAGCAGAGCCCATAACAAGAGAAGCAGCAGAAGCGAAAGGGGGCCATATACGCTATAAATCTGCTCACGCATCTTCCTGCTACGAGCATGTTCGCCCATCGCGACCCAGGGAACCCAGGTCGCAAGAAGGAAGATACGGGTGAGCTGGAAACGGCCGGTCGGCCGCCGAGGAAGAATGATCGTCTGAAAGGCGTCGAGCGCTACCCCCAGGCAGCAGAGCAGTCCGCCAATGAATCCAGCAACGTACAAGGAAACTCGCCCTCCCTTTGAATCGATCGATCCTGGTCAACCTTACCAGAGCTTGCTGCTGACCTTTGAGCGCCGATCGCGTCTATTGAAACAGCAACCCGTGATCGCCCACAGCGACGTACGCCTAATCTTCACGCAACATTGCCCCAGCGGCAGTGTCCAATTTGTTCACTAGATAAAATCGCGATATTTTCATTCGACAATCGTAGTTTTCGAGGCCTAAGCTCAAGTCATTCGACAAAAATTCGCATATCGAACCGGCTGAATTAGAAATGAGGGGAATATGCCACGAGTTCTGATAGTCGACGATGATCGCCTGGTTGCTGACACGCTTACCCTTATTTTTGAGAGGAACGGGTTTGCCGCCAAAGCGGCTTACTCGGCGGATGAAGCTCTTGAAAGCTCCCGCGAATTTGTGCCTGATCTTCTTCTATGCGATATTACGATGCCCGGACGCGACGGGCTTTCGCTGGTGGAAGACGTCACCCGCGAACTGCCTGCGTGTCGCATCCTCGTGCTCACCGGGTTTTACTCGAACCTGAAGAATATTCGCGAACAGGCCCGCAAACTCTCCCGCCCGCTGGGGATACTGACAAAACCATGTCAGCCATCGGAACTTCTTCGTGAAGCCGCGTCTCTGCTGGCGACGGCTTAGAGTTCTGCGCCATGAACGATCTTGCCCGTGGCCTGATTCTTCTCGGTCTTCTTCTTACCGCCACCGGCCTGGTCATCCTTGGGCTTAATCGCTTTCATTTACCTCTCGGGCGTCTGCCCGGCGACTTCAGCTGGCGCGGCCGCGGCTGGTCAGTCTCCTTTCCCTTGGCAACATCCATCCTCGTCAGCGTTGTGCTCAGTCTTCTTCTCTGGGCTGTCAGCCGCTTCCGCCGGTAGCTCTGAAATTGCCTGCCGCAATGCTAGACTCAGGGCGGTATGCCTGAGAGTGATGACAAGCCGCCGACGCTGGCCAGCCTGCGGGAGCGGCGAGGAAAAACCCGTCAAGCGAAACGAATTTCGCCGACTGCCGGAGTTCGCGATTCACTCGGTCAAAGCGGACTTTTCTCTGGACTTTCTGAGACAGCGCTGACAGTGCAACAATCTCAGATAACTGAAATGGATCGGGAGTTTGTCCGTAATTCATCTCATCTCAGGTCTGCAACGGCCGCCACGGTTTTGACAGAGCGTCCAATCTGGAGCGTACGCGCCCTGGTCACCGACATTCGTCAGCATGTCGAGACGAGTTACGCCGACGTTTGGGTCGAAGGTGAGTTATCGAACTGCCGGCTTGCTCCCTCGGGTCACATCTATTTCACATTGAAGGATGGCGAGGCACAATTGCCCGTCGTCGTCTTCCGGCGACATGCGATCCTGCTACGCTTCCGTCCGGCCGATGGGCTTGCCGTCCTGGTTCGGGGGCACATTTCCGTTTACGAGAGTCGTGGCCAGCTTCAGCTGATCGGCGAGATAGTGGAACCTCGCGGCGCGGGAGCACTTCAACTCGCATTCGAGCAGTTGAAGAGCCGGCTGCTCGCTGAGGGGCTTTTTGACGCTGCGCGCAAACGACCGCTGCCCGCTTTCCCAAAGTGCATCGGCATCGTAACTTCGTTGACGGGGGCGGTAGTCCGCGACATTGTCACCATTGTGCGGCGCCGGCACGCGCGCGTGAACCTGCTTGTCTATCCTGCTACCATGCAAGGCTCGTCAAGTCCGGGTTCAGTCGCAGCGGGCATACGTTGGTTCAATGCCAACTCGTCGTTGGTGGATATCATCATCCTCGCCCGCGGCGGAGGTTCACTGGAAGATCTTGCCGGGTTCAATGATGAGGGACTCGCACGCGTTATTGCGGCCTCGGAACTTCCTGTCGTTTCCGCGATTGGCCATGAAACGGATTTCACAATTGCGGACTTCGTTGCGGACCTGCGGGCTCCGACTCCATCTGCCGCTGCTGAATTAGTCACTGCCGCGCAACACCTCATCGAAGATCACATCGCTGCTCTTGCAGGACGTGTCCAGCGGGCGGGGCGTTTCCATCTGATGCACAGCCGCCAGCGATACACCAGGCTTTCGGTCGACTCCGCGCTGATCCGTCTGCGCGACGGGATAAGCCGGCGCGATCAACATCTTGATGAGCTGCGCTTTCGATTGGACGATTTTGTGCGGCGGGGTATCCGCATACGTGCGCAGAGTCTCGTGTTTCTCAGCGACCGGCTTCGCCGCCAGAATATGGCCATCCAAATTGCATCCGCGCGTCGGCGTCTGCAGAGCGCCACGCAACGGTTGCATCGTAGTGCGACGCAGATCATCGACGCGCGTCAAACCAAACTGAGTAATGCATCTGTTCGCGTCCGAATCCTTTCGCCTTTGGCGGTGTTGTCTCGTGGCTATGCCATTGTTTACGCCGCGGACGGAACGCTCTTGCGCTCTGCAGCGGAGACTGCCGCAGGCCGCGTGGTTCGCGTGCGCCTTGTGCGTGGCACAGTTGAAGCCGAAGTGATCCGCACAGCGATCGATGGAGGAGACATAACGGAGACGAAGAACTTATGAAAAAACTTTTTGGTACCGATGGCATCCGCGGTGTTGCCGGTCAATCGCCGCTGGATGTCGCGACGGTTTACGCGATCGGTCTCGCGCTCGCACACATTCTTGCCGTGAGAACGCCCTCTCCCCGCGTTCTGCTTGGCATGGACACCCGCGAATCGAGCGGCTGGATTGCCGCGACCCTTACTGCGGGTCTCACCGCCGCCGGCGCATCGGTGGAGAGCGCTGGTGTTATTACGACTCCCGGAATTGCATTCCTCACGCAGAAGCATGGATTCGCCACGGGCATTGTTATCTCGGCTTCGCACAATCCGTGGCAGGATAACGGCATTAAATTATTTGGTCCGGACGGTTACAAACTGCCTGACGCGGTGGAACTGGCAATCGAAGAAGAAATATTTCGTCAACTTGCCCGGTCGATGGAGCCGTCGCAGCAGACCATTCCACCCATGGTCAATGAAGCAGACCGGGCAGAGTATGTGCGCTTTCTTCTTGCCGCTGTTCCTGGTCTTTCGCTCGATGGCCGTCGAATCGTTATCGATTGCGCCAACGGAGCTGCCTCCTCTGTCGCTCCGCAGCTCTTCGCGGACCTTGGAGGCGAGGTCATCATCACAAATGCCAGTCCAGACGGCCGCAACATCAATGAAGCGTGCGGAGCGCTGCACCCGGAAATCGTTGCGGCGCATGTAAAGCATCACCACGCTTCCATGGGAATTACTTTCGATGGCGATGCAGATCGTGCGCTGTTTGCCGATGAGACTGGACAACTGGTTAATGGGGATGCCGTTCTGTTGCTGGCAGGACGCGACTTGCAGGCCCAGGGGCTCCTTACCAACTCCATGGTTGTCGGCACGACGATGTCGAATATGGGCCTTGAAGCGGCGCTGAAGCGGAGCGGTATCCAGATGCTTCGTGCAGCCGTGGGCGACAAATATGTGCTTGAACAGATGATCGCTACAGGCGCTGCGCTGGGCGGAGAACAATCCGGTCACATTATCTTCATGGGCCGGAGCACAACCGGAGATGGTTTGCTGACGGCGCTGCTGCTGCTTGATATCGTTCACCGCAGCGGAGAATCTTTGACGAAACTCGTCGCCGACCTCGAGGTCTTTCCTCAAGTGATTGTCAATGTTAAAGTGCGGGAGAAGAGGCCGCTCGAAGGAATTCCAAACGTTATAGCAGCGATCCGAGCGGCGGAGATAGATCTTGCAGATTCTGGCCGGGTGGTTATTCGCTACTCCGGTACCGAAGCCTTGGCCAGGGTAATGATAGAAGCCGAATCGGAGCTACTGATGAGACATCATGCCGATACCATTGCTGCCGCCATCCGAACTGAACTGGGCGTTTAGAGATTAATTTTGTTCATGAGATAGCGATCAATTTATCTCGGGCTTGATTGAGCACGCCGTTTCGAGAATATTTGTAACCCTGAATCGCCGGTTGAATCGAATAGCCAATCTTCCGGCTTAGGGCTAAAGAAAGGACTAGAAGCATGGGGATGACGACGAAATCAACACCGCTCAACGAACGTCCGGCATGGAAGAAGCTGGAAGCGCACTATCAGACGGTTCGCGATATGCAGCTTCGGCAGATGTTCGCGGATGATCCTGCGCGGGGGGAGCGCTTTACGATTGAGGCCTGTGGAATATTTCTGGACTATTCCAAAAACCGCATCACAGATGAGACGCTGAAGCTTCTGATTCAACTGGCGGAAGAGTCTGGCCTGCGCACGCACATTGATGCGATGTTTCGTGGAGAAAAGATCAACGTTACAGAGAATCGTGCGGTGTTGCACATTGCTTTGCGCGCACCTAAGGGCGAGTCGATTATTGTCGACGGCGAAGATGTCGTACCTGGCGTCCATGCTGTGTTGGACAAGATGGCGGCTTTCGCCGATCGCGTGCGCAGCGGAGCCTGGAAGGGACACACAGGCAAGCGGATTCGTAACGTCATCAATATCGGCATTGGGGGTTCCGACCTTGGACCGGTAATGGCGTATGAGGCGCTGAAATACTATAGCCAGCGAGACATCACGTTCCGTTTTGTCTCGAACGTTGATGGAACCGACTTTGCTGAGGCGGTGCGGGACCTGAACGCGGAGGAGACGTTATTTCTGGTTGCGTCGAAGACCTTCACCACGCTCGAGACCATGACGAACGCGCACTCGGCTCGCGACTGGTCGCTGGCTGGATTGGGAGGCGATGAGAAAGCAGTTGCGAAGCATTTTGTGGCGATTTCCACCAATGCGAAAGAAGTGACGAAGTTCGGCATCGATACGGCGAACATGTTCGAGTTCTGGGATTGGGTTGGCGGGCGCTATTCGATGGATTCGGCGATCGGTTTATCGACGATGCTGGCGATAGGGCCGGAGAACTTCAGGGCGATGCTGGATGGATTTCATCAGATGGATGAGCACTTCCGCACCGCTCCGTTTGAGAAAAATTTGCCGGTGCTTCTGGGATTGTTGACGGTCTGGTATACCGATTTCTTCGATGCGCAGACGGAAGCCGTGCTTCCTTATGAGCAGTACCTGAAGCGGTTTCCAGCATACTTGCAGCAGTTGACGATGGAGAGCAACGGCAAACATGTAACGCTGGATGGAACGCGCGTGGTGACGGACACAGGGCCGATCTATTGGGGGGAGCCGGGAACGAATGGGCAGCACTCCTTCTACCAGTTAATCCACCAGGGGACCCGATTAATTCCGTGCGATTTTATTGGGTTCTACAAGACGCTCAATCCGCTGGGACGCCACCATGACATGCTGATGGCGAACGTCTTTGCACAGGCGGAGGCGCTTGCGTTCGGCAAGACGGCGGAGCAGGTGAAGGCTGAGGGGACGCCGGACTGGCTGATTCCGCATCGCGTGTTTGAAGGGAATCGACCCTCGAATACGATCCTTGCCGATAAGCTCACTCCTGAGGTCCTGGGTAGGCTGATCGCGCTCTACGAGCACGCGGTGTTTACGCAGGGTACGATCTGGAGCATCGACTCGTTCGATCAGTGGGGTGTGGAATTAGGTAAGGTGCTTGCGCAACGCATCATCGGTGAATTAGAGAGCGCAACAGAGCCTGCGTTGGCGCACGATATCTCGACAGCGAATTTGATTCGAAGGTATAGAAAATATAAGTAGGCGCGGTTGCTTTTGCGAGAGATTGAAATCGTGGATCCTATCGGTGTCGATGAACCAAAGAACTGTTTTGAAGGGAGTGAGTATGCAGCTTGGAATGGTAGGCCTGGGCAGGATGGGAGCCAATATGGTTCGGCGGTTGGTGGCGCATGGTCACGAATGCATCGTCTTCGATGTGTCGCCGAAGGTGGTTGGCGAGATGGCGAAGGAGAGAGGCATTACAGGTTCCACTTCGCTGCAGGATATGGTGGGCAAGATGGCGAAGCCGCGGGCGATCTGGATGATGATTCCCGCGGGAGTTGTGGAGAAGACGATCGGGGAGATCGCTCCGCATCTGGAAGCCGGCGATATTCTGATCGATGGCGGGAATTCGTACTACATTGACGATATTCGTCGTGCGAAGGAACTCGCTGCGAAGGGAATTCACTATGTCGACGTAGGGACCAGCGGAGGGGTGTGGGGGCTGGAGCGAGGTTACTGCATGATGATTGGGGGACCGGATGCGGCGGTACAGTACCTTGATCCTATCTTCAGGACGATCGCTCCGGGAGTTGGGGATGTTGCGCGGACCCCGGGGCGGGAGAAGGTGGGCGGGACTGCAGAGCAGGGCTATCTGCACTGCGGGGCTAATGGCGGAGGACACTTCGTGAAGATGGTGCATAACGGGATCGAGTACGGAATGATGGCGGCTTACGCCGAGGGTCTGGGTGTG
>DATAVY010000151.1:0-14377 GCA_036267495.1 Edaphobacter sp.
GCCGAGCCAGGGGCGGAACTCGGCGGGGATCTGTTCGGGTTTGGGCTGGCGGCCGAAGCGGCCTTCCTGCTGGCCTTCGCGCGGCGCGGGGATGGCTCCGTCGCTGAAGAGGATGTCGTCGAATTTCTGGTGGAGGTCGCCGGCGTCGAGGGTTTGCGGGTAGATGACGGTGAAGGGGAATTCGAATTGTTCGAAGAGCCAGCGAATCCAGCCGGAGGGCATAAGGCCGCCGTACTGGTCGTAGAGGGCGATTTTTTCTGCGTGGAGCTGGATGGCTTCGCCGGTGGGTTTTTTTGCTGCGGCGTAGGCGTTGATGCCGAGTTGCTTTGTCGCTGCTTCGAGGATTTTTTGCGTTGCTGCGGAGTAGGGGAGCCAGAGAGTGCCGGGGGCGAGTTCTTTATCGTTGAGCGTGAGTTTTGTGGTGAGCCAGTAGACGGGTTGCTGCGCTTTGAGGAGACGGTTGGTGAGGGTGTAGGCGTCGTTGTAGTCGTGGCTGACGAGATAGCCAGCGGGTTTTGCGGGGCCGGTGATGCTGCCTGGTGGTGGAGTGGCGAGGTCGGCGGTGATTTTTGTGAAGGGGCCGGTGAAGGGCTCGAGCTCGCGATCGAACTGAACGCCCATCTGGAAGGCGAGGGTCCAGCCGGTGGCGTCGTAGGGGCGATTGGGCGGGCCGCCGGGGTAGGCGAAGTCGTTGGGGTGGTCCTGCGGCTCGAACATGTCGAGGACGTGAGGACGATAGGCTTGCGCGCAGAGGACGATGTAGGAGTTTTTGGGATAGTGCTTGCCGGCGACTTCGAAGTCTGCGGTGGCCTGCTGGATTTCGACGCCGCTCTTCATGAGGGCGTTGATGAATTTGGTTGCGGTGGGGAAGTCGGGCTGGTCGGCGGAGAGGATGTAGCCGCGGGGATCGCGCTGGGCGGGATCGTGGAGGATTTTTTTGTAGAGGTCGGCGGGCGCGGTGCGTGCTGTTTCGAAAGAGGGGGCGGCGGGGCGTTCGTTGGCTTTGGTCTTCGCGGCTTCGGTGGCGGCTTCGGTTTCGAGGGCTTCGATGCGTTTGGGAGTTACGGTCCAGGAGTCCTGGTTGCCGCGGTCGATGGAGTTCTTCGCCATGCGGTAGGTGTCGTAGAGGAGATGCTCGCGCTCGCGGGAGGCGTAGTCGAGAATGGCGCGGTTGTTGGTCTGCTCGTAGGCGATGGACTGGCTGAAGTGCCAGGTTTGTGGCGCGACAGGGTAGGGCAGGTCGTTGGACGCGAGCTGGCGCGCGGGGACGAGGGGGAGCTGCATGGGCGTGGGGCTGCCGATGATCTCGGTGAGAATGCCGGTCATGTTGTGGAAGTAGGTGACGGTGCGGAGGCCCCCGTTGTACCAGGTGGAGTAGTTGGCGGTGGAGCGCATACCGGAGCCGGGCTTGTTCTCTTCGACGAGACGCTCGTGCATGGCGGTTCCGACGGCTTCGAGCTTGAGGGGGATGAGCGGGTCGTAGTGGTAGTTGAAGGGATCGCGGAAGGGCGGCATGAAGATGACGGTGCCGAGGGGGCCGGTCTGGTGATGGTTGTACATGATCTGCGGGTACCAGTCGCGGAAGAGGATGCGGGAGATGTTGGTGGTCTCGGGCATGTTGTTCATGTAGAAGTCGCGGTTGTCGTCGTGGCCGATGTAGTGGTGCCAGAGACGAGGCGTGCCGCCGGCGGGGCCGTCGGTGATGCGTTTGGCGGGGTCGGGCTCGCGGTTGTACCAGTCGGCGACGAGGTCGAGGCCGTCGGGGTTGTCGAGGACGCAGAGGACGATGTCGTCATGGAGGAGGCGGAGGGTTTCGGGATCGGTGAGGGCGTTGAGCTGGTAGACGGTCTCGATGAGTTGTTGCGCGCCGACGGTTTCGCTGGCGTGGAGGCCGCCGTCGATCCAGATGACGGCCTTGCCTTCTTCGGCGAGGGCGTGGGCTTGGGCGTCGGTGAGGTTTTCTGCGCGGGCGAGTCTGGCGGAGATTTCCTTGTAGTGGTCGAGCTTCGCGATGTTTTCGGGCGACGAGATGATGGCCATGTACTGGCGGCGATTTTCGGCGGTGGGGCCGATGTCGACCAGCTTCATGCGGTCGGACTCTTTGGCGAGGGTCTGCCAGTAGGAGGTGAGCTGGACGTAGTTGGCGAGGTGGTAGTCGTCGCCGATGTTGAAGCCGAAGGCCTGTTTGGGCGAGGTGATGTTGCGAGTGGTTTCGACGGTCTGGCCGAGGGAGGGGAGAGCTGCGACGAGACACAATGAGAGAGTGAGGAATCGCAGTTTCATGGGCGAAGGGAGCTCCTTAGGGATGGATGTCTTTATAACAGGGACGGATGACAGGGCTCCAGAGTTTGCGGCTGCTGCATTTTTGTAAGGACGATGGCTGCAATGCTTGGTTGTGAGTAAATCTGGTAGGCTTGACGCGGCCCCCGCGGCGTTTCTGCCGCAAAGAATCAAAAAAATTGACAGGAGAAATGACGATGATGAAACGAATGGTTGCGGTGTTGGTGCTGGCTGGATGTTGCGTGGCGGGCGCGCGGGCGCAGACGGGGGCGACGGCTCCGAAGGTTCCTGCGGGGACGATGATCGATCCGGGCAAGTCGATGGACGGACTGCTGAAGTTGTATGAAGAGGAGATTGTGGCCGCGGTGAAGGCGATGCCGGCGGATAAGTACGGCTTTGCGCCGAGCGCGGCGATCTTCAAGGAGGATCAGAAGGCGGACTACTTATCACCGGACAATAAAGGTGTGAGGACGTTTGGGGCGATGGTGGCACATATTGCGCAGGCGAACTACTACTTCTTCAGCACGCTGGGCGGCGCGAAGCCGGATGTGGATATGAAGGCGATGGGCAGTATGACTTCAAAGGAAGACACGGTGAAGGCGCTGGAGGGGTCGTTTGCCTATGCGCATAAGCAGCTGGCGACATTGACGGCGGCGAATGCGTGGGCATCGGTGAAGGATGATTCCACGAAGACGAGCATGGCGGCGTTTGGGATCGCGCACATGTGCGACCACTATGGACAGCTGGCGGAGTATCTGCGGATGAACGGGATTGTGCCGCCGGCGAGCCAGAAGAAGTAGGACAGCGAGTCAGCGAGTTTGCGAAGGGAGCGGCATGGGCTGCTCCCTTTGTTTTTTGCGATTGGAGGAGCAACGGCAAAAGCAAAGACGAAGTACGGGGGTTCTGCCCCTTCGACAAGCTCAGGGTCAGAATGACAACGTTTTCTCGCTCTATAGCATTTAGAACACTGCTCTAGAGAGGCATCATTGATGCTGCGGGGCCTGATGGTGAATGAACAGGGCTAGCGATCTTCGATGGGGATGTAGGGCGCGGGGTAGGCCGGGCCGGTGTAGTCGGCGCGCGGACGGATGAGGCGATTGTCGTCGTGCTGCTCGATGACGTGGGCGGCCCAGCCGGCGATGCGGCTGATGGCGAAGATTGGGGTGAAGAGATCGATGTCGATGCCGAGGGTGGTGTAGGTGGAGGCGGAGTAGAAGTCGACGTTGGCGTTGAGTTTCTTTTCCTGTTTGACGAAGAGCTCGATCTTGCGGGACATGTCGAACCATTTGGTGTTGCCGTGAGCTTTGCCCAGCTCCTCGAACATGCGGCGGAGATGGGTCGCGCGGGGATCTTCGGTGTGATAGACGCGGTGGCCGAAGCCGGAGATTTTTTTCTTCTCGGCGAACATCTGGCGGACGTGTTCGACGGGGTCTTCGCCGGCCTTGTCGATGGCGAAGAGGAGGCGCATGGTGGCCTCGTTGGCTCCGCCGTGGAGCGGGCCTTTGAGGGCGCCGATGGCGCCTGTGATGGCGGAGTGGATGTCGGCGAGGGTGGCGGCGATGACGCGCGCGGCGAAGGTGCTGGCGTTGAGCTCGTGGTCGGCGTGGAGGATGAGCGCGATGTCGAAGGCGTTGGTGGCGGTGGGGGAGGGTTTTTCGCCGTTGAGCATCCAGAGGAAGTTGGCAGCGTGCGAGAGCGTGGGATCGGCTTCGACGATTTGCTTTCCTTTGCGGATGCGGTCGAAGAGGGCGACGATCATGGCGATCTGCGCGGTGAGGCGGAAGGATTTTCGGACGTTGGCGTCGTGCGAGCTGTCGGCCTCATCGGAATCGTAGATGCTGAGCAGGGAGACGGCGGTGCGGAGGACTTCCATTGGGGTCGCGTCTTTGGGGACGCTGCGGAGGAGGTCGAGGATTTTGGGATCGAGCTTGCGCGCTGCAGAGAGTTTTGCGGAGAAGTCGCCGAGCTCGGCGGAACTGGGGAGCTTGCCGAACCAGAGGAGGTAGGTGGTCTCCTCGAAGGTGGAACGCTGGGCGAGTTCGTGGATGTCGATGCCGCGGTAGGAGAGAACGCCGGCGTCGCCGTCGATCCAGCATATAGAGGAGCTGGTGGCGACGATGCCTTCCAGGCCTTTGGGTGCGACAGCGGTGGGCATAAAACGCTTCTCCAGACGAAAACTTAGTACATCTGGTTATAGCGTAGCGGAGAAACCGTTGTCACGGCGGGGTGCGCGAATATCGGTATCTCTGTGCGGGCAGGTTCCATGCTGGTGCTGCGGCAAGCGTAGCCCGGTTTGCCGGAGAACGGCTTGCTATGCGGCGTTTGGTTAATCATGGTGGAAGTAGAAGAGGTTTCCGTCCAGATCCGCTACGGTGAATTGCCGTAATCCCCAAGGCTTTTTTTCCAGAGGATCTACGATGTTCGCGCCTGACGACTTGAGTTCCTGATAGGAGGCATCGATATCGTCTGCGAAGACCCAGTGAATGGCAGGTTCGAAGGGCGGCGTCCTCTTCCGAAAAAATATCGGCCCCATATCACCGCGTGACACGGCCCCAATTTCCTTGCCGGGATAAAGCCATCCAATCTCAAAGCCGAGTGCATCTCTGTAATGCTGTTGTGCGCATTCCACATCGGCGACCGGCAACTCCGGCACCGGCTTGCCGAGCGGGGTGATTTTCTCTTTTGCGCTCACAGAGCTCTCCTTTGCCTCTCCTTTATGCAACGAGACGGCGAACCCGTCAAATCAGAAGACGACGTGCGGCCAGGGTTTCAGGATGGTTTTGCGAGTTTGCCAATTTCAAAAAAACACTCCGCAAAAATTGGCTGTGTCGCAATTGAAACGAGGGAGTGATCCGGACAAGAGAACATACCTCAGGGGCTGAAGCCCCTTCATACATTCGATCATGTAGAGGGCCAAGGCTAAAGCCTTGGCGTACCTAGATGCCAAAGCGTCAGATCGTCTCAGCCATGGCATCAACTGATCAAACAATCCCTAATCTCGCAGTGCGGATTGGAGAGAAGGGGGCGAGGTCGATTGATGTGTGCTCATTAAGGAGAAGCTGGGCCATGACGTGCGCGGTTGCGGGTGCGAGGAGGATGCCGTCGCGGTAGTGGCCGGCGGCGATGTAGTAGTTAGGACTAGCGGGAAGAGCGCCGAGGAGGGGGAGGCCGTCGGGAGCTGCGGGACGGAGGCCTGCCCAGGCCTCGAGCTGCGGGGCATCGGCCAGCGGAGGGAGGAGAGCGGCGGCGAGGGAGCGGAGGTGGGCGATGGCGGAGGGGTCGACGGTCTTGTCGAAGGCGGCGTCTTCGATGGTCGCTCCGATGATGGCGCGGCCGGCGTTGGGACCTGAGATCCGAGGGACTATATAGATGTCGGGCGTGCGGATGACGAGTTGAAGGGCAAGGGAGGGTGGGAGCGCGACGGCGAGCATCTGGCCTTTTTTGGGATGGACCTGAATGTGGGTGAGGTGCGAGGTGTTGCTGGACCAGGCGCCGGTGCAGTCGACGAAATTTTTCGCGTGGAGGATGGCGGTGGGTGTCTGGATCTCGATTGCGTTGCCGGAGGAGCGGGTGGAGAGGACGGGGGTGTTGGAGCGGAGGTCGATGGCAGCGGAGTGGGCGGTGGCGCGAACGGCGGCGAGGAGTGCGGCGGCGAGCTGGCGGGGATCGAGGCTGTGCTCGTCTAAAAGCTGGAAGCGGTGATTGCCGGTGACGAGAGTGGGGAGGAGGTGGGCGAGGTCTTTCGGGGTGAGCTCGTTACTTGAGATCGGCGAGGCGGGTGGGAGAGCCTGCAGCGTGGTGTGGGTCTGGAAGGGGACGCCGAGGCCGGCGAGAGAGTGGAGGCGGTCGAGGAACGCGGGATAGAGCGAGAGGCTGAGGGCGGCGAGTGGTTGGAGCTGGGGCGGGTTGTGCGGGTCTCGGGCGGCGAGCATTCCGGCGGCGGCGGTGGAGGCTTCGGCGAGGGGAGCGGAGCGGTCGAGTACGATGACGCTGATGCCGCGGCGGTGCAGCTCGAGCGCGAGGGAAAGGCCGATGATGCCGGCGCCGGCGATGCAGATGCCAGGAACCGAAGAGGCGGGGTGGTGCATGGAATAAGTTTAGTTGGCGGATGGAAGTTGATGTTTGGGCCTATCGGTTTTGCAGGGTGATGCGTAGACTGTGATCGGCAGTGGTTGTGCGCGCCGCCAAAATAGGACATTGTGAAATCTGGCAACCAGAACGAGGAGAGTGGAATGAGCGACGAAGGATACGTAGAACAGCGGTCGATCTCGGGAGCATTGCTTGGCGTGGTGGGGTTGGCTTTGCTGGCCGCGCTGGGCGGGCTGGCGTGGTCCTATGGGTTGCAGAACCATCTTTCCGCGGCGGAACAGAAGATCGCGGCGACGGAACAGAAGAACGCCGTGCTGACTCAGCAGCTGGAGGCGACCAATGCGCGGCTGCGGGCGACGAGCGAGACGCTGGGGCAGAGCGTGGGCATGACGCAGAAGCAGCTTGAGCTCAGGGCGCAGAGCATTATTGCTTCGCAGAAGGCGGCGGAGGCGAGGCTCGAGCAGCAGCAGGCCGCGAATACGAAGCAGATTGGCGCGGTATCGACCGACGTTGCGAGCGTGAAGACGGACGTGGGCGGCGTGAAGACGGATGTGGCGTCGACCAAGTCCGATCTGGAGGCGACGAAGACGCAGCTGACGCGGGTGATGGGCGATGCGGGTGTGATGAGCGGGTTGATCGCTACGAACCACGGTGAGCTTGAGGTGCTGAAGCACAAGGGGGACCGCAACTACCTGGAGTTCACGCTGCAGAAGGGCGCGAAGCCTACGCTGCTCTCGACAGTGAAGCTGCAGCTGAAGAAGGCGGACGAGAAACATTCGCGGTACACGCTGGTGGTGAGCTCGGACGATCGCAACATCGAGAAGAAAGACAAGGGCCTGGATGAGCCGGTGCAGTTCTACAACGGCAAGGACCCGGTGCTGTATGAGCTGGTGGTGAATGTGATTGAGAAGAACAAGGTGTCGGGGTATCTGTCGACTCCGAAGAATGCAGCGAAGCCGGCGGGAGGCTTGTAGGCGAGAGACGATCAGCAGCGTGCAGATGCAGAAAGGGGGACGCTCATCGCGTCCCCCTTTCTGGTTGCCTTAGTTGGACTACTTCTTTTTTGCTGCCTTCTTCGCTGGTTTCTTGGCTGCCTTTTTTGCTGCTTTCTTAGTTGCCATTTTGCCTATTCTCCCTAGTGATTAGACATCTTGTTTGTTACTCGCTGCAGAGCAGCTAACGAAGGTATAGATTTACGTAAATTCAGTGTCAAGAAAAAAATGAACGAAAGGCAAAATCTTTTTTGCGCCGAGGAGGGTGAACGGGGTGGGGGATTGACTTCCATCGTCGCAATTTTGAGTTGTGCGAGAGGATTGCGAGGAGAAAAAAGCAGGGGTGGAAGTCTGTGCTCGTGTGCGGTGAGGTGTGGACTATAGTCATGGAAAGCAAAAATTTGATGTCCGTATGTTTGCGGCCGATTCGATTTCGAAAGTACGGGAGAGCGCTGGATGCGTGCAAAAAACGTGATTGTGGTGATGGTCTGTCTTCTTTTATCGAGCGCGTTGTTCGCGCAGAAACGCAACATCACGGAGAAAGATATTTTCAGTTTCACGTGGATCGGCGACACGCAGCTCGCCCCTGACGGCAGCCGCGCGGTGTATGTGCAGACGACGGTGAATGCGAAGCGCGACGGCTATGATACGGCGCTTTACCTTCTGGATACCGGGCAACCGATGACGCCGGCGCGACGGCTGACGAATGGGCCGCATGACGCGCAGCCGCGCTGGTCGCCGGATGGGACGCAGATTGCTTTTACGCGCGCGATGGAGAAAGAAGGCAAGCCGCAGCCGGCGCAACTTTATCTTCTTTCACTGGCCGGAGGTGAGCCGGTGCAGGTTTCGGGGATGGAGAAGGGAGTGGGTTCGCCGCAGTGGTCGCCGAACGGAAGCTACATCGCCGCGCTGAGCGAGACGGCGATTGTGCCTGAGGCGAAGGCGGAGAAGAAGGATGCGGCGAAGAGCGAGGAGCACAAGAGCGATGTGCGGATCATTACGAAGGCGGTTTACCGCAATAACGGTACCGGGTACCTTGACACGAAAGATGTAGAGCAGATGTATGTGTTTAATGTGGCGGAGGTGGGAGCGAAGCCGGTGACTGCGAGGCAGATGACGGCGGGACGGTTTGCGGTGGAGGGGTTTGTGTGGCATCCATCGTCGGGCCAAATCTATTACACGTCGGAGCATGTGGATGAGCCGTATTTCGATCTGCCGCATAACGAGATCTATCGGGTGGATGTTGCTTCTGGCGGCGCGGAGAGCGGGGAGAAGACTGTGCCGATGAGTGCGCTGGTGGCGAAGCTGACGTTTGATGCTTCGGGGTTGGCGATCTCTCCGGATGGACGGCGGGTTGCGTTTCATGGAGAAGAGCAGCCGCTTGCGAAGCCCAGGTCGCATCAGCAGGCGGATTTGTTTGTGATGGATATCGACAAGGCGCAGTCGGGGCCGGTGACTTCGCCGCCGCGTAATCTGACGGCGAACTATGACTACGAGGTTGGCGGAGGGGTGGGCGGCGACAATACGGCTCCGCGGGGTGGTGGGCGCGGAGGGTTGGTGTGGACGCCGGATGGGAAGGCGATCGTCGATGTGGTGGGAAAGCGTGGGAGCGCGCTGCTGGTGTCGATCGATGCGGTGACGGGGGCGGTGAAGGAGTTGACGGCGGAGAAGCAGGCGGTGGTGGGGTTCAGCGTAAAGGCGGATGGGACGAAGATGCTGGCGCTGATCTCGACACCGGTGAATATCGGGGACCTGTTCTCGGTGGCGGCGGATGGGTCGAAGCAGCAGACGCAGCTGACGGAGGTGAACAAGGCGCTGTTTTCGCAGTTGAATCTGACGACGCCGGAGGATATACAGGTGGTGCCGACGGCGAATGCGAAGGATATTGCGGGGAGCAGGATTGAGTCGTTTGTTCAGTTGCCGCCCGATTTTGATAAGAGCAAGAAATATCCACTGATTCTGAATATTCATGGCGGGCCGCACTCGGCGTATGGGTGGGTGTTCGACCATGAGATACAGTGGATGGCGGCGAAGGGATATGTGGTGGTGTATCCGAATCCGCGGGGATCAACGACGTATGGGCAGCAGTTTGCGAATGTGATTCAGCACAACTATCCGGGCGATGACTTTCACGATTTGATGGATTGCGTGGATGCGGTGGTGAAGCTGGGGTATGTCGATCCGGCGAAGATGGGGGTGACGGGCGGGAGCGGCGGCGGGTTGCTGACGGACTGGACGGTGACGCAGACGGCGCGGTTCAAGGCGGCAGTGGCGCAGAGGGATATCGCGGACTGGACGAACTGGTGGTACACGGCGGACTTTACGCTGTTTCAGCCGACGTGGTTTGAGGGCGCGCCGTTCGACAAGGTGGAGGAGTTCAGGAAGTATTCGCCGATTACTTACATCAAGAATGTGCAGACGCCGATGCTGTTCATCCTGGGGGAGGCGGACTATCGCACTCCGCCTACGGGAGGCGGCGAGGATTTTTTTCGTGCGCTGAAGTACAGGCACATCGATACGGTGATGGTGCGGTTTCCTGGCGAGAGTCATGAGCTTTCGCGGAGCGGGCAGCCTTGGCATCGCGTGGAGCGGCTGGAGAATATTGTGAACTGGTTCGACAAGTATTTGATGGGGATGCCGGAGCCGCAGTATGACATCGTTCCGGCTGGCGCGACGGCGGCTAGTGTGAAGGGGAACTAGAGGAGTAGAGTTTTCTTCGAGGTGTTTCTTTCGATGAAGGATGTTGTGATTGTGGCTGCGGTGCGGACGCCGGTGGGGAAGTTTCAAGGGGCGTTCGCGGAGATGACGGCGGTTCAGCTGGGTGCGATTGCGGTTCGCGAGGCGGTGAAGCGGGCGGGAATCGATCCGGCGAGCGTGGATGAGTGCCTGATGGGTTGTGTGCTGCCGGCGGGGCTGGGGCAGAATCCGGCGCGGCAGGCGGCGTTGCAGGGCGGGCTGCCGGATACGGTGTCGGCGATGACGATCAATATGGTGTGCGGGTCGGGGCTGAAGGCGGTGGGGCTGGCGGCGCAGGCGGTGATGGCGGGGGATGCGGAGATTGTTGTTGCTGGTGGGATGGAGTCGATGTCGAATGCGCCGTATCTGCTGCCGCAGGGGCGGAAAGGATTTCGCATGGGCGACTCGGTGGTGGTGGATTCGATGGTGAAGGATGGGCTGTGGTGCGCGTGCGAGGACTATCACATGGGCATCACGGGGGAGAATGTTGCGGAGAAGCACTCGATCACGCGCGAGGAGCAGGATGCGTATGCGCTGGCTTCGCACCGGAAGGCGAGTGCGGCATGGAAGGAAGGAAGGTTCGATGCGGAGGTGGTGCCGGTGAGTGTGCCGGGGAAGAAAGGCGCGGTGACGGTGGTTGCGCGCGATGAGAGTGTTCGGGAGGATGCTTCTGCTGAAGCATTGGCGGCGTTGAAGCCGGCGTTCAAGAAGGATGGGACGGTGACGGCGGGGAATGCTCCGGGGGTAAATGATGCGGCGGCTGCGGTGGTGGTGATGTCGGCTGAGCGCGCTGCTTCTCTAGGGATAAGGCCGCTGGTGAGGATCAGGGCGCAGGCTACGAGTGGAGTGGCGCCGAAGTGGGTGATGCTGGCTCCGGTGACGGGTGTGCAGTTAGTGCTGAAGCGCGCGGGATGGCAGCGGGATGAGGTTGATCTGTATGAGTTGAATGAGGCGTTCAGCGTGCAGGCGCTGGGAGTGATGAAGGAGTTGGGGCTGGATGCCGCGAAGGTGAATGTGAATGGCGGTGCGGTGGCGATCGGGCATCCGATAGGAGCGAGCGGGGCGCGGGTGCTGGTGACGCTGATTCACGAGATGATGCGGCGGGGTGCGAAGAAGGGTGTCGCGGCGCTTTGTCTGGGTGGAGGGAATTCGGTGGCGCTGGCGGTGGAGCGGTAGGCGGTGCCTTGCATCCTAAAGAACATGAGTGAACATACGGAGCGATTTACCGGGCGAGTCGAGGACTATGAGCGATACCGGCTGCGGTATCCGGTTGAGGTGATCCGGATTCTGACGGAGCGGTGCGGCCTGGTGAGGGAACATCTGGTTGCGGATATCGGGGCGGGGACGGGATTGCTTGCCGGGTTGTTTCTGGAGAATGGGAACGCGGTGGTTGCGGTGGAACCTAACGATGAGATGCGGAGGGCGTGCGAGAAGCTGGCATCGGCGTGGCCGGGGCTGACAGTGAAAAAGGCTACTGCGGAGGCTACGGGACTGGAAGGTGCTTCGGTAGATTTTGTAGCGGTGGGGCGAGCGTGGCATTGGTTCGATCGGGAGCGTGCGGTGGTGGAGTTTCGCAGGATTCTGCGTCCGGGCGGATGGCTGGTGCTGGCGACGAACCGGCGTGCCAAGGATGATTCGGCGGAGGCCAAAGCGTATGAAAATATTTTGACGGAGTTTGGGACGGACTATCGCGAGTTGCAGCAGGTGTACCGGGTGTATGACGAGATGGCTCCGGTGTTTGGCGAAGGGGCGGTGGTGCGGGAGGCGATTGGTGGGGAGCAGGCGCTGACGCTGGATGAGTTTCTGGGACAGACGCAGTCGATCTCGGTGGCTCCGATGCCGGGAGATGCGAAGTATGAAGGTATGCAAGGAGCGCTGCGGAGTTTCTTTGCGAGGTTTCAGCGGGATGGGGTGCTTCGGATGGGGACTGTTTGTTCGGTGATGGCTTGTCAGGTGTCGGCGAGTAATTGTGGGGACAATCTCTCGGATCGATAGAGCTAGACACGTTTAAAGCTTTTTTCCCGGCAGGCATAGTCCCCAGCGCAGTTTGCTTCAGGGGCTAAAGAGTGTGCTTCGCGAAACGAAAAGCGTACCCCAGCGGCTAAAGCCGCTTCACAAAATGAAGCATTTATGGCACGGATGAATCCGTGCCCTTCCCCGTTTGATGGACTTTTTCAGCAGCCTCTAAAGCCCACCGATTTATTGAACATTTCGGCGCGGCTGAAGAGCTGCGGAAAAAGTCCATTAGGACTCGGAAAGTTTCCCTCGGCGACTAAAGTCGCAAAGAAAACAGGTCGCTTGCGGCGCGACTGAAGTCGCGCCCCTTCAACGACTCTTTCCGTAGCCTGTGAAGTCGCGCCCCTTCAAAACAACGACTCTTTCCGTAGCCTGTGAAGCTGCGCCCTTTCAAAACAACGACTCTTTCCGCAGCCTGTGAAGTCGCGCCCTTTTAAAACAACGACTCTTTCCGCAGCCTGTGAAGCTGCGCCCTTTCAAAACAGGACTACACCAACTCGAAATTGCTCTAGCATTCGATGATGTTGAGGGCGAGGCCGGCGAGCGAGGTTTCTTTGTAGCGGGATTGCATGTCGAGGCCGGTCTGGTACATGGTGGCGATGACCTGGTCGAGGGAGAGCTTGTGGTCGCCGGACTCGTGCATGGCCATGCGGCAGGCGTTGATGGCTTTGACTGCGCCCATGCCGTTGCGCTCGATGCAGGGGATCTGAACGAGGCCGCCGATGGGGTCGCAGGTCATGCCCAGGTTGTGCTCCATGGCGATCTCGGCGGCGTGCTCGACCTGGGCGTTGGTGCCGTTGAGTGCGGCGACCAGTCCTCCAGCGGCCATTGAGCAGGCTACGCCGACTTCGCCCTGGCAGCCTACTTCGGCGCCGGAGATGCTGGCGTTTTCCTTGTAGAGAATGCCGATGGCGGCGGCGGTGAGGAAGTAGCGGAGGATGCCTTCCTGTTTTTCTTGCGGCGTTCCGTCGATGAAGCGAGTGTAGTAGCTGGCGATGGCGGGGATGACGCCGGCGGCTCCGTTGGTGGGGGCGGTGACGACGCGGCCTCCGGCGGCGTTCTCTTCGTTCACGGCCATGGCATAGACGGTGACCCAGTCGATGGGGGCGAGCGGGTCTTTGGAGCCGATGGTGTCGAGGCGCTCGGCGAGGCGGTGGGCGCGGCGGCGGACGTTGAGGCCTCCGGGGAGGATGCCTTCGGTGGCGATGCCGCGCTCGGTGCATTGCTGCATGGCTTGCCAGATGGCCAGGATGCTTTGGCGGATCTGCTCTTCTGGAGTGAGCGAAGGGAAACGTACCCCAGGGGCTAAAGCCCCTTCTGCGAGGGATGGTTGCGGCACGGCTGAAGCCGTGCCCTTAACAGGACTTTGAGTTGAAGCCGTGTCCTTAACGGAGCTTTGAATTGCGGTTGGGCGGTTGATGGCGGTGTTTGCGTCGTTGAGGAGGGCGACTTCGTTTGCCAGTATGAGCTCGGCGATAGTGAGGTTGTGCTGCTTCGCGGTGGCGAGGAGGTCTTCGGCGCTGCGGAAGGGGTAGGGGACTTTGCGGGTGCTGGTGGCGGCTTCGGCGGTGCGTTCGGCTTCGGAGACGATGAAGCCTCCGCCGATGGAGTAAAAGATTTCGTCGGCGAGGACTTCGCCGGCGCTGTCGCGCGCGGTGAAGCGCATGCCGTTGGGATGCGAGTGGACGGCGGAGTCGGGATACATCTGGTTGCGGCGGAAGTTGAGGTCTTCGGCTTCGGTGAAGGGAATGGTCTTGCGGCCGTCGAGCTCGATGGAACTGGTGGCGCGGATGGCGGCGATCCTGGCGTCGATAGTTGCGGGATCGACGGCGTCGGGCGCTTCGCCGAGGAGGCCGAGGAGGATGGCGCGGTCGGTGCCGTGGCCGATACCGGTGAGGGCGAGCGAGCCGTAGAGGTCGACGTTGACTCTTGCCGTTTTTTCGAGGAGATTTTTTTCCGTGAGCTCGCGGGTGAAGCGAAGGGCTGCTCGCATGGGGCCGACGGTGTGAGAGCTGGAGGGGCCGATGCCAATTTTGAAGAGTTCGAAGAGGCTGGTGTTCACATTGTTATTTTAGGCGCGTGCGGGATGAAGCGCGGGGATTGGTCGATGGGCCGGGCTTCTTGCCGGATTTCTTCTCCGATTGTTTTTTCTGGAGGTTGTGGAAGGCCGTCGTGAGGGCTCCGGCGATGAGCGATTCGTCGGCCTGATGGAGATGGATGAAGGTCATGCCCATGCGTCCCCAGCCTCCCTGGACGGGCGAGAA
>DATAVY010000152.1:0-7245 GCA_036267495.1 Edaphobacter sp.
ACGAACTTCATGGCCCCGGTGTCACTCCTCACATGGTTGGCGAACTTTTGCGTGCAACGCCGCGCCGGCACGCTCGCCGTCCTCTCTTCCGTAGCCGGCGACCGCGGGCGCAAATCGAATTATGTCTATGGTGCCTCAAAGGCCGGCCTGTCCGCCTTTCTCGCCGGTCTGCGCAACCGGGTCGATCGCGAGGGAGTCACCGTGCTCACCATCAAGCCGGGCCCGACCCGCACCGCCATGACCGCGGCCATGCCGAAGAGCGAGAAGTTCGCCGATGTCGATTCCGTCGCCGAGTCCATCGTCAGCGCGATCGACAAACGGAGAGATGTGCTCTACGTCCCCTTCCAATGGCAGCCCATCATGCTAATCATCCGGAACATCCCCGAACGTATCTTCAAAAAGCTCAATTTGTAAGATTTGGGAATTGTCGATCAAAACTATATGAATTTTGGTTTGTTCGACCCATCGAATGTGGCAAAAATGGGCATCTTTTGATTGGCCCATCAATTGCAATCTGATATCTGGAATACCACTCGTCCATAGACAACCGGCACCGTCTGGTCACAGGCAGGATGCCTCGGGTATTTGTGTTCCTTGTCGTTCTTCTTTTGACACGCGGCAATAATGCACCACATGAGCGGCCTTTTACCAGTGACTCGTTTCTGTTTTACATCTCCGAGGTGAGGCAATATTTCATGAAGACGCTACTCCGCAAGACTTCTCTCCTTCTGTTCATCGGGTGCTTTCTGCTCCTGGCGCCTATTACATCCTTAGCTCAAACCAGCTTGGGAATTCTGGTCGGTGTTGTTCGTGATCAGACTGGCGCGGTTGTTCCCAAAGTAACGGTTACCGTCACTGGTAATGAAGACAACATTGCCCGCGCGGTCGTAACTCAGGGTGATGGTGCATATCGTATTGAGGCGCTCCGTCCACAGACCTATACGGTCTCAGTGAACCAGGCCGGATTTGCCGGGTTTACCGCGAAAAACGTCATCGTCAACCCTTCAGAGACAACTTCATATGACGTCAACCTGGTAGTCGGTACCACCAAGGAAGCGGTCTCAGTTGAGGCCGACTCGATTGCCATTAATACGGAAAACGGTCAGCTCACCGGCATCGTCAATTCGACCGATCTTCAAAAGCTGCCTATCTTTTCGCTGAGCCCCTTCGAAGTAGCGACCACCGTGCCGGGTGCGCAGATCGTCGCCGACAGCAGTTTCACCAACGGTCAGGCGATCCAAATCAACGGAGCCCGCCCGCGAGCCAACAACTATCTGATCGACAGTCAGGAGATCAATGACGTCTCCATCGCCGGACAGGCCTTCCAGCCCATTATTCCCGATTCGTTCAGCAACGTCTCCGTCCTGACTAGCGCGGCTTCGGCCGAGTTCGGCCGGGCTGGTGGCGGAGTCGTCAACTCCATTACCAAGAGCGGCACGAACGTCTACCACGGTGAAGTCTATGAACGCTATAATGGTTCCGGTTTGAACGCACTCGGCGGGCTCGAGCGCGGCACTGGAATCAAGAAGGCACGGTCCGATCAGCATATCTATGGATTTACCGCTGGCGGTCCCATCATTAAAGACAAGTTATTTGCCTTCGGCGGCCTCGCCGTCTCCCGTTTCTATGGCAAAGTGGTACCTTCTGTTCTTGAGTTCCCGGATGCCAAGGGTTACGCACTCCTCCAAACCATTGCTGCTGCAGCTCCGTCGTCCTCGACACCAGTGGTTGCGCAGCAGGTAGCTACGCTTGATGCTTATCTCAACAGTGGCATCACCTCAGGCACCTACCTGACTACCTACAACCCGGTTGCAGGCCGTGCCACGGTCAACACCAACGTGGGACTTCAGCCGGGATGCCCGGCGTCCGGATGCGTCATTACGGAGAACTTCTTCCAGCGTGTCGCACCAGGCGCAAGTAAGCCCAGTACCCAATGGGAGTACAAGATCGACTATACTCCGTGGGGAAAAGACTCCTTCACAGCGCGTTATCTTCACGCTCGCAGTTCGTCGAACCCTGATTTTCTCAACAGCCCCAGTGCCTTTATCGGATTTGATACCGAGCAAGGCGGTCCGGCGGAGCTTGGAGAAGGCGCCTGGACACACATCTTCACCGCCAACCTCCTGAACGAGTTCCGCGTCTCGGAGACCCGCATCAACTTTGCCTTTGCACCAACCCCCCAGACACTTGCCAACCCGCTCTATGCTCTTGGGACGGATCTTCTCGCCGGTGTGGGCAGTGTCAACGGTGCGGGCAACGGGAATCTTGGTCCGAATCAGAACTTCCCGCAGGGACGCGGTGAAGACCTCTATCAGTTCCAGGATACGGTTGGCTGGACCAAGGGCCGTCACTCCATGCGTATTGGCTTCGATATTGGCCGCCAGTTGGAGCACGACCTGGTCTCGCAAAATGCGATCGGCACTCTCACTTTCGCTGCGGGTGGAACCTTCAACACTGCTCTGGGCAACTTTCTGCAAAATCAGCTGGGGCCATCGGGTACCGCGACGAAGACCTTCGGCAGCACACGCATCGATCCACATAATTGGCGTTCAGGCCTCTTTGGCCAGGACGATATCAAGATTAACGCGTCCCTGACCATCAACGTCGGCTTGCGCTGGGACTATCTGACTAACGCTGAGAATTCGCTTAAGTTCCCTGGCGTAGACACTCATAACCCATTTGGAATCATTACGTTGCAAAATGGTGTGGCTACTGCCAATGCCATCAAGGTGAATAACCCCACGGGCAACTTCTCGCCGCGACTCGGCTTTGCCTACTCGCCTCACTTCGGTGGGTACTTCGGGGATGGCAAATCTGTTATTCGTGGCGGTGTTGGTATCTTCTACGACAGCTCGTTCAGCAACATTGTCACAAACTCTGCTCAGAGTTCGCCTAATGCGGTTGCAACTACGCTAACTCTGCCTACCGGTAACGGTCTTGCCAACGCTTCCAGCCTCATTCCTACCATCACGCCCGTACTTGCTCTGGCATCTAGCGTGACTAGCGTTGCGGCCAATTCGGTTAATCCAATCACATACCAGTACAACCTGGGCGTAGAGCGGCAGTTCCCGTGGAATATGTTCTTCGCCGTTCGCTATGTCGGGAATATCGGATCGGGGCTCTTTGCCAACCAGCAGTACAACTACTTCAACGGCGTAACCGGACAGAGGTTGAATCCGGCTTACGGCCCTGACACTATCCGCGGCAACTTCGCGCGCTCCCGCTACGACAGTCTGGAGGTCGAGGGGTCTCATCTGTTCTCGCATGGTTTCCAGATACGCGGAAACTATACGTACAGTAAATCCCTGGATGATGCCTCCGAAATCTTCACCGGTTCTTCGAGCCCTACCACCGCACCACCCAACCTGGCCTTTGGTGCACTTCGTAGCAGCAACTGGGGCGCGTCGGACTACGATCATCGCCACTACTTTGTTCTCACCTATGTTTGGTCCCCAACAGGTCTGCATGGCTCCAGTGGGTTTGCAGATACCGCTCTCAATGTTCTGACTCGGAATTGGACACTCTCCGGCGCCAGCAGATTGCAGTCTGGAACATACGGCAGCTTCGCTGAAAACGTCGACTCCAATGGCGATGGGAGCACTGTCAATGATCGTCCAATCATCGGTAATCCGACGGCGCCTCTCACCACGGGTGCGATCGATGGATCCTTGATCAAGGGCGGAACGCCAGGAGTCTACTATGACCTTGCCGCTTTCAATGCGGTGCCGTCCACGCTTCTCGTCGATCAGCCGAGCAGCGTGCATTTCCTAATTCCTCACGATACGAACAACGCTAACCTGAATTCTGAGATCGGACGTAACAGCTTCTCGAATCCTGGCAGGATCTTAACTGACATTGCTTTGGAGAAAGGCTTCCAAGTCCCCAAATTTGAACGTGGCAGAGTCGTTTTGAGAGCGGAAGCCCAGAACATCGCAAACCACAATAACCTCAATATTCTCAATACCACCGTGAACAACATCGGAAACGGCGCATTTTTGAACAGGCAGAACGCCAAATTGGATGCTGGCCGCCAACTGGTTCTCTGGGCTAAGTTCACCTTCTAGCTCTTTTCTTCTTCTGCGGCGCCGAAGCCCTTATGGACTTCGGCGCTTTTTTTGTTTAGCGGAAGGTCGTGCACTGCTGATTTTAAAGCCATCCCAGCCGCATTCACCCTATCTTCTACTGTTCCGCGTACTTCGGCAGCCAGCGCGAAGCCAATTAGGCTAAACTAGTAAGGACGCGCACTTTCCCCGAAATGCCATCTCTAAGCGCACAGACAGGACATCCAAAGCAGTGAGCAACTCGACCGCAGTCGCCGTTAAGCCCATCTTCAACATCGCCATCATCGCCCACGTCGATCATGGCAAGACCACCCTCGTGGACGCCATGCTTCGCCAGAGCGGCACCTTCCGTTCCAACGAGGCTGTCGCCGAACGCGTCATGGACTCGAACGACCTCGAGCGCGAGCGCGGCATCACCATCCTCGCCAAAAATACCGCTCTCTACTATCACGACAACAAGATCAACATCGTCGACACCCCCGGCCACGCCGACTTCGGCGGAGAAGTCGAGCGCGCCCTCAAGATGGTCGACGGCGTCGTTCTCCTCGTCGACGCCTCCGAGGGACCGCTCCCCCAGACCCGCTACGTGCTCTCGAAGGCTCTTGAAGCCGGCCTCACCCCCATGGTCGTCATCAATAAAATTGACCGCGCCGACGCTCGTCCGCAGGAAGTCCTGAATGAGGTCTACGATCTTTTCATCGATCTCGACGCCGACGAGTCTGTCCTCGACTTTCCCGTCCTCTATACCAACGGCAAGCTGGGCACCGCGACCACCGACCCTGCAGTCCCCGGCACCGATCTTCAGCCCCTCTTCGAGCAGATCATCACCACCATTCCCGTCGCCAAGGGCGAGCCCGAGGGCGCGGTCCAGATCCTTGTCACCAACCTCGACTACTCCGACTATCTCGGCCGCCTCGCCATTGGCCGCGTTTTTAATGGCACCATGCGCACCGGCCAGGAGTATTCGGTCGCCAAGATCGACGGCACCTTCACCAAGCACAAGATCACCAAGCTCTTCAGCTTCTCCGGGCTCAAGCGCACCGACATTGAAGAGACACAAGTGGGCGACATCGTCGCTATCGCCGGCATTCCCGGCATCACCATCGGCGAAAGTTTCTGCGATGTCGAAAATCCGCAGCCGCTTCCACAGATCACCATCGATGAGCCGACGATCGCCATCCAGTTCAACGTCAACAACGGTCCCTTCGCGGGCCGCGAGGGCAAGTTCGTCACCTCACGCAACCTGCGCGACCGGCTCGACAAGGAGCTGCTCACCAACGTCTCGCTCAAGATGCAGGAGACCGGCTCGCCCGACTCCTTCAAGGTGCTCGGCCGCGGCGAACTGCAGCTCGGAATCCTCATCGAGATGATGCGCCGTGAAGGCTTCGAGATGATGGTCAGCCGTCCCGAGATCGTCACCAAAAAGATCGACGACCAGGTGATGGAGCCGGTCGAACACCTCTCCATCGACGTGCCGGAGAACTTCGTCGGCACGGTCATTGAGCGCCTCGGACCCAGAAAGGGCGAGATGACGAAGATGGTGAATCACGGCTCCGGCCGCGTACGGATGGAATTCCGCATTCCCAGCCGGGGCCTCATCGGCTTGCGGTCTGAGATGCTCACAGAGACCCGCGGCACTATCATCATGAATTCGATTCTCGATGGCTACGTCGCCTACCAGGGCGAGATTCCACAGCGCACCTCCGGCGCTCTCATCTCCGACCGCCAGGGAACCACGACCGCCTACGCGCTCGAAGGCCTGCAGGATCGCGGCATCCTCTTCGTCAGCGATGGCGTGGAACTCTACGAGGGCATGATCGTTGGCGAACACAGCCGCGACAACGATCTCGACGTCAACGCGGTGCGGGAAAAGAAGCTCTCCAACATGCGCGCCTCCGGTTCCGACGACGCCGTTCGCCTGGTCCCCTACAAACAGCTCACCCTCGAGCAGTGCATCGAGTTTATCGCCGACGACGAGCTGGTCGAGGTTACGCCTAAGTCGTTGCGGATGCGGAAGAAAGTGCTTCAGGCTAACCGCCGGCCGCGGAAGGGCTCGCCCGAATAGGTATTTCAGCCTAAGATTTTGTGGTTTCGACGGCCGGACCTTGACTGGTTTGGCCGTTATTTTTTTCTGAGAGGGAAAAGGGTCGTTTTGCAGGGTTTTCTTGAGGAATTGTGGTGGCAGTTCGTGGTTTTTTGATGGTGAAATCGTGGTTTTTGGGGTGGTAAACGTGGTGGGCTTATGGTCACTTTTTCGGCGCTAAAAAATTCCACTTTTTCGAGAAATATTTTTTCCGAGGTGAGAAAACGCCCTCAATCGAGCGGCGACCTTCATGCGGTGTAAGGGCCAAAGGTTGCCACTTCGCGGTCGGATTCGTCTTCGTTAGACAAGATGTGGACGCGGTAAGTTGAACCGCCGGGGTCGACTCGGACGACTACGTGTCCGTTGCGCGAACGAAGGTCGTCGGTCTTCTTGTTGGCGATGCGGTTTTCCTCTTTCACCAGAGTTGAGAAGACGTCGCGCGGCCCCGGATAGATCGCTTTCGAGAACAGAGCGTTCAGGACATTGACCGTGGGGTGCGCGGAGTCCCATGCGGGAATGACAAAGACCTGGGGGCGCAGAGCACGAACGTAGTCAGGGCCGTCGGCGTTGAAGTATCCGTGATGATTTGTTACTGCGACAGAGACGGGGCCGCATGCCTGCGCTACAGGCGTCTCGATATCGCGCCATGGGTCGCGGCCGTAGTTGGTATCGCAGGGAAGATCGCCCCCGGTGTAGTAGCCGAAGCGGCCATAGCGCAGCCGGATGGCCGCAGAGCAGCAGTTCTCCGAGGGGTAATCTTCCGGCTTGAGTGAAGTGAGATCGGGGAAATGCTTTGTGGTCGATTCGCCCTGTCCGGTCCATACCTCGCCGTTTGCGGCGAGATTGCGGACTTCGAAGTCCGGATAGTCGCCGGCGTTGTGAAGCAGCTTGAATTGATCTTGCGCACCGACGCGGAATCGTTCTACTTTAGCTCCCGACTTTTCTTTTGCATGAAGAAACATCCGATAGTTCCGCTGGAAGTCGGCGGTGGCTGGCAGAGGATAGGTGTAGTCGGGCCACGCGCGATCGACGAATCGTCGAATGGGCGCGATGGAGGCGACGTCGGAGACGCCAGTGCAAACATATCCTTCCGCAGTCGGG
>DATAVY010000153.1:0-4922 GCA_036267495.1 Edaphobacter sp.
CGCTTGAACGGCTAGGGCCGAGTTCAGGGGATTTCGCTGAGGATCGGCTCGAAAAGGCGCCTCAGTTCTTCGACAACCTCTGGGAGTTTAAGCGGAAACGTTTTTACCATCAGATTGCCTATATTTGCGTCGTCGTGCTGAGGTCGCGCCGGATTCGCCGCGGCGGATCTTGTATTGCTAACACTCCTAACACAGCGGATCATTCAGACGGTGCGTATTCCGGATCTCGCTGCACACAGCGGATCATTCAGACGGTGCGTTGCTTTAGACGATCGCGCTAAGACCCTCCTGAGCGACTCTATTTTCTTCCGGTCGACCAATGGTGATGCGGACCCAATTTGTATAAGGCGGGAATGACCGGCCGATCACAACCCCGCGGTCTTGCATAGCGCGGGCTACCAGCTCCTGTGGACGACCTGCATTGAAAAAGACGAAGTTCGCCAGCGATTCCGTGTGGGTTAGCTTCAGGTCCTTCAAAGCGGCTGCCCACTTTTTGCGCTCGGTGGCAATCGCGGTTCGTACCTCATGCACGTGCGTCCGATCAGCGAGCGCAGCGGAGGCCGCTGCGATATTGAGGCGCCCCAGGGATTCGGCATCGCCGAGCCCCTGCGCGCGCAGAGCGCTGCCCAGCCTTTGAGGAACAATGCAATACCCAATCGGGAGCCCGGCGAGACCGTGAATCTTGTCGAAGGTCCGGAAAACGAGAACATCTGCTCCTTCACGGACAAGGGAGACCGCCGAGCGTGTCTCGAAATCCGGCGTGTATTCAAGGTAGGCTTCATCGACGATCACCGGCGCCTTCTGCGAGACCTCACGAAGAAAATGTTTGAAGGATGGATCATCGCTCACCGTCCCGGTAGGGTTGTGCGGGTTGATGAGATAGAGTGCGCGCGTTTTGGAGTTCACACGACCCGCTAATGCCGGCAAGTCGTTCTTGTATTCAGCATCAAGCGGAACTGCCACTCCGATTCCACCGACGTGCGATGCTGCATCGATCAGCGCCAGGTATCCCGGCGTCGAGTACACGAATTCACCGCCCGGGCCGCCTTTGCTGCCGAGATACAACCCGAGCGCTCCAAGGATCTCGCCAAGGACGATTTGGTCGACAGGAACCCGCTCATACGCAGCGATCTGCTCGGCGAATGCCTGTGCCGAGCTCGCATCCGCATAGCGTGACACGCGCGATAGTTCGCGCTGGATTGCCTCAGGGACCCGCGGTGATGGGCCGAAAGCATTCTCGTTTAAGTTGAGGTGGATGAGTTTCCGATCAGAAGTTGCCAGGTGCCCTGCGGCTCCCGCGGCCGGAAGAAGAGTTGCTCCCAGTGCAAGGCCGGAACTCTGGAGAACCGCGCGTCTAGTCCACTGTGTCATTGTCTAGCCCTCGCCAGAACGTTCTTCAGTAAGTGATGTGCAGGCCGAGTTGAACGTAGCGCGGAAAATTTGCCTGAGCCGTGATCGCTCCAAAGCTCGCGCTTCCGAACGATGTGTTCGGGCCAGTAAACAATGGCGTATTGAACGCGTTGAAAGTCTGCGCCCGGAATTGCACATTCACCCGCTCGCGAACCAGAACGCTCTTGAACAGGGAGATATCCCAATTCTCGTAACCAGGTCCGCGGAGAGTGAGTGTGCGGGGAGCATCTCCGAACGTGTAAGCTCCGGAAGCGGTGAAGGCCGCTGGATTGATGTAACCGTTGAGCCTGTCATACAAGCTACCTTTGGTTCCCAACGGCACCCCACGCACGAGGTTCGGTCGTTGAACCCCATTGCCTGCGATGGTGCTGTTCGGATTGCTGCTCTGTCGAATAGAGACTGGAAAGCCGCTCTGGAAGGTGGGAAGAACATTGAGCTGCCAGCCCCCGATGATCTCATCAGCCCATCGATCTCGGGCGGAGATCCCCTGCCCCTTCCCGAACGGCAGGTCGTAGAGAATGCCGGCGACAAAGCGATACGGTACGTCGGTGACCGAGTGCGCATATTCCGCCTCGAGATCGTATACGTTTTGTGGTGCGCTGACGCCAGGATTCTGAATGCTATTGGCCGTTGCGAAGGAGGAATCCATATTCCGGGACCATGTGAACGAAGAAATCAAATTCAATCCATGTCCGGCCCGCTTTTCCGCTTTAATCAGAAGCGCGTCGTAAGCGGCATGGGCTGAACTGACAAACAGGTTGACAGAGGTGAATTGCGGGAACGGACGAAGGGTCTGAGACCGGGCAACCGTCGGCTGCCCGATGATGCCGGGGCCACCCGGGATGTAGTTCGGGTTCGCCACCGGATCGCTTAGGGAGCCGGCAAGAGCAAAATTCGATGGGTTGAGCTGGTCGATGTTGATAGGCGTGCTGCTGGTCGGCGATGGATTGAGATTGGTAGAACGCGACCCGATATACGAAGCGTCGAGTGCGATATGTCCTGGCAACTCCTGCTCAATGCCCGCGGAAAACTGCTGTACTCGCGGAGCATGCAGGTCTTGGTCGTAGGTCGTCACTCCGTTACCGAGACCGGTCAGTAGCCCAGCCGAGTTTCCTGCGGGTTTCTGGAGTCCTGCAGGAAATGGATTATCGAGCGACCCTGCTGAGATCTGGTCATTGTCTTGGCTGCCCACATAAGCATTGGCCGCGGTATAGCCGGGTGCGAGCGTGCCAATAGGATCGTAGCGGAGTGGAGCATAGAGAATTCCATATCCACCGCGAAGAACGGTCTTAGGCGTGAGTTGATACGAGGCGCCGAGACGCGGAGCAAATTTCAGAAGGGAGAGATCGCCTACGTCCCGCTTATCGCCATTGACGCCTGCAAAGAGAATACCTCCTGTTACAGTCGCACCATTTGAGAGCCGCGATGTAGCGCTCCGGTCAAATCCAACCGCGAGCTGGTTCTTATCTTCCTTCAGCCCTGTCTCGGCTTCATAGCGTAGACCAAGATTCAACGTGAGACGCGACGTCAAACGCCAATCATCCTGAGCGAAGAGAGCCGTGTAATCGAGATAGGTCTTGAGCGGCGTGGTAATGTCCACTTCGCCCGAACTGGCATACCCAAGCAACAGGTCGGCAAGATCGGAGCCGGTACCATCGCCTGCAACACTTGGATTCGCCTGGGTAAAAGCTCCTGAAAAGGAGTAAGTGCCGGGTGCGTTGCTGAAATCTTGAAAATCCATGCGAATGCGGCGGTATTCGGCACCCACAGTTACATTGTGATGATTGAGCGTCTTTGTCAGAGCACCGTTGAGAATCTGTGACTTCCAATTATCAAGTGAGCTCGTATTTTGTCCAAGCTGCGAGAAGTTGCGCGGAAAGATTGTTGGGAAAAACTTAGATTGAATGTTTGACGTGTAAGACGTCGGGAAACCGAGTGCGCTCGGATCGAAGCCTTGGCTCACCTCGGCGATCAGGTTAGGGAAGCGATTGTTGCCATAGCGCGCCGTCACGACAGTGGTCGGGTTGAGTATCCAGGTGCTGTTGAACTGCGTTGCGTCCACCTGGCGATGGTAGGTATAGGAGTAACTGCCGGGCAGAGTGCCGAGGGGATTTCCGAGCGGCTGCAGCGCCTCATAGAAGATATAGGAGCCGCTGATCGTCCACCAGGGACGGATCTGTTGATCGAGCTTCACCGTTACCTCTTGGCCATGGTCGCGCACATCGTCGATGCCGGTGAAGTTGTATCCGCCGGTCGGTCCCGGCGTCTGCGGAAGGGGATAGTACGAGACGATATTCCTGCCCACGGTGCTGACACGTGCCGTCGGAATTACGTTGCCCGGGAAAGGCGTGCGATGGATTCCTGCCGCGTCGGTGAAGGTCTTCGTCGGATCGTAGATAATGTTGAGCGTGCCGTCGGCATTGAAGCTCTTTGAGAAATCTCCCGTTCGCTCCAACGCGGTGGGTACCGCAAAGCTTTCGGTGTAAGGCGAACTCTGTATATATCCCTCCGAACCAATCCAGAAGAATGTTTTGTCGTGGCCATCATAAAGATGCGGAATCACGACCGGCCCTCCCAAGGACGCACCCCAGTTGTAGTAGGGGCTGTCAGGCCGCGGAACGCCGTTGCGATTTGCGAAGAAGTCGTTGGCGAGCCAGGAGCCTTGGCGCGTCTCTCCGAATACCGACCCGTGAATGGTGTTCGCGCCGGAGCGCAGAAGAGTATTGAAAACACCACCTCCCGTGCGTCCGACCTGCGCGTCGTAGGTGTTGGCCTGTACCTTCACGTCCTGAATGGATTCAATGGTTGGAATCACGATAGGACGATTGTTGGTATCGGTGATCGGCACCCCGTCGACAAGGTAAAGGTTCGCCGCGACGGGTCCGCCAGCTACTGATGTTGTCGATGTCCCATTCTGATCGGCGAACCGAATGAACTGCGGATTCCCCGTATTGACGAAGACACCGGAGAGCTTCGCTGTGATGTACGGATTGCGACCTAACACGGGGATGTCTTCGAGCCGACGCTGATCGAGGTCTGTACTCACGGATGCTGTCGAAGGATCTACTAATGGTGCATCGGCCGAGACCTGCACCACATTGGTCGCACTGCCTAAGGCGAGTTGAACATCCAGCGTAAGAAAATCCTGCGTCGCGAGGACAATGTGTGTTCGATCCGCCGCGCTGAAGGTGGCAGCACCGATATGCAGCGTATAAGTGGACGGCTTGAGCGCATTGAAGGCGTATGCGCCAGCGAAATCTGTGGCAGTCGCCCTGATCTGATGAGTCGCTTCGTCGGTGAGCGTAATGGCCGCCCCCGCAATAGCTGCACCATGCGGATCGGTGATGGAGCCGCGTATGCCTCCGTTGTAAGTCTGCGCTTGAGATACCGCGACTGACATGAGGAGCAAGGCTACATATAAGGACTGAGCGACTACAGATGGCCGCAAACGGTATGTCAGAATACGAAGCATGTGGCTCTCCTGGAAAATGTTGCAAGGACGGAATAAAGGC
>DATAVY010000154.1:0-7279 GCA_036267495.1 Edaphobacter sp.
TATCCCGGACGATAATCCATCTTCACATCGCTACGGTTCAGCTTCACCGTCAGATGCCTGTAGCTTCCATCGCGTGCGATATCGGTCGAATGGAATCCGAGAATGTAATAAGCCTCGGTATCGTGCTGTACCTGCTGAAACGCAGGGGAAAAGTCGTTGGAGTCGAAGAACGCCTTGCCTCCCGTATCAGAGGAGAGCGTTGCCAGCGTCTCTTGCGAGCCGAAGTTGGCGTCCAGATTGCTCTGCATCGCTCCGCCGCTGTACGCCGCCGTTCCGCGCAGACTTCCCTTCGAGGCGTTGCCGACAGGAGGCATCGCTTCCAGCCCCCGCGAATCGACGCTGTAGATCGCCATGTTCGCCTTCACTGCTTCATTGGTCGCCGCCCGCATGCTCGCCTGGTTTTCAATGCCCTGCCGCGACAATCCGCCGCTGAAGTACAGCAGGCTCTTGCGCTGGTCGACCCGTTCGAGGCTCTTCGCGATCGTGCGAATCGCATACAACTCCCGATCCGTATTCAGCGCGTTGTACTCGCTGTCGTCGGCGGTAAAACTCGACGCATCATCCGCCGTTCCACCCGAAGTGCCGCCTTCGTTGCCGCCGGCAAAGCCCGTACCTTCGGTCCCGTTGTATTTGCCCAGACCCTTCAGCAATGCAGCCTTGTCCGAGGTGAAGTCCTGGTCCATGCTCAATCCGGTAGCCATGCTCACCAGGGCAACCAGGTCCGCCGGCTGCATCTTCTTGTTCACGTACTCCTGCGCCGACTCAACTGCGCGATCGATGTCCTCCGGCTGCATACTGCTCAAGTCAAAGAACATCACAATCAGGCGATGGTCCCGTAGAGCCTCGGGGCTCGCAGCAAAGTTCCGATTCAACAAATCCGCGATGGTAGCTTTTCCGGTTACAGTTGAATCTTCCCGCAGCACCGCGGCCTCATCGACGTTCTGGTAGTCGAAGCTGGCGATCTTCTGCGGTTTCCCGTTCTCCAGAATCGTGAAGTCGCTCGCTTTCAATCCCTTCACAACTTCGCCGGTCTTCTTGTCCCGCACTACCACGTTCGTCAACACAATATCCGTCTGCACCTTAAGCGTGAAGGCACCCGACGAGTCCGGTTGTTGCGCCGGCTGCTGCTGTGCCTGCCCCGGCATCGGCGTTCCCGCTGCCAGCGCAATCATCATGACGGCAACTCCGCGCTGCATGAGTTCTCTCACATTCCCTGGCCGCTCGAACTCCCGATACATCTGCTTGCGATTCGCCATCGTCGACTTCCAATCTGTCAAAATCGATACCGCGCTATCACCGTTAGGCTCCGCATCTGGGCTGCTCCGGTCACTTGTCCGAACGTCGGCGAGTTCAGCGTTGAATTGATTCCTGAAAACTGAACGATATTCAAGGCATTCGCCGCAGTCACCCGAGCCTCGAACGATCGTGTATCGCCCAGCGCTACCGTCCGGGACAACGAAGCATCCACCACCTTGATCCCGGGGCCTTCAATCGAATTGCGCGACGCTGTTCCAAACTGTCCGGCGGCCGGAGTCGTGAATGCTGCGGGATTGAACCAATTGCCGATCTGTTTGGCACCGCCGATGGGAACGCTGAAGTTACGATTGGGACGCAATGAACTGCTCGAGCCGGACGCAGTCTCCTGCACTGTCAAGAGATAGTTCGGCGTAAAGTAATTGCCGGTCGCGAAGGAAAAATCTCCCGACACCGAAAATCCATCCAGAGCCTTCGACCAGAAACCACCCTTGGACAACAGAGCCCGATTGGGTCCAAACGGCAACTCAAACACCCAATTGCCCGTCAGCTTATGACGGACATCGAAGGAACTGTTCGCCTCTTCCGCATTCAGATCGAGATCGTTCTGCGCCACGCTCTGTGCCGACCCGCCAATCGACGATGCGTTATCGATCGAGTGTCCATACTGGTACGTCCCCTGCAGGGAGATGCCTTTCTGCATCCGCTTTCGCACATTCACCCGCAGCGCCTCGAACCGCGAATAGCCAAGCGAGTCCTCATAGGCGAAGGGCTGCGCGCCGGAGTTCAACACGCCGGTGGCGGTCCGGTTCGGCGCCCGCACCATGTCCAGGTCTCCGCCCGTGGAGCCGTCGTAGCCAATGTTCGCGACAATTCCCATCGGCAGAGACTTCTGAATGTCGAGATCCCAGATCTGCACGTGCCCCAGCCGGTAGTTCAAATTCGCGCTGAAGTTGCTTTGCACGGCGGCATTCGAGCAGTTGAACGCGCCGGCCAGCGTGAACTGCCCAAGCATCGGGCACCCTTGCTGCCCTGCGATGTTCGTCTGAGTCACGGCAAAGGGCTGCTGGTTGGCCAACTGTCTCGCGATGGTCGCATACTGTCCGGTGTTGTAGTTGATGCCGTAGCCGCCGCGGATCACCGTCTCCTTGAAAAATTTCGATTTTGGCCTGTAGGCAAATCCGACTCTCGGCGAATACATGCTGCGATCGGGATTGACCAGCGACCGGGGGAATCCGCCGCTGAAGGTTCCGCTCTGCCCTGGTTCAACCGCCTGCACCTCGGTGAAGTCCGCATTGTGGTCCAGGTTCACCAGCCGGTCGTTCTTCTCGACATACGGCGAAAAATATTCGTAGCGCAAGCCGAAATTAAACGTCAGGTTCGCTCGCGCTCTCCAGTCATCCTGGGCATACCAGTCGAAGACATTGGCCCGCAGGTAGGTCTTGCTCAGGCCCGCCTGGACTTGAGCCTGCTGTGGCATCCCAAGAAGAAAGTCCGCGAACCCGAACCCGCTCGACGGCACCACCGGACAGGTCACCGTCGCGGAGGAAGTGCAATTGGCCGCGGGATTCTGGGTCGCGTACCCGGTGAAGCTGAACGAGCCGAGGGGAGTGCTCGGCACCGCGCCAAGAAGATTGTTCTGCGCGCCGCCGATCGAATCCGCATGGACCCGCCGGATGTCCACTCCGTAGCGCATATTGTGCTTCTTGTGGCTGTAGCTCACAAAGTCGCTGAAGGAGATCGTCTGATTGATCGCATCGCTCGGAGGTGTGTTGGTCAGGTTGGTAAATGCATTCGAGCCGCCGAAGGACAGCGACGGCACGCCGAAGTAGAACGAGTTCGATTGAATTGTCGAATTGCCCACCAGCACTCCCGCATCGCTTCCGGGATTGGCCGGGCCGTTCGTGAAATAATTCTGCCTCACCGCGTGGGAGCGATTCCAGTTGATCGAGGCATTGTTGGTGAGCCGGCCGTAGCCTACCGTATACCCTGCCGTCACGCCGTACCCATCCGAGTAGGTCGTCCCGCCCAGCGGGAGAAAGATGTTCCGGACGTCGCTCGCGCTATGGGAATAACTGCCGTTGAAGTTGATGTTCTGGCGCAGCGCCTTCGGTGCATTCGCCCTCTGCGTCCTCTGAGCGCCTCTGCCAAAGCCGTTGCTCTGTCCGAAGTTCCTGACGTAACGCAGCGCAGCCGAAGTCATGTTTACCCCGCCGTTGGTCACCGTCTGATAATTGTTCCGCGGTCCGGCATCCGGCACGTTCGGAGCCGGATAGAAGCTCAGCAGCGCCAGTGCCTGCGGCGAGATCGGAGTCTGCGCGTTCTTCAGGTTGTTGCCCGGAATCGGCGATCCGGTCTTCGGGTCGTACAGCGTAAGAGGCAGCGCGGAGAAGTCTCCACTCCGCTCCGCCAGCGTCGGCACAGTCCCATTGAAGATTTGTGGGGTGATGTTCCTCTGTCCTGTCAGGTTGAAGAAGATGAACTGCTTCGTGTTCGCCTTTACCAGCCCCGGAATTGAAGGGGACCCGGTAAAGCTCACGCCAAAACGGTTCGACATGGACGATGGCTTCACTACCTGCGCGCCCGGTTCTCCGAGGGCGGCCGCAACGGAGAATGGCGCTGCATTCAATGCTCCGTTTCCGCCCTGATAAAACACCGCACCGTGCGGCTGCGTAGGATTGAAGCCGCGAAATCCTCCTCCTCCTCCTCCTCCTCCACCCCCACCACCGCGGCCGCCTCTTCCGCCGCCACCCCCTCCACCGGCTCCGCCAAATCCACCACCGCCCATCATGCCGCCGAGCATTCCCACTACCGCATTGGCCATGTCCCCCGCGGCGCCGCCCTGCCGTTGGGCCTGCGCGAGCGCATCCTGTACGCGCTGCCGGATGTCGTCCTCGCTGTAGCCGGCCAGCCCGTTCGTCTGTCCCATGGCGCCGTTGACAGTGACTGAATCAGAGCCTGCCGCATCTCCGCCCAGTCCCGCCAGCGATGGAAGTTGAGATCCCGCGTTGTCGGCGCCGACAGTCGCATTCGCGTCCGGGGTTTCAAAACCATTGCCGGTTACACTGAGCGCCTGTACTCCTCGTGCGAGGCCCGCATTGGTAGTTGCCGCCTGTCGAGTTTCCTGTTCCTGCGCCCGCGAGGCCAGTTGCAGCGCGAACTCCGCGACCTGCTTTGGCTGGCCGCCATTCTCACCGCCAGCGTTGATCAAAACCTCTTTCGTTTCGGTCGCAAACGCCGCCAGCTCGGCCTTCACCACGTAACGTCCATTGCGTGGAATCGTCATGGCGAACGAGCCGTTTATATCCGTCGTCGTTGCATATTTTTTTCCTGTCAAGGTATTCGTCGCTGTCACGCTGACTCCCGGCAATGGAACCGGTCCGGCCTTCACCGTTCCGGCGATGGTCCCCCCGCTTGCGTCGCCGGGCGCGGACGCAGCCGTGACCTGAGGTTCTGCCTTGGGTGCAGGCTGCTGCCCTTCAGGCGCTGTCTGGGCCCAGGCACTCCCCGCCGTCATCAGGCTTATCGCCATCCATCGAATCAGTCTCTGCACCTTGTCTTGCCTCACTCAATCAAAAGATAAGCTGCACTAC
This sequence comes from Edaphobacter sp., assembly GCA_036267495.1. Classification (GTDB taxonomy): domain Bacteria; phylum Acidobacteriota; class Terriglobia; order Terriglobales; family Acidobacteriaceae; genus Edaphobacter. The sequence continues at coordinate 4,848 of DATAVY010000154.1, forward strand.
TGAGGAGGTGCGGGCGGCGTGACCGGATTCGCGGAACCCTGAGGGCTCTTTGGAACCGCTGCCGCGGAGGGAGCAGCAGCACCTGTGCCAGCGCCATCGACTGCCCGCCGTCTCCTCTGCCCCATCGCCGCCGGGTCCATCACTCCCAGCTGTGTCGGCACGAACACGCCGTTTTTTATCGCACCCTGCCCAACGATCGAATCGCCCACCTTTACATCCGCGAACGTAATACTCTCGCCGCCTTCGCCGTTTCCATTGCCGTTTCCAGTACCAGCTCCGCTGCCTCGGCCTCCCATGGGTCCGGCGTCGACCACACCGGCTCCACTGGCCATTGCTGCCATCCTTCGTCCGCCCCGCTTGAACGACGTCTGTTCATCGACGCCAATTACCTGGCTTACGCCATCCGGGCGCAACACCGTGACCTTCAGCGCGTCCATATCGATAGCTGTCACCTTGCCGGTGATGTAGGTCTTGCCCATGTTCTCTCGCGCCTTCTTCACCTGCTCGGCATCGATGACCGCCACAAAAACTGCGTGTACAGTCTTGGTCGCAGGGTCCAGCACCCCCATCGCGCCCACACCGTCGCCGACCTTAATATCGGCCGCCTTTACCGGTTGCCGTTCCTTGGTCAGACGCGTATTCGCGGACAGTGCTACCTGATAAGTTTCACCCGCATCCGTTTTTACCGTCAGACGATCGGCAGCCGCCGCGGTCACGGTTCCTCGCACCATCTGGCCGCCTGCAAATGCCATACCGCCCTGGCGCGCACCGTCCTGCACGTCCTGGGCATTAACGACCGTAGAGAGCGCAATCACAGCTGCGACCGCAAGCAGCTTCGACACCCAACGACGATTCGATCGATCTCTCATTCCTGCACCATTCGCCTTTAGGTTCCGAAGGAAACCCGTGCTCATACAGACGTCTCCTTTTCCCGAAAGACTCTTTCGGCATCGATAAAACTTCCTGTTTCCGCATCGCAGCCAAGGCTCGATTCGCGCTGGCTGCACTACACTACCGGCATGCACGACGTTGCCCACGCCTCCCATACTCACGGTCCGCATATCGAAGGACACTTCGAGTCCACTGAGACCGTTCGCGACATCGTCATCGGCCTCTCGGATGGACTGACTGTTCCATTCGCTCTCGCTGCCGGTCTGTCCGGAGCGGTGGCCTCATCCCACCTCGTTGTGCTCGCCGGCTTCGCCGAGATTGCGGCGGGATCGATTGCCATGGGACTCGGAGGTTATCTTGCTGCCAAGGGCGATGCTGAACATTACGCGTCGGAAAAAGTCCGGGAACAGCGTGAGATCGTCGAACGCACCCATGATGAAGAGGAAGAGATCTACGAGATCTTCGAACGGTATTCCGTTGACCGCGCCAGCGCCACTCCGGTTCTCACTGCCCTCAAACAGGATCCGGCGGCTTGGGTCGACTTCATGATGCGTTTTGAGCTTGGGCTGGAAGAGCCGGCACGCAACCGCGCACTCCGTTCTGCTTTCACCATTGCTTTGTCTTACGTCGCCGGCGGCCTCATTCCGCTGCTGCCCTACATGCTTATCGCCGACAACTTCACCGCACTTAAGCTCTCGATTGTCATCACGCTTCTGGCTTTGACATTTTTTGGAGCCCTGAAAGGAAAACTGGTTGGCACCGGCTGGCTTCGCAGCGCGGCTCAGACAGTCATGATCGGCGGAGCCGCCGCGGCTGCGGCTTACGCTCTGGCCCGTCTTCTGAACTCACAGTCCCACTGAAGCAGGACCCGGGTTACCCCCCACCCCGGCAGTATTGCGCAAAGTCTTAGCATAATTGGGTTTAAGTCCGGACCAACGGTCTACGTATGTTGCGTCAGGCTTGCCGACGCGACCGGAAGAGGATGGGCGCGGCTGCTTTTACCGAGGCAGTCCTGGCAAGTATTTGTCAAGTGTGGCGGGTTATCTCAGCAGGAGTGCATAGAATGCGACGCCTAAACCCCAGCTTCCAAGCGCCAGGCCAAGAAGAAAATAGGCGCGGGTCCGAGTAAAGAGCGTGATCGAGCAGAGCACGACGGCGATCTGGAGAAGAGCTTCGCCGAGGTCGTAGTGTGCCGCTTTAGCTTCCGCTCGGCTGACTTCGCGCTCAAAGTCCCGCGCTTTTTCCTGCTCTTCGGCCAAATCGATCTTCCATTTCTCGATATGTGCTTGATATTCCTTGGTTTTCGCGGCAACGGCGGCAGGGTTGTTGCTGGGCTGCAAGGCCAGCAGATCGACGTCGACCGACAGGTTGTCCATGCGGATCTTCTTGGCTTGGTACTCATTCCACTGGTCGCCCGCCCGGGACTGCATCAGGACGGCTTCGGTGTGGGTGCGGTGGCCGAGGACCGTCACCATTGCGACCAATACGGCGAGAATGGAGATTCCCAGAGAGATGACTTTGAGGCTCTCCCCGCCTTCGGC
>DATAVY010000155.1:0-18736 GCA_036267495.1 Edaphobacter sp.
GACAACAGCGGATCCGTTCACTCCGCTTACCCCACGAACGATTGCGTCGTTCGCGGGGCGCCGGGCGCGCTTCGTTCAGGATGACACGGTGGTGGGGGAGGTTGGTTGCTTTCCCACCCTTGCCGCAAAAAGCTGCGCGGCAAGGATGGGGCACCCGGCTGCTTCCTCCGATCAAGGAGAGAAAGGCGAGTGAGGTTCGTATGGACTACCGCAGATTCTTCTGCTCACTCCGTTCGCTCAGGAGGACGGGACGCGTTGGGGGAGTAGGACAGCGGTGGCGCATCAAAGATGCGAAGGCCTTCCGAAGATGCGAAGGCCTTCAGCTTTTTTGGACGATGCGGAGGTGGAGTTCTTTGAGTTGCTGCTCGGTGACGGTCGTGGGGGCGTCGGCCATGAGGTCCATCGCTTTGGCGGTTTTGGGGAAGGCGATGACTTCGCGCAGGCTGGGTGCACCGGCCAGCAGCATGACGATGCGGTCGAGTCCGAGAGCGATTCCGCCATGGGGAGGCGTGCCGTACTCGAGCGCGTCGAGGAAGAAGCCGAAGCGCTGCCTGGCTTCTTCGTCACTCATGCCGAGCGAGGTGAAGATCTGCTGCTGCACGTCTTTGCGATGGATGCGGATGGAGCCAGAGCCGAGTTCCAATCCATTCATGGCGAGGTCGTAGCAGTCGGCGCGGACGGAGGCCGGATCGGAGACGAGGTTGGCCATATCGGCTTCGTAGGGCGCGGTGAAGGGGTGATGCGCGGGCATCCACTTGGCGGTGGCGAGGTCGAACTCAAACATGGGGAAGTCGACGATCCAGATGGGGTGGAAGGCACTTGCGCCGTCGAGGATCTTGCCGCTGCGTGGATCGGCGGTTTGGACGGCTTCGTCGGTGATGCGGAAGGCGCCATGCTTGTCCGCGTACTTCTTGGCGAGTTCGGTGCGGAAGTTTCCGGCGGCGGCGTAGACGTTGATCTCGCGCTCGGAGAGGCGGCCGGGAAACTTGGTGTCGCTGGCCTTGATGTGGTGGGCGGGATCTCCAGCGACGATGAGGACAAAGTCGGCGTCAGCAGAACCTGTGAGCTCGCGAATTTTGTCGACGGCCTGGGGGAAGCCTTTGGCGAGGCGCTTGAAGTCATCGATGAACTTGGCGCCTTTTTTCGAATCAAAGGTCGGGTGATTGTCTTCGCGCTCTTTGCGGCTGAGTTCGCCGACGTTGGGAATGCGGAAGGCGACGACGGGCAAGGCTGGATCGATGAGGAGCTTGGCAAGATCCTCGTCGCTGAATGCGGAGCGGACGTCGGTGAGGCCGGGGAGGCGCAGGTCTGGCTTGTCGGAGCCGTACTGGCGCATGGAGTCGTCGTAGGTGATGCGCGGGAAGGGCGTGGGCAGCGCGATGCCGGCGGCGGCCCAGGCGGCGGCGCAGAATTTTTCGACGACGTCGAAGACGTGATCGCGGCGCGGGAAGGACATCTCGAGATCGACTTGGGTGAACTCAAGTTGGCGATCGGCGCGCTGGTCTTCGTCGCGGAAGCAGCGGGCGACCTGGAAGTAGCGGTCGAAGCCGGAGATCATGAGGATCTGTTTGAAGATCTGCGGCGATTGTGGAAGGGCGTAGAACTCGCCGGGATGGACACGGCTGGGAACGAGAAAATCGCGCGCGCCTTCGGGTGTGGACTTATTGAGGACGGGTGTTTCGATTTCGAGGAAGCCCTGGCCGGAGAGGCTTTCGCGGATGGCCTGGGTGATCTCGTGGCGGAGCCAGAAGTTGCGCTGCATCTCATGCCGGCGGAGATCGATGTAGCGATATTTGAGGCGCACTTCTTCGTTCTGGATGGCTTCTTCTGCGGGCGAGAAGGGAGCGAGGCGCGTGTCGTTGAGAACGCGGAGCTCGGTGGCCTCAATTTCGATTTCGCCGGTGGGCATTTTGGGATTGATGGCATCTTTGTCGCGGAGGCGCACTTTGCCGACGGCGGCGACGACGTATTCGGGCCGGACCTGCTCGCCTTTGGCGTGGCCGTCGGGGACGAGCTCTTTATCGAGGACAACCTGGGCGATGCCGGAGCGATCGCGGAGATCGAGGAAGATAAGGTTGCCGTGGTCGCGGCGGCGGTTGACCCAGCCCATGAGGATGACAGGTTGGCCGGCGTGGGCGGCGCGGAGATCGCCGCACATGTGGGTGCGTTCGAGGGTACCGAGAAAGTCGAGCAAGGGGTGAATCCTCTTTGAGGGAACGATCGTCCCTCAGGGGCTAAAGCCCCGAATATTTTTGGAACATCCTCTTCGGCACGACTAAAAGTCGTGCCCTGTTACAAAACGAACTGCAAAAGCCGTGCTGTTACAAGACGAACGAGAAAAGCAGATGCCTAGGAGCAGATCTTTCGCTCCTCACCCCAGCGACGAAGATCTGTCGGTGGGGACCCCGGCGTGCTTCGCGCAGGATGACACTTCATCCGAATTCAGAAAAACAACCGCGGATCCTTCGACTTCGCTCAGGATGACGCCCGAACGACATGGAAATGAATCAATTTGCCAAGAACGCGGCGAGTTCTGCGCGCGGGATCTTGGTCTGTGTGCCTGAGGCGAAGTCCTTCACTGTCAGGATACCGGAAGCGAGCTCGTCTTCGCCGAGGATGACGATGCGGCGGGCGGTCTTGTCGGCGGTTTCGAAGGACTTTTTGAGTCGGAAGCTACCGTCGCCGAGTTCGATGCTGAGGCGGGCGCGGCGGAGTTCGCGGGCAAGAGCGAGGGCGGCTGCGTTGATGCGGCTGAGAGCGGCTTCATCTTTCGCATCGCCGAGTGGGGCGATGAATGCATCCACCTTCTGCGGTGGGGCCGACTTTTCCTGGGACTGAATGGTGAGTACGAGCCGATCTTCGCCCATGGCGAAGCCGATGCCGGGAGCTTTAGGTCCGCCGATGGCCTCGCTGAGGCCGTCGTAGCGGCCGCCGCCGAGGAGAGCGTTTTGAGCGCCGAGGCCGCCGTGGGTGAACTCGAACGTGGTGCGGGTGTAGTAGTCGAGGCCGCGGACGAGGCGGTGATTGCGCGTGTAGGGGACGCCGGCGGCGTCAAGCGCGGCGAGGACGGCGGCGAAGTGTTCTTTGGAGGCGTCGTCGAGTGAGTCAACGATCTTGGGGAGTGCGTTGATGATGGGCTGGTCTTCGGGGACCTTGCAATCCAAAACGCGGAGAGGATTGGTGACGGCGCGGCGCTGGCAGTCTGCGCACATTTTTGGGGCGACAGGGATGAGGGCTTCGCGCAGCACCTCGTTATAGCGGGCGCGGTCGGCGGAGGAACCGACGGAGTTGATTTCGAGATTCCAGCCGGTGATGCCGAGTTCGTCGAGGAGGGTGGCGAGCATTTCGAGCACTTCGGCGTCGCGGAGGGGTGACTCGCTGCCTGCGGAGGCGGGGCCGATGACCTCGGCGCCGATCTGGGAGAACTGGCGGTAGCGGCCCTTCTGGGGGCGTTCGCGGCGGAACTGCGGTCCGATGTAATAGAGCTTTTGGAGCTGGCCGGTTTCGCCGAGCTTGTGCTCGATGTAGGCGCGGACAACGCCGGCGGTATTTTCTGGGCGGAGGGTGAGGGACTGCGGCTTTTCGGACTGAGCGCGGGCGCGGTCCTCCCACGTGTACATCTCTTTGGAGACGATGTCGGTTTCTTCGCCGACTCCGCGGGCAAAGAGGGCGGTGTCTTCGAAGACGGGGGTACGGATTTCGCCGAAGTTGTAGCGTGCGAAGACGGCGCGGGCGGTGGCCTCGATGCGCTGCCAGGTGGATATTTCGGGGGGAAGCAGGTCGCGCGTACCCCGGACGGCTTTGAGGGTGGTCATCACATGCCAGTTTAAATGGCGGGGAAGAGGGGCAGAACTAAGGCGAGGAAGGTTCGTTGCTCTCCCACCCATGCGTGAATGCGCATGGATGGGGCACCCGGCTGCTGCTCGCTCCGCGAAGGAGCGAAAAGGACAACAGCAGATCCGTTCACTCCGCTTACCCCACAAACGATTGCATCGTTCGCGGGGCCCCGGGCGCGCTCCGTTCAGGATGACACGGATGAGGGGCGAGAGACGGAAAGAGTCGGCGGGTTAGGTTTGTGCTTTCCCAGGTCTGAGAATCCAGACCCTGGGGCACCCAGGATTCGCACCCACGCGCGCGTGGATGGGGCACCCGGCGCGGGATGAGGGAGAAAGGGCGGGAACGAGGGACGATGGTGCGATCCCTTGTACGGTTGCCCGGATGGGGGCCTCTGTAAGTTGCTCCGCTGCAATTGCTTGGCGGGCCCAACGGCCAGGGTATTACCTAAGGACGGGCTGGGAGGCGGTGTTGATTGTGTGGCCCGCTAGCGGACAGTAGAATTTCGAGCGACTCAAAGTCTCTCCTCAGAAGGCCCTCTAATTATGTGGTTTCGTGCGTTGCTGATTGCCGGCGCGCTGACTACACCCGCGACGGCACAGACTCCGATTGATATCCAGCCGCTGAACTTGTCGGATGCGAGCGGCACGTGCCAATACGTGCCCAACGGGCGCGAGAAGGTGTTCTTCAAGAATCTGAGTGCGGGCGAGTCGGTGAACGGGTCGGCTGCCGATGCCTACAGCATTCACGGAAAGAACAACAAATACATTGGGTGGTTTGGCATTGTGCGAGGCATAGTTGCGGCGCCGAACGGTGGAGACGCGCAGCTGCTGGTGGAGCACAAGTTCTTTGATGGGTCGACCGATTGTCGCATTATGGTGGTGACGCAGAGCGGCGGCGGTGATTTTGTTGCCGATGTGCGGATGGATCCAGCGATGTTTCCGCCGCTGGCGCTGGCGCGGATTTACGGTGTGGTGATCGGAGAGAAGAACGGAGTGCCGCAGGTGCTGGCGCAGTATGTGCGGGTGTGGCCCTGGCACACCTTCACGTTCACGGAGTTTGGGCCTGCCGATGTGAGCAATCCGCGGTGGAGCAGGTATGCGCACACGGGCGCGGGATGGAAGATCTACAATCCATCGCCGACCGAGGACTACTATCGCGCGATGCTGGGAGACCCGCTGGAGTTTGGGTTGAACCTGAAGCCGGAGCCGAGTGCGGGTGGGGCAGAGGGTACGCGGCAAGTTTCAACCAACCAGTGAAGATTCGTTCATACGGGCGAAAAGGGGAATCGTTCCGCTTGGATTTTGGTCTAATGGGGCATGAGACCAGATTCCTGTCCCCCCAGGGAGCCTCATCTCCTGCGCGGCAGACATAGCTTTTCGCAATCCATTCATTTTTCTAGCTTTCGGTCGCTGGCGGCTTTCGGATTCGCCGTGTTTCTGATGAGTTCGGCGAGCGCCGGCTGGGCGCAACAAACGTCGAGCAGCGCGCAGTCGGCCTTGCCGGACGCGCCGCAGGCAGCTGCGCCGCAGGCGAGTGGCGAAGCGAGGCTGCCGCAGACCAAGCGCATTCTTGGTGTGATTCCCAATTTCAAGTCGGTGAGCACGGACGAGAAGCTACCCCCGCAGACGGTGAAGGACAAGTTTGTGGAGGCGACGCAGGACTCGTTTGACTACTCGTCGATCCTGCTGCCGGGTGTGATTGCGGGCTACTCGATGGCGGCCGATTCGTATCCTGAGTTTCACCAGGGTGCGGCCGGATATGCGCGCTACCTGTGGCATGCAGCAGTGGACCAGACCAGCGAGAACTACATGGTGGAGTTTATTGTGCCGTCGCTGACGCGAGAAGACACGCGCTTTTACACGCTGGGCCGGGGCGGATTTATGAAGCGCACCGGGTATGCGCTGAGTCGAGCGGTGGTGACGCGGACGGACGCGGGGAATGCGACGTTCAACTTGAGCGAAGTGGTGGGCGCGGGTGCGTCGGCGGGGCTGTCGAGCCTGTATTACCCAACGCGCGAGCGGAGCTTCTCAAATACGGCGAGTGAATGGGGCCTGGACGTGGGGATTGATGCGGCTTCGTTTATGGCGCGGGAGTTCTGGCCGGATATTAATCGGCATTTGTTCCGCAGCAAGGGGACGGTGGATGTGAGGGAGCGGTAGGAAGGCAGGGACTGAGGGACTTAGGGACTTAGGGATTGAGGAGTGGAGGCGGGGTGGGGTCTGTTGCTTTCCCACCCTTGACCAAACGACGGTCAAGGATGGGGCACCCGGCTGCGCAAGGGACGCGGCTAAGGATGGGGCACTCGGATTGAGGCGGGAATGGAGTGCACTTGAAGGCCGTTGAGTTTTGCAACTGCTGGTGCGGTGAAGCATCCTAGCTGGCATGGAATATCGACTGCTGGGAGGCTCCGGCCTCAAGGTATCTGTGTTGAGTTTTGGCGCTGCAACGTTTGGCGGCGGGAACGAGTTTTTTAAAGCGTGGGGCGAGACCGACGTTGCTGAAGCGAGTCGCCTGGTGGATGCATGCATCGATGCGGGCGTGAATTTGTTCGATACCGCCGATGGGTATTCGAATGGCGCGTCGGAAGAGATTCTGGGCAAAGCGCTGGGTGCGAAGCGCGAGAAGGTGCTGCTCTCGACGAAGGCGTACTTCCCGATGGGGGAAGGGCCGAACGATCGCGGGACGTCGCGCTATCACTTGCGGCAGGCGCTTGAAGCGAGCCTGAAGCGGCTGGGGACCGATCATGTGGACATTTACCACATGCATGCGTTCGACGCGTTGACTCCCATTGAAGAAGTGCAAGACACACTGAATACTTTTGTCCGTGAGGGCAAGGTGCGGTACATCGCCGCGTCGAATTTCTCGGGCTGGCATTTGATGAAGTCCCTTGCAGTGGCCGATGGGTATGGGTGGACGCGCTTTGTTGCGCACCAGGTGTATTACTCCTTGATCGGGCGCGATTACGAGTGGGAGTTGATGCCGCTGGGTGTTGAGGAGAAGGTTGGCGCGCTGGTGTGGAGTCCGCTGGGGTGGGGACGGCTGACGGGGAAGATTCGGCGTGGGCAGCCTCTGCCTGAGGTGAGCCGTTTGCATAAGGCGGCCGAGGGCGGGCCGCAAATGGCGGACGAATACTTGTACACCGTGGTGGATGCGCTGGATGCGGTGGGCAAAGAGACCGGGAAGACGGTGCCGCAGGTGGCGTTGAATTGGCTGTTGCAGCGGCCGACGGTGTCGTCGATTATTTTGGGCGCGCGGAACGAGGAGCAGCTGAAGCAGAACCTGGGCGCGGTGGGATGGAATCTGACGGCGGAGCAAGTCGCGAAGCTGGACAAGGCGAGCGCGGTGGTCCCGGCGTATCCGTACTGGCACCAGCGGAATTTTCAGGAGCGGAATCCGTTGCCGGTTTAGCAGGACTGGGATTAGTCCCTAGGGAAACAAGAACAGAAGCGGATCCTTCGCCCCGCTTACCTCGCAGACAACTTCGTTGTCGACTGGGACCCGACGCGCGGGTTCTCAGGATGACACCGTAGTGGCTAGGGTAGGCCAGTGGACGGACGCGTTGAAGGGTGGTCCTTCTGGGAGAGTGCCGGTGGTGGCGAGGCCGGTCTGATTGATGCGGTAGGTTCAGCTCATGTTTACTCGCTGCGCAGAGCCTCCAAGGGATCGACGCGGGAGGCGCGCCGTGCGGGGATCCAGCTGGAAGCGAGAGCGATCAAAGCGATGGTGACGGTAATGCTGCCGAAGACGAGCGGGTCATCGGGACGGACGCCCACAAGGAGGTTCGCTACGCCGCGCGCGAGGAAGAAGGCGAGCGCAAGGCCGCCGAGCAGTCCGATACCCGTGAGGCGCGACGCGCGGCGCAGAACCATGCGCAGAACGTCTTCGCGGCGCGCTCCCATGGCAAGACGAACGCCGATCTCGCGGGTTTGCTCGCCGACGACGTTGGCCATGACGCCGAAGATTCCGATGGCCGCGAGGAAGAGGGCAATGAGCGCGTCGAGGCCGATCATGCCGGCGGCGTATATCAGGCCGATGAGCTCGTCGATGAGGAAGTGATGCCAGGTGAGGATGGAATCGAGCGGTAGCGCGGGGTCGATGGAGGCGAGGGCTTTGCGCGCGGGTTCGGCGAGGGCGAGCGGATTGCCATTGGTCGTGATGGTGTAGGTGGTTGTCGGCGATGGACGCTGGGTGGTGTTGACGTAGACGACGGAGTACTGATTCTGATCCCAGAGCGTGTAGCTGGTTTCGTGGGCGACGCCGACGATGGTGAGCCAGGGATCGCTGGAGTCTGTGTGGCCCATGCGGATGCGATGGCCGATGGGATTCTGGCCCGGGAAGTATTGAGCGACGAAGCGGGGGCTCACGATGGCAACGGGAGTGGCCTGGATTGAATCGCTGCCACTGAAGGCGCGGCCATCGATGATCGGGATGTGAAAAGCGGAGAAGTAGTCGGAGTCGACGACCAGGTTCAGCGCATTTTGGTCTTTGCCCGGTGTGGTGGGGCGGTTCTCGATCTGAAATTCGCGGTTCCAGCCGTAGTCGCTATAGGGCAGGGCGTTGGTGACGTTGGCGTGGGTGACGCCGGGAAGCGCGCGCAGTTTGGCGAGGCTTTCGACGTACCATGCGGCTTGCTTTTGCGGGGTATCGTACTGCCTTGCCGGCAAGGCGACGTTGAAGGTGAGGACTTTCTCGGGGTTGTACGCATCGGCAACGTGCAACTGGGCGACCATGCCTTTAGCCATGAGAGCGGCACCCACGACAAGGGCGACGGCGAGAGAAATTTGCGCGATGGCGAAGATGTTGCGGAGCCAGCGGCGGCGACCGGCGCCGATGGTGGAGCGAGAACCGGCCTTGAGTTGATCGGAGAGATTGATACGCAGGGCTTCAAGGGCGGGTGCGAGGCCGGAGACAAGTCCGGCGACGAGAGCGAGAACCAGGGAAAGTGCGAAGGCGCGTCCGTTGAGGGAGATATTGGACCATCCGGACATGTGGCGCGCGACTTGTTCGGGCATGAAGACCAGAGTGAGGCGCAGGTAGAGCCAGCCGAAGAGGAGCCCGCCGCCGGCACCAATGAGGCCGAGGAGGATGTTCTCGGTGAGGAGCTGTCGGAGGATGCGCGTGCGGGTCGCACCGAGGGCGGTGCGCATTGCGATCTCGGTGCGCCGGCCGATGCCGCGCGCGAATTGCAGATTGGCGACGTTGGCGCAGACAACGAGCAGAACGAAGAATGTGGCGCCCATCAGAAGGCGGTAGTAGAGGGGAGTCAACGGACCATTGATGACATCGAGAAGGGGATCGGCGTGGATGGTCCAGCCGCGATTGGTGATGGGATAGGTGTTCGCGAGTTGGGAGGCGATGGAGCGGAGTTCGGACTGCGCCTGGGGAAGGGTGACGCCGTCGCGCAAGCGGCCTTCGACGAGGTACAGGTGGTCGCTGCGATTGGCGAGTTGTTGCGGTGTGGGGGCGAAGGGCAGGAAGATGTCGGCTTCGGCGGGATACTGCACCGATTTCGGAAGGACACCGATGATGGTGTAGGTGCGTTGGTCGAGTTCAATTCTGCGGCCGAGGATGGAGGGATCGCCGGCGAAGTTGCGTTGCCAGAAGCCGTAGTTGAGCACGGCGACGGTATCGCGGCCGGCAGTGCATTCGTTGTCGACGAAGAGGCGGCCGAGCAAGGGCTGAACGCGGAGGACGCTGAAGAAGTTGGCGGACGCCATTTCGGCGTGGATGTGTGCGGCGTCTCCGACGCTCGTGAGGTTCATGTCGACGCCCGTGCGAACGGAAAGTTCTTCAAAGGATCGGCTGCGGCGCACCCAATCTTCGTAGTTGGCGAGGGAGACGTTGTCGTCGCCGGTGCGTTCGTGATGTTCGGCGATGGTGAGGACGTGATCCATGGCGGGAACGGCGAGGGGGCGGAGGACAACGGCGTCCATGCTGCTGAAGATGGCGGTATTGGCTCCGATGCCGATGGAGATGGACAGAATGGCGGTGATGGAGAAGCCGGGAGACTTCACGAGCTGGCGGCCGGCGTAACGCAGGTCGGCCCAGAAGCGATCGAGGGAAAGTGTTGCGTCCGCAGCGGTGACGTGTTCGCGCGTGGTAGTGGGATTGCCGAAGCGGAGGAGGGCTTCGCGGCGCGCAGCTGCGCGGGGAAGGCCCCGGCCCATATTTGCTTCGGTGGCGAGGTCGATGTGGGACTGGAGTTCAGCGTTGATTTCGCGGTCGATGTCGGCGCGATGAAAGAGGTTCCGGATTTTTCGGATCAGAGACATGGCGATCCTTTCACGCGTAGCGCATGACGGCGCGAACGCCTTTGACGAGCTGGTCGAAGCTTTCTTCGGCCTGCTGAAGTTGTTTTCGGCCCTTGGCGGTGAGCTTGTAGTACTTGGCGCGGCGATTGGTTTCAGTCAGGGCCCATTCGGCGTCGATCCAGCTGTTTTGTTCCATGCGATGGAGGGCGGGATAGAGGGAACCTTCTTCGACGCTGAGCAGATCATTGGAGGCGTTCTGAATGTGTAGAACGATGCCGTATCCATGAAGAGCGCCGTTGTGGGCGAGGGTTTTAAGGACGAGGAGGTCGAGTGTTCCCTGGAGGTCGGACTTTGCCATGCTGTACCCCTAGCGGTCTGTGTACCAAGAACTCTAGGCCTAGACGGCTATGGGTTGCAAGGGGAGTGTGACGAATGGGGGCAGGGACTAGGGAACAACAAAGGCAAAAGCGAGAAGCGGGTGCTTCGGTCCGCTTACCCCATTGACGGAGACCTGTCGCCGGGGACCCCGACGGCAGGTCCTCAGGATGACACGGTTGTGGGTGGGTGGGGGGTGTGGACGACAGGGTGCTGTGCGAAAAACAACCGCGGATCCTTCGACTCCCCTTCCGCTTCGGTCAGGGTCGCTCAGGATGACAGAGGCTGGGGGAAGCCGGTGCTTTCCCACCCTTGCCGCAACGGCGCGGCAAGGATGGGGCACCCAGCGATGGATTAGGAACGAGAGAACTAGGGAACGAGAGAACAAGGGAACTAGGGAACTTGGGGACAGGGACTAGGGATTCGGGACTGGGGAATCGAGAACGGCGACTCGGGATCAGGGATCAGGGGTAGGGACTAGAGCACAGGACTCGGAATTAGTTGGCGGTTCGTGGTGCGCTGACGATTGCTTTGGCGTGGCTGAAAGCGGCGGCGGGGATGTCGGCGAGGGGTAGGCCGGGGCCTTCCCAGAGAAGGCGCGGGGTTCCCTGGCTGGCGGAGTGAAGACCTTCGAGGTGGAGGGTGTGGAGGCCGGCGCGGAGGCCGAGTGATCCGCGATCGTAGCGTACGGCATTGCCCTGGACGCCACAGACCTGCGCGAAGGGTGGGCCGGTTTTTGCGATTTCTAAACCGTCGATGACCACGCGGGCGCCGTCGCGGGCGATGAGATGGAAGGTGTAGCCGCCATCGACAGGGATGTCGATGAGGCCGTCCCAAGCGGTGGCGTAGCGCGTGAAGCCGCGGGGATCGACCTGGATATCGGGCGCCACGCCGTCAAATACTGACGATTGCTGATTGAGATCGGGGAGTTCGGTCCAGGTGCCGGGATAGAGGCGCCATGTAAGTCCCTGAACTGTTGGACCGGTGGGCGCGGAGGGATCGAGCCATTTTGAAACGACGACGATGCCCTGGGAGGCCCAGTCCTGCTGATTACCGGCTTCGACGTGGAGGAGGACGCGAAAGCGGCCGGCGCCGTTGATGCCGTCGCGGTCGGTTCCTTCGGCATCGGGGAAGGTGTGTTTGACGCTGCGGCCATGGGCCTGTGTGCCATCTCCGAAGAGCCAGGTGTAGTGGGCGTGCGGCACGGGGTCAGCGGTGAAGGAGGCCTTGTCGCCGGGAGCGAGAAAGGGAGGCTCACTGGAGAAAGCAGCGTGGATGTCTTTGGGCGGCGTGAAGGTGACGAGCGCTGCGCCGTTGGTGACGGAGAGTGGAACGTCGGCGTCGGTGTCGGCGCGGTGTTGTCCGTATTTCACATTGTCGAGGGTGACGCCGCTGACCTGACCCAGGATGGTTGAGCCCAGCAGGGGCGGTTGATCGATGGCCCAGATATTGCGGAAGGTGAATGTGTGGAGGGCGGGCTCCTCTTGTTCCATCTGGAGGAGCGAGTACCAGTCGTCGAGGAAGAGATTCTGGAAGGTGTAGTTGGAGTGGTCGCCGTGCGCGCCGTTGGCGCCCCAGAAGCCGAGGATGCCGAAGGGCTGACCGCAGGCGCCGATGCCGGCATGGAGGATGTCGGAATCGCGCAGGGTGAAGTTGCGCGAGTTGAAGATTTTTCGTGGCCAGCCGGCGCGGACGATGTTGGAGATGCTGGTGGAGAGCTGGCTGGTTTCAATGGTGATGTCGTGGACGTCTTTGCCGGGGCGGAGCATGTCGGCGTCGGAGTAGCCATCCCAATTGCCCATGAGAGCGATGACGTCGTCGGAGGCGCGGAAGAAGGAGTTGCGTACGAGGCCATCGCTGGAGCCGATCCAGTCCATGCCGTCCTGGTTGGCGTTGCCGGGATTGCCGCCCATGACGCGGAGGTCGTCGTAGAGAAAGCCGGATGAGTCTTTCATCTGGATGGACCAGGTGCGGGAGCGGATGACGCAGGTGAGGCCGGAGATCTGAATGTCGTGGGCGTTGCTGGTGCCGATGCAGTGCCAATCGGGTTTCTGCATCCAACCCTCGTCACTGGCTGGATCCTGAGAGCCGTCGTAGACGATGACGCCGCGGCCCATGATCTTTACGTTTTGGACGTTGAAGAGATTGAGGCTGCCGTAGAAGTAGGAGCCGGGGGCGAGGTAGTCGGTTTCGCCGCTCCTGGGATTGAGGCTTTGATGGTAGACGCCGGCTTTATAGAGGATGGCGTTGCCGGGTGGGGGCGGCGGCGGCGCACCCGCGAAGAGAAAGAGCATTTGTGCGTGGTTGAGGAAGTCGCGTGGTCGGGAGATGGAGAGTTTGGCGGGAGCGGCGAGTTTGAAGCGGATGGTGCGGCCGTCGCGTTGTGCGCGGATACCGAGACGCCATGGCTGAATATCGATGCCACGGTCCCAGAAGCCGTCGGTGGAGGCGGTGATGGAGATTTCAACGGGGCCGGTGATGTCGAAGTTGGCGAAGTCGTAGCTGGCGGCAGCGTGGGCAACGTCGACTGGTTTGCCGTCGACGGTGATTGTGAAAGCCGTGGAGCGCAATTCGGGCGGGACGGGGACGGGCTGGACGCGGGGGGCGGCGCGTGCAGTGTGCACAAGCAGGAGGAGCGCTAGAAGCGGGGCGCGAGAAGCGGGCAAGAAGTAAATCCCCGACGAGCAGAGTGGAATGCAATCACTGTAGCACCGTGGCGGATGCTATCTGGTTGGAGTGAGGTCGAAGGCGGGGAACTGCAGAGCAATCGAGAGTCGACGACACCAGAATTTCGACACGGGATTGTGGGATATGTATAATTCGGGACGCAAACTAAATAGGAGTTTGTTCGCGTTCGATGCGCACACTCCGTTGTGAAGGAGAGGATATGCTGCTTCGCTGCGCTCATTGCGTGTTGTGGGCTCTGCCTGTTGTTTCGATCGCCCTGACAAGTTCTGTTGCAGGTGCGGCACCGGCCAAGCCTGTGCCCGTAGTTCTGAATGCATCGATTGCGATCGTGGAGAGCGCGCAGGAATCGGAGCCGGTTCGCCGTGCCACGGAGGACCTGGTCAGCGACTACACAAAAGTATTTGGACAGGCACCGAAGCGGGTGGAGCAGGTGGACGATGCCGGTCCGGTTGCGATCCTGATTGCGGAGCGGTCGCATGTGCCAGCGAACGTGCGGTGCACGACGAGCGACGATACGGAGACGTTTGCGTTTTCGGTTGCGGCGGTGCGGGGCAAAGCGAAACATACGGTGGTTTGCCTGACGGGCGCCGATGTGCGGGGGACGATCTACGCGATCTATGAATTTTCGCGACTGGTTCTGGGGACCGATCCGATGTACCTGTGGACCGATCAGGAGCCGGAGAGGAAAGATTCGATCGCGCTGCCGGAGGATTTCGCGCGCGTGTCAGCGAAGCCGGTGTTTCGTTATCGCGGATTTTTTCCGAACGATGAAGATCAGCTGACGGGATGGATTCCGGCGGGCAAAGGCGAGCACACGGGGATCTCGCTGAAGGTATGGGACAACGTGTTTGAAACGATCCTGCGGCTGAAGGGCAACATGATTGTGCCGGGGACGTGGATTTTTCCTGATGATGCGCAGGTACAGGCGGCGAGTGAGCGCGGGCTGATTGTGAATCAGCATCATGCGATTCCGCTGGGCGTGAATGTCGCGCGGTGGCCGCGCGATGTGCCCTACAACTTCTCGACGCATCCGGAGATTCTGGAGCGAGCGTGGAGGAATGCGGTGGCGACATACAAGCCCGACGAGGAGATTTTGTGGAGTGTGGGTCTGCGCGGGCTTTCGGATTCGAGTTATGCCTCGCTTGATCCGAGTGTGCGCGACAACGATCCCCTTCTGGGGCAGCGGATCAGTGATGCGATCACGGCGCAGATGCGGATTGTGCGGGCGAAGTATCCCAAGGCGCAGTTTGTGAGCGATCTGTGGCAAGAGGGGGCGCGGCTGGTGCAGAAGGGCTATCTGAAGATTCCGCCGGAGGTGACGCTGGTGTGGGCGGATACCGGTTACGGCGACATGCAGGATGGCGGCAAGGTTGCGGCGGGCCAGGGCGCGTATTTTCACGTGGCGATGATGAATGGGCAGGCGAACCAGCTTTCGGAGATGGTGTCGCCGGCGGTGATCCAGGAGGAGCTTGGGCGGTATATCAAGGCTGGCGCGACTTCGTATTTTCTGGTGAACACGAGCGATATTCGTCCGGTGGCGATGACGACGCGTGAAGTGATGGATGCGGCGTGGGGCGGTGTTCAAGAGAGCGACGATGCTGCGTTTTATCGGCAGTGGGCGACGGAGGAGTTTGGCGCGAAGTCGGCCCCTGCGTTGGAGCAGGTGTACAAGGATTACTTTGCCGCTCCATCGCTGCGCACGCAGTTCGGGCCACAGGGGCTGACGTCGGCGGGGAATGCGCCGCCTCCAGCGCCGTTGTTGAGCACGGTGAAGCGATTCGAGGGCGATCAGCATTATCACACCGAGATTCGGCGGCTGATTCTGGATGCGCTGAGCGAGCACCAGGTGATTGCGATCCCGAGCCAGTCGCCGAAGTGGACGCAGCCGCGCGTGATGCCGGTGTTGGATGAGGCCGCGCGGGCGGCGGTGCTGAAGCGCGCTATAGACGATTGCGCAGAGGCGCAGGGGCGCTGGGATGCGGTGTGGGACAAGGCGGTGGCTGCGAAGGATCTTGTGGATCCGGATCGGCGGGCGTACTACCAATTTGCAGTGCTGACGATGATCACGATCAATCGGGAGAGCAATCGGGCACTGGGACTGGTGGCACACGCCGTGAAGGATGCAGAAGCGGGGGATGGCGAGAGGGCGCAGAGCGAGACGGCGGATGCTTTGAAGGCGCTGGATACGGTGCAAAGATCGATGGCCGGGGCCGAATATGGCAAGTGGAAGAACTGGTATCGGGGCGACTGGCTGACGGGAGTGGCGCGGACGAGGGAACTTGTGCAGGCCTATGCCGATCATTTGAAGGACCCGATGGCGCCGTTGCCTGCGCCTGCGTCGTGGAGCGGCTGGGAAGCGTATTTCCACATCATGGAGTATGAGGGCGACAGGTCAGTCGACGTGCATTGAGCGGGGCGTGAGGGATTCGTCGGCGTGGTGCTGTTCGTTTTCGGACAGCTGATCTCGTTTGTGCACGCTCGCCGCAAAGGCGGGAAGCCGGGGATCGCTGTTGAGGCGTTGAAAGAAAAGCGCAAACGGGCGGCGCGCAATGGCACTCAAAATGCAGGAACACTTGAACGGATACGTGTCTGGCGACGTATTTCTTTCCCGAGAGGTTCCTCATGCAGAAAATTCTTTTCGATCTTCGCTTTGTTTTTCGACGGCTGGTGAAGTCACCGGGTTTTGCGGCTACGGCGGTGCTGATGCTGGCGTTCGGTATTGGCGCGACGTCGGCGATCTTCTCGATTGTCGAGGCAGTTTTGCTGCGGCCATTGCCGTTTCCCGAGTCGGATCGGGTGATGGTGTTGTCGGACCGGCTGGCGGGGATCAGTGTGGGGACCGCTGGAAACGATGAGGTGGGGGTCACCGTTCCAGACATTCGTGCGTACACGCGCGAGACACATTCATTTACTTCTCTGGGCGGGTACCAGGGTGCGGGCTATGAGCTTTCGGGCAATGGCGAGCCGGCGCAGGTGAATGCGGCCCGGATGACGTCGGGTGTTTTTCCAGCGCTGGGTGTGGCGCCGCAGCTGGGCCGGGTGTTTACGGCAGACGAGCAGGAGCATAGCCAGCAGGTGACGGTGCTGAGTTATGCGACGTGGGTGAATCGGTTCCACTCAGATGCGAATATTCTGGGGACGAAGGTGCTGCTCGATCGCAAGCCCTACGTGGTGATCGGGGTGATGCCGCGGAACTTCGAGTTCCCATTGCAGAGCGGCCAGCTGAACCGGACAGAATTATGGGTTCCGATGAGTTTTACGGACCAGGAACTGGCGCCGACGTCCGCTGCCAACTGGAGCTACCAGATGGTGGGGCGTCTGAAGCCGGGTATTTCAGCAAAGCAGGCACAATCGGATGCCGAGGTGGTGGCGCAGGAGATCATGCGCAACTATCCGGCGATGATGGCGAACCTGCGCATCACTGCACTGGTGCGGCCGCAACAGGAAGAAACGATCGAGCAGGCGCGTCCCTTGCTGCGCACGCTGTTTCTTGCGGTGGCGGTGGTGTTGCTGATTGCATGCGCCAATCTTGCTGGACTCTTGCTTGTGCGCGCGATCCGCAACCAGCGGGAGATTGCGGTTCGTATGGCTCTGGGCGCACAGAGCGCAGCGATCATTCGCCAGACGATTGTGGAGAGCCTGGTGCTGAGTGTGAGCGGCGGCGTGCTTGGCCTGATTCTGGCTGCGCTGGCGCTGCGGGTGGGCAAGAGCATGCTGCCTGAGAGCCTGCCGCGGATCAGCGAGATCGGCCTGAACTGGTATGTGGTGGGTTTCTCGCTGGCGCTGGCTGTTGTGACGGGACTGTTGTGCGGAATGGCGCCGGCCTTTGCGGCGCTGCGCACCAACGTGAATGCGCATCTGAAGGATGGCGGTCGTGGAGGAACGGCGGGCGGAGGGCACGCGCGTTTGCGATCGACGCTGGTGGTGGCTGAAATTGCGGTTGCGCTGATCCTGTTGTCGGCATCGGGATTGCTGTTGCGCAGTTTTGAAAAAATGCGCACGGTGGATTTGGGATATCGGCCTGAGCACGTGACGATGGCGTCGTATGGTCTGCCGCAGCATCAGTATTCGAAGCAGGACCAGGTAGACACCTTTAATCGCGAGCTGCTGCAGCGCCTGAGTGCCTTGCCTGGTGCGACGGCGGCGGGTTTGACGAGCACGATTCCAGCGGGCGGGGTGAACAACAACCAGACCTTTGTGGTGGATGGATATGTGCCGCCGAAGGGCGCGGACATGAACCTGGCGACGGTGTCGGATGTGATGGGGAAGCCGTTTGAGGCACTCGGCATCCGGCTCGAGCGCGGCAGGTTTTTCACCGAGGATGATCGAGCGGGCAAGCAACTGGTGATGCTGGTGAATCAGAAGATGGCAAAGCACTACTGGCCCGGGGAAGATCCGATTGGGAAGCGTGTGCACATCGGCACGCAGCAGATGCAAACGCCGTGGATCACGGTGGTGGGCGTGGTGTCGAATGTGGCGCTCGCTTCTCCCGATGATCCGGCGAAGGAGCAGTACTATCTGCCGGTCGATCAAACGGAGCAGGATGCGGGGTCGCTGGCGCAGCCTGGCGATCTGAGCGGCAACGGAGGATACATCGTTCTGCGTTCGACACTGCCGCCGGAGCAGATGGAGAATGCAGTGCGACAGACGGTGCGAGCCATCGATCCGCTGCTGCCGTTGACGCAGGTGCAAACGATGGAGCAAGCGGTCTCAGAGACCGAGGCTCCGCGGCGATTTAATACTGTGCTGATTTCGAGCTTTGCTTTCGCGGCGGTCTTGCTGGCGGTGCTGGGGATCTACAGCGTGATTGCGTTCTCGGTGGCCTCGCGGGTGCAGGAGATGGCGATCCGGATGGCGCTGGGCTCGCAACGGGGAGCGATTGTGCAACTGATTCTGCGCTCAGCGGCAAAGCTGGCCGTGGTGGGATGTGTGCTGGGCCTGGGCGGCGCGTTTGCGGCGTCGGGGCTGTTGCGGTCGCTGTTGTTTGGGGTGAGTCCTTATGACCCGGTGGTGCTGACGGCTTCAGTGATCGGCGTGTTGATGCTGGCGGTTGCGGCCTCGGCGCTGCCGGCGTTGCGCGCTGCTTCAGTGGAGCCGATGAAGGCGCTGCGCGGGGAGTGAAAAGGCAGGGAGCAGGGACGGCCGGGGCTAAAGCCCCTTTTTTCGATGCGGAGTTTCAGCGGCCTGAAGGCCGCTGCTCCCTCCGTCGAAGCAAAGGACGAGACGGGGGAAGTTTTTAGCTCCTCGCTTCTAGCCGCTAGCTTCGAAACCCAGGAGAGGCAAAGGTAACAGCAGATCCATCTGCTCGGCTGACCCCATCGTCGATTGCATCGGCGACGGGGCCCCAAGCACGCTCAGGCTGACAGTCGCTCGGGGAGCGGGCTGGTTGGGGATCGTTGCTTTCCCACCCTTGCGCAACCGCGGCGCAAGGATGGGGTACCCAGGATTGTGCGGATTATTTATCGACTGCAGGGATCAGATGCCTTCGCCCATGGAGACGTATTCGCTGAGCTTGCCGAGTTCTTCGCGATAGGCGATGCGGTCGGCTTCTTCGGTAGCGAAGGGGACGGCTTCAGAGGGCTGTG
>DATAVY010000156.1:0-3774 GCA_036267495.1 Edaphobacter sp.
CGCTGTAATTTCGACGAGTGGGCTGAGTTGGACGGGCATCTCGAAGGGATTGGCGGAGCAAGCTCGCGATGTGAACTCGAACAAGGGCAAGTTTGGCCATGTGCTGGTGATTGGGGGAAGCTATGGGAAGGCGGGGGCGCCGGCGATGGCGTCGCTGGCCTGCCTGCGCAGTGGCGCCGGCCTGGTGACGGCGGCGGTGCCGGATAGCATTCTGGATACGGTTTCGCGTATCGCGCCGGAGCTGATGATGGTCTCGCTGGCGGAGGGAAGCAAGGGGGCTGTCTCGTTCAAAAATCTGGATGCGACGAAGCTGGATGCGCTGATGTCCAAGATTACCGTGATGGCGGTTGGGCCGGGACTTTCGACCGAAGGTGATGCGTCGCCCTTCGCGCGGCAGGTGGTGGAGAAGACAAGGGTGCCGGTGGTGATCGACGCGGATGCTTTGAATGCGTTTGCCGGGAAGGCGCATTTACTAAACGGAAACGGCAGAGTGATGGTATTGACGCCGCATCCGGGGGAGATGGCGCGGCTGACGGGGCTGACGGTGCAGGAGGTTCAGGCGGACCGGGTAGGGCTGGCGCGGCGATTTGCGACGGAGCATAAGCTTACGTTGGTGCTGAAAGGCTGGCGGACATTGGTGGCGCATCCGGATGGCTCAATCGCGGTGAACACGAGCGGGAACCCGGCAATGGCGAAGGGCGGAAGCGGAGACATTCTGACGGGGATTGTGGCGGCAATGCTGGCGCAGTTCCCCGGGGATGTGGCGCGCGCGGTTGAGACGGCGGTGTATCTGCATGGGCTGGCGGGAGACTTTGCCGCGAGGGCGATGGATGAGCATACGGTCCTTGCAACCGATACGGTCGGTCATCTTTCAGACGCGTTCCGATACCGGGTAACAGATGGCGACGGGCTGACGTGGATCTGCGGACTGCGGGGATGAAAGAGAAGAGATTCAAGACACGAAGTGAAGCGGGGACGCTGGCGATGGGCGAGAGGGTGGCGGAGATGCTGCTGCCGGCTCCAAAGTTGATTGTGCTGCGGGGGGATCTAGGCGCGGGAAAGACAACTCTGGTAAAGGGAATTGCCTCCGCGCTGGGGGCGGCGGAGGTTTCGGAGGTGACTAGCCCGACGTTTACGCTGGTGCACGAGTATGTGGGAACCAAGGCGCGGCTCTATCATCTGGATCTTTACCGGCTTGAGACCGAGCGTGAGTTGCTGACGCTGGGGTTGGAGGAGATGGCGGATGCTCCGGATGCCCTGGTGCTGGTGGAGTGGGGGGAGAAGTTTCCGAGTGTGGTGGAACGTGCGGATGGTGAGATCGCGATTGAACATGCAGGTGGGGATGAGCGGCTGTTTCTGGTGCGGATGAACGGATAAGGCATAGTCTTTGGGCCGATTCGGAACGGTAGCCTGCGACCGCGGATGGGTTTGCGACATTCGCGAGCGTCAAACACCTGATTTTTTACCAATGAGAACAATCTGAGTGCTTCCTTTCAGCGTTCTGAAAGTACGGAGCAACCGAGATCGATGATCCCGCAGCGTTCTTCGCGGCGGAGGCATCCTCCTTCCTTGCTCCGTTTGTTTGGGCCATCTTCCAAATTCAGCGAGAATTCTGCGGCCTTAGGAGGGCCAGATTATGAATGGAAACAACCTTGCCAAGCCGGTAGTGGGCTCACTGCCGCGTCGTTCGTTTGTCACTGGTGCAGGCGTCCTCGGATTGTCTGCGGCGGCTGCAGCTTTTCTTCCAGGGATGCCTGTGCGGGCTGAGGGTTTCGACGGCGACGATCTCGACAATCTGAGCGGAGATACGGCGCAGGAGATCTTTACTGCAGCCCTGATTGCAGAGGATCTCGCTTCGACCTTTTATTACAACGGCCTGACGGGACCTGTGATCACGGATCCCAATCTTGCGGGGCCGGGAGGCAGTGCGGCCAATGTGATGCCCAGCGGAGACGCGGGAAATGTTGGCTATTTCCGGGCCGCTCTGGGCGAAGAGATTACGCATGCCAACCTGCTTCGTTCGTTGATTGGGAAGACGTCTTCGACGACCGATCCGGTGCAGACGTTCTATCTTCCTTCAAGTGCGTTTGAGACGATTGCAGGATTTACCGGGCTGCTCGATGCTTTGGAGAATGCGTTCATCGGAGCTTACTTGACGGCGACGATCGAGTTCGCGCAGATGGCGGTGGATGCGAAGGGATTTGGACGACGGCAGCGGGATGCGTTTGGCAAGCCATATAAAACAACCGACCTTGAATATTTTGCGCAGGTTGCGGCTTCGATCATGGGGGTGGAGGCGGAACATCGCGTGTTGGGCCGTGATGTGTCGGGCATGATTCCGGCGAACAACGTGAACTATGAGCAGCAGGATGGATTGACTTCAGTGTTCAACGGGAAGAAGTCGGCTGTGGTTGCGTTGACGCCATTTTTGGGGCCCGGGCCGGGGTTGACAGCTTACTCATTGCAGGACGCATTGACGAACGCGAGTAAGGTTGTGCTGCCGGTTCAGGGTGCGCCGCCGACGCCTCCGGTTTATCCGAAGAACCGCGAGCACGAGTGGTAGTTCGATCGTGATTGCAAGTATGTTGTGGGGCGCGACGTTTGTTCGCGCCTCACTTTTTTGATGTTGCACGCCCGGTGTAGCGGTAGATGGCGCACTCTTCGTCGCCGGTAGAGCCGTATTCTTTTTGCTGGACGATGGCGGCGAGATCGGCGGCGTGGTCTTCCGCGGACATGGCGACAGGGCCGAGGAAGAGGCGGGTGAAGGCGGGGTGCCGGTCGAGGACGTTGCGGCATTCGGCGTTGACGTAGAGGAGGTCGAAGGCGGGTGAGGGAGCGCCGGGTTTTTTCGCGAAGCGCGATTCGATGCGGCGCAGCAGAAGCTTGAGGATGGGGGCTTCGAAAGGGTGGAAGAGAAAGGCGAGTGTGGGGGTGTGGGGGAGGTCGAAGGTGAGGGCATCCTGTTCGTAGAGATGGATGGGGGCGAGGGGTGGCGCGGTGGTGTCGGCGGCGTGGGTGGCGAGCCAGTGGTCCAGATTGCTTTGGGCGATGTCGGCCAGGGTGGGGTTAAGCTCGATGCCGATGACCTGATGAAAAGGGAGTTCGCTGGCGACGAGCATAGCGCGGCCTTTGCCCGCTCCGAAGTCGAGGAAGGTGTAGTGGCTGATGGGGTGGGGTGGGGGGGTGGCGCGCCAGAGGTCGATGAGGGTGCGTAGGATGCTGGGGGCGACGCCGTAGTAGGCGGTGACATGGGTGTCGCTGGGATGTCCGGTGATGAGATTGCCGGCCGTGATGAGACCGCTGGTTTCTACGCCGTGGATCTGGTCGAAGGGATGCTTTGGCGCGCGGGGAGGGGTTTTGGGTTTACGTGGGGGCATGAGTCAGCGGATCTGGACCAGGGTCGGGTTTCCATCGAGGCCGAGAATCCTGCGGCCTTCCGGTGTGATGCTTTGCGGTGTCCATGTGGGTGTGTTGAGGAGCGTGACTGAGGTGCGGCTTACGGTTTCGAGGCCGGCGAGACGGTTTTCAATCTGGGCGCAAAGCTGGGAGTTGGCGGTTTCGTCCTCGCTGGTTGGGGTGAGGGTGATCTGGACTTTGCTGCGCTGGGGGACGCCGGGGATTCCGGAGCCGGCGGCTTCGAGGTCGGGAGTGATAGCGACGGAGCGGATGAGGCCGAGATCGACGATGTTGCAGGGAAGAACGGGGTCGTAGCAGTCGCGGAGGGCGGCGAGGATGTCAGGCTCAGTGAGCATCTGTGTCGATCATATCCGGTAT
>DATAVY010000157.1:0-5804 GCA_036267495.1 Edaphobacter sp.
GGATGCAGAGCTGCGCAAGAAGCTGGGCATTACCGGCGTAGCGTCGGCCGATGTTCCACCGGTACCGACTGAGGGACCTGCGCAGGCGAAGGAAGTAGTACGCGGCAAGAAGTAGATCGCGCAGATGACGGAGAGTTTCCGAGCGCCGGCAGTTTTCGCTGCCTGCGCTTCTATTCAGGTTTGGCGCCAAGCGGACTTACATCAGGTCGTTATCGTTAGGACCATTTGACGGGCCGGCGGGCTCGGGTTGCCCGGACCCACCAGGACCAGCAGGAGCGTTGCGCGGCCTCATTCGTGTGCGGCGATTGTCCCGCTCTTCGACCTGAAGTTTGGCCCACTGGTCCGGGGTAAGCACATTGCGGATTCCCAGAAGCATTTTGGCATTCGCTTTCTCCAGCTCCGCACGGGCTTGAGCGGTGAGATCGATCTGGGCGAGAATCCTGTTGGTATCGGGCTGGTCAACTGCCAGCATGGGACCCATCAACATCTCCTGTTTTTCGAGGTTGGCGCGCAGATCCATGAGTTGAGAACGATTCTGTTGCAGGATGTCATCCATGCGCTTCTGTTGATCGGCGGTGAGATTCAGCTTCTGGATCAGATCCGGGTTGTGCCACCAGATTCCCGGGGGACCGATATGGAAGCCTGGACGAATGCCTTCCCCCCACCTGCCGCGGCTCTGGTCAGGCCGCGAATGCGGACCGGGAGACATGGAGGAGGAGCCTCCCTCGGGCTGCTGGGCAATAACCAAGGCTCCAGAGAAAGTCGTAAGCAAGACAAGCAAGAGTGCCGGTTTCAGGCGCATATCAGTTGCTCCTTGGAACGGATGTGGAGGTTGCACTGGCGGTCGGGTCGGCAAGCGGCTCCATTGGCGCCGGTACGTCGGCGGAGATTTTCTGGTCGATATCGGCCAGCAGGGCAGCGTCGGATTCGGTAGTCCTCTGCGGAGAGGACAAGGCGGCTGTCGTCAAGCTGCGCGAGATTGGATGCTGCCGGTGCATGCTCAGCGGGAATAGAGCGGCGACAAAGATGAGGGCGGCGGCCGCCCAGTAGAGAGGCTGCGAGAGATAACTGTGGGGCGGAGCGATGGACGATCGTTGAGCGTAGCTTTGCGCAAACTCCTGCCGGGCATAGGAGACCGAGGCATCGCGGAAGTGAGAGATCGAGTCGCGCAGGCTTGTCAGCTCGGCGGAGCAGAGAGGGCAGGCGAGAAGATGCGCCTGGACAACGTCGGAGCTGCTTGCGAGGGCGTCCGCCGCTGCGCTTTCCGCTTGAGTGGACGAGCTGGCGAGAACCAGGTCGCAGAGTTGGTCGTGGGTGAGGTGGAGGGTCATAAAGAGTCCTTGTGTGTGGCGTTATGGCGGGCTCGAATGGTGGCGAGGGCGCGGTAGAGATGAGTCTTGACAGTGCTGATCGGCAGGCCGGTGATCTCGGCAATTTCAGAGAGCTCCAACTCTTCGAGGAAACGAAGAAGAAAGACGCTTCGCTGGCGGTCGGAGAGTTGGGCGACGCTCTCCCACACCAGCGCCATCTGCTCGTTGGCGATGAGGCGAGACTCGATCGAGCTGTCGCGATGCGGGAGGTGCGAGGAAAGGTCGGATACATCAATTGCGGTCTCCGAGACTCGTTTCCAGAAGCGAAAACGGTCGGTTCGGGTGTGATCGCGAATGAGGTTGAGGGCGATTCGCATCAGCCACGTGGAGATTGAGCAGTCTCCACGAAAGGTGCTGCGCGCGGACCAGGCGCGAACAAACGTGTCCTGGGTGAGAGACTTCGCCAGATCGCGGTCTCGGATCGAGATCAGATGGAAACGGAAGATTCGCTGCTCGTACGCCGCCATGATGGAGGCCATGTCATCGAGCGGCGTTGCAGGCGCCTGCTGGATCGCGGAATGGCTGTCGGAGGTTATGGCGCGTGATGACATGGGACAGATGGGGCTCAACTCCCGTCGAGTTCCTTTCGACTATTAGGAAGACGCACGGATTGCCAGCAAGACTACAGGAATTCATAGATTTATTTCATCTCCCGGGAAAGGGAGGTATGCTTTTTGGAGCATGCATACCATCAAGGCGATTTACCCTGGAACCTTCGATCCACTGACCAATGGGCATCTCGATCTGATTGCGCGCGGAGCGAAGATTGTCGATGAGCTTGTGGTTGCGATTCTGCGCAACTCAGAAAAGGGAACGCCGCTGTTTACTGTGCCTGAGCGCGAGGAGATGATCTTTGAGGCGACCCGGGGCTTCGGAAATGTTTCTGTCACTACGTTCAACGGATTACTTGTGGATTTTGCCCGGGAGCAGGGGGCCAAGGCGGTTTTGCGGGGGATTCGGGCTATCAGCGACTATGAGTACGAGTTTCAGATGGCCATGATGAACCGGAAGCTCGACCCTGAGCTTGAAACGCTATTCATGATGCCTGCCGAGAAGTACACCTACGTCAGTTCGCGATTGATTAAGGGAGTTTTTCAGCTTGGCGGCGATGTCTCGGCGCTGGTTCCTCCGCTGGTGGTGGAACGGCTGAAGGCCAAGGTGCCAAACCGGCTGTAGCAGGTTCACTGAGCGATCTGGCTTTATCTCGCTGGCTAAATCTGACAAACTAGAGAGATGACGACAGCAACTGCGACGAAGGTGTTTGCGGACCGCATTGGCCGCATCGAAGTTTCGGCAACCATGGCGATCACAGCGGCGGCGCTGAAGCTGAAGTCTGAGGGCGTGCCTCTGTCGGACTTTGGGGCGGGTGAGCCTCACTTTTCGACTCCACGGCACATCAAGGACGCGGCCATCGAGGCGATCGAGAAGAACTTCACTCGTTATACGAATGTGGCGGGGATTCCCGAGGTACGCAAGGCGGTTGTGGATCGGCATGCGTGTGACTTCGGTTCGAACTATGCGCCGGACGAGTGCGTGTTCACCACAGGTGGGAAGCTGGCTCTATTCAACGCTATCCAGGTGCTCGTCGATCACGGCGATGAGGTCATTCTGCCGGTGCCTTACTGGGTGTCGTTCAAGGACATCATCCAGTATGCCGGCGGCAAGATTGTGCTGGTCGAGAGCAAAGAGGACGAGAACTTCCGCATTACGGCAAAGATGATCGAGGCGGCGATTACACCGAAGACCAAGGCGATCATCCTGAATACGCCGTCGAATCCGTCCGGTGCGGTGATGGCCCCGGAGGACCTGGAGGCGATCGTTCGGCTGGCGCATAAGAACGGCATTTATGTGCTGCTCGATGAGTGTTACGTGTACCTGAACTTTACCGGTGAGATCGTCAGCGGCGGCTCGTTTACGGACTGCAAGGAGCACATCATCGTGCTCGGCTCGCTGTCGAAGACCTATGCGATGACGGGCTGGAGAGCGGGTTTCGCGCTCGGGCCTAAACCGATTATCGCGGCGATGAGCAAGCTGCAATCGCAGAGCACCTCGAATACGGCGAGCATGGTGCAGCGCGCGTCGATCGCGGCGCTGACGGGATCGCAGGCGTGCGTGGCGGAGTTTCGCGCCGACTATATCAAGCTGCGCGACCAGATGCTGGCGGGGTTCAAGACCATTCCCGGGCTGACCTGCACGGTTCCGCAGGGAGCGTTTTATGTGTATCCGAATGTGAGCCGGTTCCTTGGCAAGGGCGGTATCAAGTCGGCGACCGAACTGGCGGCGAAGCTGCTGAGCGAGGCGCATGTTGTGGTTGTTCCGGGTGAAGCGTTCGGGACCAGTGAGCATATTCGGTTGTCTTACGCCGTTTCGCACGATGTTGTGGACGAGGGCGTGAAGCGGATGCGGGACTACTTTGCGTCGTTGGGATAGTTTGCTCATGTCCACCAGTTGGTGGAAGTTTGCGTTGTTGCTCGTTGGGATTGGATTCTTTACTGCGTCGGTGGAGGCTGCGGCTGGGCAGGACCATGTCGCTGCTGTTCCCGCGTTTGATGCGGCTTCTATAAAGCCGTCGAAGATTGCCGATGGGAGTTGGTGGATGCGCTTCACGCCGACGGGGTTTTCGGCGCATGGGGTGAAGTTGTCGCTGCTGATTGAAGAGGCCTATGGGCTGGATTGGTATAGCGGGCGCGTGCTGGGAATTCCACCAGGTTGGGGTGAGTCCCCTTTCGATATTGAGGCGCGAATGGATGCCGACGATGAGGCGGCTTATGTGGCGCTGAATATGGATGCGCGACGATTGATGCTGCAGCGACTGCTGAGAGAACGCTTTAACCTGTCGTCGACGCGAGAGAAGCGAGAGCGCGCCGTTTATCTGCTGGAGGTCGGAGATAGGGGTTCCAAGATCGGCGAAATGCTGGTGGAGACTGAGGCTGAGAAGAAACGGCTTGCCCTGATTACGAAGATGCGGCCAGGGTTCATGGAAGCGGAGCGAATATCGATGGCCGGCCTGGCGCAGGTGCTGTCGGAGTCGACCGGCCGCCAGGTATTGGACCGCACGGGGATGCCAGGAAGGTACAGGGTTACTCTGCGGTGGACGCCTGATTCAGAAGATGCAGCGGAGTGGCCGGAGTTGTCGACGGCGATTCGGGAACAGCTAGGGTTGCGACTTGTAGCAGCGAAGGTTCCGGTGGAGGTTGTGATCGTGAGCCATGTTGACCGGCCCTCGCCGGACTAGGATACCTGTCGTGAACTTTGCGAGAATAGAATTGCGGCCTTTGTAAGCGACAAGATTCATTTCGGGTGTGGAGGAGCATGTTTTCCTCTACGATGAAAGATGTGAATATGGGCGGAGTGAAGTTTGCCCCGGTGATTCTCGCGGGTGGAAGTGGAACACGGTTCTGGCCTCGCAGCCGGAGGGCGAGGGCGAAGCAGGTGCTGGCGCTCGATGGCGAGCGCACGATGATCCAGCAGACGGTGGATCGGCTTGCTCCAGTGGCTGATCCCTCCGACGTTTGGGTAATAACCAACGACCTTCTCGATGAGCTGATTACTGAGCAGCTTCCTGAGGTTCCGCGTGAGCATATTTTGAGCGAGCCGGCGGCGAGGAACACTGCTCCGGCGTGTGCGCTGGCTGCGTTTCTGCTGGAGAAGACTCAGCCTGAGACGGTGATTGGGATCTTTCCGTCGGATCACGTGGTGAAGAATAAGGCGCGCTTTGCTGAGGTGATTCGCGCGGGCATTGCGGTTGCGGCGAGTGGAGAGAAGATCGTTGTGCTGGGCGTTCCTCCGACGCGGGCAGAGACTGGTTACGGATATATTGAGCTCGGCGCGGAGGTTGGGGCTGCGCAGGATGTTGCGGTGCGGCGCGTGAAGCGGTTTACGGAGAAGCCCAACTCCGCGGTGGCCGAGCAGTTTGTCGAGTCGGGCAACTATGCGTGGAACAGCGGGATCTTTCTGTGGAGCGCGCGGACGCTGGCTAATGCGATTCGCGAGTATCGTCCGGCGATGGCTCCGCTGCTTGAGCGGATTGCTGAAGCGCACGGAGCTTCGAAGGCGGAGTTCGATCGTGTCTTCGCCGAAGTTTATCCGCAGTGCGAGAACATCAGCATCGACTATGCCGTGCTCGAGCCGCGTTCGGCAAAGGGCGAAGCGGGCGCGGAGATCTATTGTCTGCCCGGCGACTTCGAGTGGAACGATCTGGGCTCGTGGTCGGCGCTGCATGAGCATGTGGCGGACTGTCCTCCGGAGAAGATATCGGTTGCGAATGTCTTCGAGGGGGAGGATCCGCTTTGCATCTCGATCGATTCGACCGGCAATTATGTTCATGCTCCGGGCAAGGTGATTGCGCTGGTTGGCGTGAGCAACCTTGTTGTGGTGCAGACGAAGGATGCGTTGTTGATTACCACTCGCGAACGCTCGCAGGACGTGGGCAAG
>DATAVY010000158.1:0-7390 GCA_036267495.1 Edaphobacter sp.
AAGGCGGATGGCGTAACCTGGTCATTGTTGTCCACACCATCGAGAGTGATGTTGGTCTGGTCCGGACGAGCGCCGCTGACAGCGCCGTTGCGGCTGTCGAGAGCATCGGCATTACCCAATCCATTGCTTTTACCCAGAAAAAGGACGCCGGGCTGCAATGAAAGGAGCGTCTGCGGATTCCTCGCCTCGCTAGGCAATTGCATGATGGTTTCGTTGTTGAAGGCATTGCCGATGCTTGCGTCGGTGGTATTAATCGTCTGGGCCTCAGCGGTGACGTTGAGCACCTCCTGGGTGGTCGAGACGCTAAGAGTGAAATTGATGGTCGCCGGCTGATTCACCAGCAGTTCGGCAATCTTGGTTTGCGTACCAAAGCCGGTTGCGGTGACCGCGATATTGTATTTGGCCGGAGATATCTGAGTGAACTGATACTCGCCGCTGGTATTGGATGTCGCGGCGAACGTTTGCCCTGTGGCGGGTTCAAGCAGTGTTATTTTCGCTCCAGGCACAAGAGCCCCGGTGGGATCACTAACAACCCCTCGCAGGGATGTTGTCGAGTTTTGGGCAAAACTGTTGGCTGTGCAGAGCGACAACAGTAACAAAAGAGCGGTCTCCCAGATACGTTTCGTCAAAGCAACCTCCCAAAAAAATTCAGATATGTGCTGCCTTATTTGAGGATGTTTCGCGAGCTGCCTTGTCCTGCTCAGTTTTTAAGGAAGCAGCGCGTGGTGCTTAAGTACGGCGAGGTGAGAATTCTTGGTGTAACTTTTTTGCTCAGTGGAATTAATGGACGTAACTATAGTGCAAGCTTCCAGGTTAGAAAATAGCGAATCCCCTGTTTAATGGTCATCACACAGAATGATTCGCGGAGAAATCGGTTCGTCACCGGCGAAAGATGCAGTACCGAAGAATGGGCTGAATACAGATGTGCTGCTTAGCCGGTTTGGGGCTGGAGCCGGCAAGAAAAAAATCTAAGCGAAGAACTTTCTCTGTAATTGGCAGCGTGAAATAGGGCCGAGCACCCCGAATACGTTTCGTCACACGAATCCTCCAGGAAAACAAACAGATGGACAGCTTTTCGAAGGTCCATTGGAAGAAAAAATGCAATTTTTCTCTTTTAATTACGTTGTGAGCGAACTGCAACAGATGACCTGCAAGAGATTCCCGGAAATTTCTGTATATAGGAGGCCGCAGCCGATTGCAAGATAAACAAATGTTTTAAGCTTGTTTTTTTGCAATCGCTTTCTTGACTCTCGCGCCGCGAGGTCTTCGACAGAGAGGATCGCAACGAAATTCGCAGGGACTTGAGAAGCTGTCCAACATCCGCTTCGCTGAAATCCGAACTTACATTTTGGCGCGGAGGGGTTGGAGCGGCTCGGTCTGTGCCGGGATTGGAGGTTCGTCGACGAGGTACTTCTTGAGGAGCTCATGGTGCAGGCAGTAGAGAGCAAGCTCCAGACGATCGGAGACGCCGAGCTTGTCGTAGACCTTGCGCAGGTAATTCTTGATGACCTGCTCGGTGGTGCCGATCTGATAAGCGATTTCCTTATTGCGCATGCCGCGGGTGATGCAGCTGATGATGGCCAGCTCCTTTTTGGAGAGCTTGGGCTGAACCTTGGGATCGGTAAGGTTGGTGGCCTGGGCGCGGTAGGCTTCGATGACCCAGCTGATGGATTGATTGTCGATCCAGGTTTCGCCTTCGGCGATCTTGCGGACGCATTTGATGAGGAGATCGGGCGAAATGGAGCGTGGAACGACGCCACGAACACCGCGGCGATAGAGCTCGACGGTGTTGGCCTCGTCCGCCTCGCTGACCTGAACGATGAGCTTGGCTTCGGGGTGCTGGCGGATCAGTTCCGGGATCGCGTCGATAGTGCCGGCGATGAGCTGACCTTCAAGGACGACGACGTCGGTGGGGTAGCGTTGGAGAGCGGCGTAGAGATTGGTGAGCGTCTCGACCTGGGCGACGACGCGAATATCATCTTCAAGAGCGAAGACCTTCTTCATGCCGACGCGATAGATGGCCTGGGAATCGGCGAGAATGACTCGGATGCCGACGTGTGCATTATCTTCTGGAACTTCCTCGCTGCCCCGGGTTGGATCGATGTTAACTACGGTCATAGTCGTCATGCCTTTAGAAAATACTCGTCGATCACTGCGGCGGCTTTTTTCTGACCACCTTGCAGATAGTGGCGCACGACCCGCCCGATACAGTGTATGGTTACATCTTTTTCGGTTCCCATGACGGCCGAGGGCATTGCTATTGTGAACTCAATTTTGGCTTCCAATGGCGGTAACTCCTCGCCAACGAAGAGCAAGCCGTTAGCGGAGATGTTTTCCGTCATTGCTTCCATCTCGCCCTGCTCGGTCTGGAGGCGGATTGCAAGCTTCATGGGGAAACGAACTGCTGTGCGAACTGGATTATCTCCGGCTGGCATCTGCCACTGAGCCACTTGTCCTCCTTTTACCGCTTCGCGGGTTCCGGCCCCGCGATGGGCGCTTGTGTACCACACTGGAGTGTACCCCAATAGAGAGTTACTTCCATCATATTTTCGGGGGTTCCCTGCTACAACGGAGGGGTGAGGGCCGCGGAGCTGCCGACCCATAGCCTGTCGCGATTGTGATCCACGCCCATCATGAGTCCGCGCCCGAGACGGACAAGGGCGATGGCGGGCTGGAGAGCGCCGCCGTCGGGCCAGAGATACATGATGCGGATCTCGGCCTGGGTGAGGCCGTGAGGGGTCTGGATGGTGGGTTCGAAGGCGACTCGCTCCTGTAATAGATAGAGATGACGGTCGGCCGACGGAATTGCGTTGAGTTCAGCGTCGGTGGGAGCGAACTGGATTCCCTTTCCTGCGAAGGAGTAAAGGGGTTTGAGGAGAAGCTTGCCGCGGTCTTCGGGGAGGCCTTCGAGGTTGCGGCGGGCGAACCAATCATCGAGAAAGACAGCTTTGGGGACGGAAGGGTGATGGAGATAAGGAAGGGAAAATTTGCTGATGCGGAAGTACCAGTTCGGATGGCCGGACCACTCGACATCGAGGGGATCGCGGTAGTCGAAGGGGAGTTGGATGTTTTTGCGCTGGAGCTCGTCGACGATGGCGCGGTTGTAGATGCGGTGGATGGGGATATCGCGGCCTTTGCGTTTATAGAAGAGGCGTCTGCCCTGTTTGCTGAGGCTGGCGATGTCGACGGTTGCGATGTGGAGCTTGTCTTCGTAGACGTGGAAGTCGGGAAGAGTTTTCTGGTGGCGGGGTTCGATCTCGAGGAGGACCACGTTTTCAGGATCGTGATCGGCGACGATGACTTCTTTTAAGAGTTGCCAGTAGGTTTGTTCGTCGAGGCCGCCGAGGTGCCAGGTGAGATTGGTGTCGAGGTTGTAGGCTTCGATGTACTGGCGGGCGAGGATGTCCTGATAGCCAAAGATGGAGGGGAAGGCCTGGAGCTCGACTAATTTTGGAGTGAGGGCGCCGCCGGAGTCGCGGACCAGACCGAAGTCGACGGTCATGAAGTTAGGGTGGGAATTCTCGTTTGGGACATTGAATCGGCCCGGAATGGTTTGGCTGGAGGCCTGGAGGTAGGCGGGGTTGTCGAGGAGCTGGCGGGTGAGGGCTGCGCCGGTTTCGGTGAGTTCGCCGATGAGTTCGCGGGAGAAGAAGCAGGGAGTTTCGGCGACGCGGAAATCGATCGTGGTGCGGGTGAGGGTGTTGAGGCGGGCCAGGAGGTCCTGGTAGGCGGCCTGGGTGAAGTGCGCGTTGAATCGGTCGCGGTAGGGCTGCAGCATGGGAGTTAGTGTAGCGGCTGTCGTTGGTTTGTTGGGTTGCGGAGAATTGCGCGTAGCGAAAAATGCAGGGGTTCTTCCCCATTCGGCAAGCTCAGGGTCAGAATTAGGATGGTTTGGATGCCGCCGGGTGGGATGCTTTTCTATGGCTCGGGGTGCGCAGCGAGGAAGGCGTTGATCTCGACGTATTCGGTGTCGGTGAGACGAAAGGTTGCGGCGGGGATTATGCCTTCGACTTGTTTCGGGCTGCGGCCGCCGGCGATGGCTGCGGTGATGGCTGGATTGTGGAGGGTCCACGCGATGGCAATGACTCCGGCGGCGACATTGTGACGGGCGCCGATCTCTCTGAGCTTGTCGGCGATGGCGAGATTGCGGGAGAGGTAGGGCTCCTGGTAGTTTTTCGCGTTGCGGCGAAAGTCATTCGTTGGGAAGGCAGCGACGCGCTCTTTGGACATGGCTCCCGTGAGCAGGCCGGAGTGCATGGGGGAGTAATTGATGACGCCGATGTTGTGCTTGAGGCAGAAGGGGAGATTTTCGGCTTCGTAGGTGCGGTTAATCATGGAATAGGGTGGCTGCTGCGAAGTGATGGGAGCGATCTTCATGACCCGTTCCATCTGCTCGATACTGAAGTTGGAGACGCCGATCCAGCGAACTTTTCCTTCGCGCTGGAGGTCGGCCATGACAGACCAGCCCTCTTCGACATGTTCGTCGGGCTTGGGCCAGTGGATCTGGTAGAGATCGATGGCTTCGACCTGCAGGCGGCGAAGACTGGCTTCGCACTCGCTGCGGATTTGTTTCTGCGAATTGGTCACTTCTCCCTTTTCGTCCCAGACCATGGTCGACTTGGTAAAGACATAGGGCTTGTGCGAGGTTGTCTTGAGTGCCCGGCCCACGACCTCTTCGGAGTGACCTAAGCCGTAGACCGCGGCGGTGTCGATCCAGTTGATGCCGAGATCGAGGGCTCTGTGGATTGCGGCGATGGAGTCGTTGTCGTCCTGATCGCCCCATGCCATGACCCAGTCGCCGCCGCCGATGGCCCATGCTCCGAAGCCGATAGGGGAGAGGTGGAGGCCGGAGTTGCCTAGTTGTTTTTTGTTCATAGCTGGATTGGACGACTGGCTTGCTTCTGAGGCTTCACGGACGAGTGAAATCTTTATCTCTCTTTCTGCTCATGGGAGAGAACACTCGACACGGCTTTTCGAAGCGCTGGCAGATCAGTCTTCACGGTGTCCCAAACAATCCTGTCATCCACCTTGTGATAACCATGCCTTAGAACGTTTCCCATTCCCATGAATCCTTTCCAGTCCGGTCCAGGGCACAATATCTCTGCTTCGTCGCCTAGCCGGTATGCGGCTTCGGTTATGATCTGCAGTTGGCGTTCAACGGCAGACTTGGTCTTGAGATCACCCTCATATGCTTCGAATTCCACCCCCTCAAGAAAGAGATCGATCAGCGCGATACTGTCGAGGATGTCCTGGAAATGCATTTGGGCATCCCTAAAAGGCAACGACGGCCTCCTGAAGAGCCTGCTTGCGAATGGGTTCTCTCATCCAATCGGGCGACGAAAGATCGACGTTCGTACCAAGTAATGCAGTCAGGTCGCTTTCGAGTCTCCCCAGTGTGACAAGCGTGATCGGTTTTGAAGGATCAAAATCGGCCAGCAGGTCGATGTCGGATCGAGGATTTGCATGGCCGCGAGCGACTGACCCAAAGAGACGCAGATGGATCAGGCCCGCTTCTCTCAACTCCGGGGCATGATCACGCAGAATCTCTAGAATTTTTTCTTTGTCCATTTTCTCTGCTTGCATCACTTTTATTTTCGCGCCGTTCTGATCTCCCTACAAGTGTTTCGATCTGTAACATTCTTGCTCCAAACTCTTTATCTGAAGCCAACGAGAGGAATCGAAGGGAAACGAATGTGAGATGAGAAAACGTGGACCAGCGGTTAGGCGTCGAGGAGGAACTGGCCGTCGCGCATAATCTGTTCTTCGCCGTCGGCGTCGCCTAGCCATATGCTGAACTCGAGGCCGACGACGTCGATGTGCGTGGAGGATTTCCACGGGGCTCCGGTGTGGGCGCCGTAGGGATCGCCGAAGGCTATGTGGATGCCGGGGAATTTTTCGTCCTGCAGGATGTTGCCGATGACGCGCTCGACGCCGATGTTGGTGCCGATAGCGAACTCGCCAACGCGGTCGGAGTTTTCGTCGGTGTGGGTGTAGGCCCAGAAGTCGCGCTCGAGGGCCTTGTTTTCGCTGGAGACTCGGGTGATGCGGTTGGCTTCGATGTTGATGGTGAGGGGATGGGCGCGGAGAATGCCGTAGCGCGCGCAAAGGAAGTCGCCGACTACGCCGTCGACGACGAAGACGCCGTTGACTTCGCCGGGCGCGGTGAAGCACTCGCCGCCGGGGAGATTGCCCCATTTTTCCGTGGAGATGATGCCTGAGGTTTTGAACCATCGGTACTCGGGGTTGAGCTGAGTGTGGATGTCCGTGCCGGCCGGCGTAGTGGCGCGGACGTAGGTGGCGGCGCGGACCTTGTCGAGGACGGCCTGGGAGAGACGATCGATGGCGAGGAAATCGGCACGCATGCCCTGGGTCATGATCTCTGGCGTGATGTTCACCATGTGAGCGTGACGCATGCGGCGGCGGTTGACGACGTCGGTCATCTGCATACGGCTGTGCAGTTCGTTGGGCTGGACTTCGACGGCGAAGATGCTGACCTGCGAGGTCTCCATGTCTGCGAGGACGACCGCCGGCATTTCAGTGAGGGGACGAGGGGCGATGGCTTCGAGGACGAAGGAGTTCCAGGTGCAGCCAATGCGGTCGAGCTCGGCGGCGAGGGAGGCGGCGATGATAAGGCAGCGCTCGTCGGTGATGAGGGTGACCTTCTCGTCGGGCTGGATGCGCAGACAGGTGGTGACGGCGTTGCGCGCGCCGGGGGTGAACTCGGGCGGGAAGGCGGTGGTGCGGAGGTCTGGTATTGCTTGTATTGCCTGATCAACCATTGGTTCCATCTTTTCTGTAAAGCACGCTTCTAGGATACGCGTTCTTGCCTGTGCCATGTTTATAGACCAGCTTTGGTCTCGGCCGCCATGTAATCGACTACAGCTTTTAGGTCACCTGTTTCGCGGAAGACTTTGAGCTGGCGGTCGGCGCCGCTGCCCTGATGGAGCATGGTGTGGATGTAGGCGATCTCTTTGCGGCTGCCTAGTTCGTCGAGGACGTCGTCGACGAAGGCGAGGTATTCGAGGATGAGCTCGCGGGCGGGGACTTCGATCTGCTTGCCGAAGTCGATCATCTTGCCGTCGAGGCCGTAGCGGACGGCGCGGAACTTGTTCTCCATTAAAAGAGCGCGGGAGTATTGGCGGTAGTCGACGTTTTTTGAGTGGAGCCGCCAGAGCTTGCAGGCAGTTGCCTGGATGAGCGCGGCGATGGCGATGGTCTCGTGTGCCCGGAGGGGGATGTCGCAGATGCGGACTTCGACGGTGTCGAAGAAGGGATGGGGGCGGACGTCCCACCAGATTTTTTTCGCGTTGTCGATGGAGTTGGTCTTGATGAGGAGGTTGACGTAGTTCTCGAACTCGGAGTAGCTGGCGAAGCTGTCGGGGAGGTTGGT
>DATAVY010000159.1:0-5186 GCA_036267495.1 Edaphobacter sp.
CCCTGATCGTCGCTGAGATGCCAGTGAAACACATTGAGCTTGGCCGCGGCCATGCCGTCGAGCGTTCGTTCAATCACCTGCACCGGCTCGAAATGACGACTCACATCAATCATGAACCCGCGCCAGCGAAAACGTGGCGTATCGCCGATCGTCACCGCGGGAAGTACGCAGGCGCCGTGCCGGTTCGCGGCTAATTGCAAAATCGTCTGAAGTCCATGCATCGCCCCCGTGTCGGTCGCGGCGGTAAGCCGGGCTGCTTGTGCAGTGATGTTCAAGTGATAACTCTCGTCCTCATCGAGAGTCTGCACCGCGTCGGCTTGTCCGGCAACGCTTATGGTGAGCGAGGGGTTCGCAGGATTGGGATGATCGACCGTGGATCGCAGCACATCTCCACCGCAGGTTCGGCCCAGCTGGAGGAGAGCGCGTTTCACAGCAGCTTCGAGACGTGCGTCGTGTTTCTGATCATAGATATAGGTGAACGTCGAACCAGCGCCTCCAGCAGGAGTCACAATGAGCGCGCCTTCGCCCTGCGTCATCGAGCTGGGGAGAGGCATCAATGCCAGCCTGAACTCCGCAGCCGGCACCGCTTGCGCATCCGCCGCCAGCGTGGAAGTCAGCAAGGCGAGAGCTCCGATAAGCATTGCAATCCGAACCGGCACACGCGCTTTTCGTTTCATCTGCATTTCTTCACGCTCCAGACACAGCTCAGAATGATTGCTACGCCATCTCCTGCGAACCCCATCGGCGGAGTCGCCGCAACCCTCGCCTGATCGAAGCGGGGAAGCGAACAGAACGGGAAAGGAATACGCAACGAGACTACGGATCAAATCGGCGCTCCTGCAAGAGATTGAATTAACTTCCGCTTCCGCCAAACATCTGCAGCAAGGCGTCCGTTGCCTCGCGGGCATCCTGTATCTTGAAATCCGCAGCGAGTCGCAGGGCCTTTGCCTTCGGAGCCAATCCCGTCAGCGTCTTCAAAACCATCTCCGACGAAAGCTGAGGATTCCCCGGCCCCACAAGGATGTACTCCACCGTGTCCACTCCGAGCAGAATCCTCGCATCTCGGTACGAGCAAGTCGATTTCACATCATAGCCATGCTGCGTCAGTATTGTCCGCACAAACGTGCACAGGTCCGCCGACTCATCCACCACAATCACTCGTTCCCCGTGTCTCGCCTGTGTTTTCTCCGCCGGCTCTTGTCTCAGAAAAGAGACGATCGCCTCTTCCTCCGTCGCATAATTCGGCAGTATGGTCGAGAGCTTCGTCATATTCAGCAGGTTCACCACAAACGGCGGCGCCGCGGCCAGCCGCAATCCGCCACCGGCCTTGCCCAGGCGTTCGGCATATCGCACCAGCAGTCCCATGGCAATGCTGTCCAGCCGGTTGACCTCGCTCAGGTCCAGCACGATCCTCACAAATTCACGCGTGCCAGCCTCCAACGCCGCCTCAAGCGCCTTTACCTCTTCGCCCAGAACCACGCGCCCGGCGCATCGGATGATATAGACGTTCCCCACAAATCGTGAATTCAGATTTAGCAGCATAACTCCCTCAACGAGACCTCTTTTACAAAACGCAGTGTCTCCATAATCGCATCGAAAACCCTCCCGCGACCGCCCCCCTCCAGAGATCGCGCAAAACCCCGGCGAATGGCAGGCGCCGCTGCAGCTCAGACAAACCCTCGCACCCATCCTGCATCTCTCTTCCAAACTCGCAGAAAGGAGCCAACCCGATGCCCAACTCCCCCGACGCACTCCTCGGCGAAAACGAAGCTGAACCACCCACCGGCAATCCTGCCAACGAGACCAACGCCGCCTACCAGGCGCGCACCAGCACCACCGTCCTCGAGCTCCGCCGTCTTTACGGCCTCCATTTCGCTCCCGGCTACGGAGACGACGACACCCTCGGTCATCTCCTGGCCAACTCCGGCCTCAACACCCTCGACGAATACCTCGAACGTCACACCCCAGAACGTCACATCCCAGAACGTCACGCCTCAGGCAGCAGCACTCCGGAAAAACCCTAAGGAGCGCCCGCTCCGCCAGCCGCCGTCCCTCGCCCTGTCAACTCCCGAATCAAATCCACCTCATGCTGCCGGTACGGCGTGTCATCCTGCTTGAACACCTCATGAAACCAGATCGTCGGCTGGATCAGCACATACGGTCTCTGCCACGAGTCCCACGGATAATACGTCTGCGTCTTGCCCGCCACCAGTCCCCAGTTGATCGCGCCAACGTTATATTTCTTCGCGATCGGCAAGCTGCCGTCGAATGTGCTCCCATTTCCCCGAGCCATGTACTCCGTGCAGATAATTGGCCTGCCCAGCGGCTTCAGCTCCAGAATTCTCGCCTCAAACTCCTCCGGCCATCCGTAATTATGAAACGTAATCACATCCGACTCCGCCAGTTGAATCTTCGTCGTCGATCGCTCCTTCGCCGGATCGCTCCAGTTCCCATCCCACACGCCGCTCGTCAGCGGCTGCGTCGGATGCACCGACCGCGCCCATTCGAACGCCTTCGGCAGCAGCTCGTCTACTCTCCTGATCTTCGCCGGCTCATCCTGCAGCGTATCGCCGCCCCGCCCCGCAGGCTCGTTCCAGATGTCCCATCCCAGCACGCGGTCATCCTTCGCAAACGCCCCCACCACGCCCTTCACATAAGCCGCAAGCTGCGGCTCAACGCTCCTGTCCTGCAATCGCGCCTTTCCGGGACTCTGCACCCAACCCGAATTATGTATCCCTGGAATCGGTGGATGCTGCGGCCCAAGGTGCGGGTCCGTCTCCCAACACGAATCGAACAGCACCAGTAACGGTCGTATGTGGTGCTTCGCTGCAATATCTAGAAAAATATTCAGCCGGTTAACGAATCCCTTTGAATCCTGTTGCCACAATTGATCCTGCAGAAACACCCGCATCGTATTCATCCCGATGCCCTCGCCCATCCCCAGCTCTTTGTCGATCAGCGTCGGATTGAACGTCGCCCCTTGAAACATCTCCAGCTCATTGATCGCGTCCGAAGGAATAAAGTTCGCTCCCACCAGCCACGGCTGCTGCGCATACCAGTCGTTCGCCCGCTGCGCGCTCCAGCGTCCGGTCGCGTCATCGCTGGTTTGCGCAGCCTGCGCGATCGGCGCGGCAACAAGCACGGCAAATATCGCTAACAGAAAAGCACCTCTTCGCATCATCCTCTTTCCTCTGTCTTCGGATCAGTCTTCATGCCATCTCCGCTTGTTTCGCCATGCTCTTCACGCTTCTCAAGTAGAACGCACTGCTCGCTAAAGAAATTGCCAACGCAAATATCAGATAAGGTATGAAGTTCCGCAGGAACGTCTCAGCGGTTGGCTTTAGAAAATGGGTCAGGACGAAGCTCGCGAAGATTGCCGCTACTCCCGATTCGATATACATGAGCCACGGTCTCTGAAGCAAAGTCTCCACCCCACGCAACCAGACGTAAGGGACGATCAGAACCACCGTCGCTGCCAGCGTTACAAGCCCCGTCGCGATCAGCCAGATGAGATAGATGGACAGAAGGTCTGTGATCTTTGCATGGCTGCTGAACCTTAAGGTATTAACCGTCTGCCACGCCAGCAAAAATAGCCAGACGCACAACCATCCTTTGGCGGCCGATGCTACCGCCATCCTCGCTCGCCAAAACGCGTCCATAGACACTCCAGACACTCCCGTTTCGGCAAGCCTATCAGGTCTTTGAATCCGTCACGGCCACGTCGGATAGACTCCCATTCCTTCACCCAACCGTCTTCTCCCCGGCCGCCTTCCGCGACTTCCAGTGCGCCTCAGTCGATTTGCCGTCGGCAATCCTCGAAGCGGCCTGGGCCTCATCGGAAAACCTGTCGGCGTCCTCATCCTCGCCGTCTTTATACTTGCCAGCGGCGTCAAGATGCTTACTCGCCGCCTCAAGATGATGTTTCGCCGCTTCCAGGTGCGCCTGCCGAATCATTGAGAACTACCTCGCCTAACCTAACAAAAGCTCTCACTTACGAAGGCTCCCGTCCATCGCACTTTCGTTGGATAGAGTGGGCGCAATACTCGGATTTATGGCCAGTTTGGCCTGAAATCGGCCGAAAAGGCATCTTCTCTCCGGCGAAGTTGAATGCCCCCGCGCCGAATCAAAATGCCCGCAAGGCCTCTCTATAACGAAAACCTATAATCTTATTGATTGAAATTGGCTCACATCCTGCTACGCTTATAGCAATGGCGAAATATCGCCTACACGAAAGCAGGATGCATTATGGCAACAGGAACAGTGAAATGGTTCAACGACGCAAAAGGCTTTGGCTTCATCACCCCGGAAGACGGTGGAGAGGATCTCTTCGCGCACTACTCGGCAATTAACTCCAGCGGCTTCAAATCTCTCCAGGAAGGCCAGCGCGTAACGTTTGATATCACCACTGGCCCCAAGGGCAAGCAGGCTGCAAACATCCAGCCCGCCTAACCCCTCCTGCGGCAAGCTGCAGAAAACTCGCAGTGAAGTCCCGTACCAATACACCTACACCTTCGCGAAGGGTTGCAAGCGACGCTGCGGCGCACGCTCGCAACCCTTCGCGTTTTCACGGCTACAACTATTGAGTAGTTATGTACCTCATCGGTAACTGCTAAGTTACCAGCACTGCAGTTACCGCAGGAGGCCCAATGACGCTCCTTCAGAAACTCTCCCTTGCCGCTGTTCTCGGCCCCGCCACCTTCTCCCTTGCCGCCAGCATTCCCAAGACCATCCTTCCTGACAACGTCATCCGCTGCGAGCCCAATACCGGTTGCACCAGCGAAACCCTTCACGGCCACAACTACAAGGTCCTCACCACCCCACGTTTTACAGTCATGGTCGCCGTCAGCCACGAGGGCAGCTACACCCGTGCCGATGTCAGCATCACCAATAAGACCGACATGCCGCTCAACGTCA
The DNA here is from genome assembly GCA_036267495.1 of Edaphobacter sp. Lineage (GTDB taxonomy): Bacteria > Acidobacteriota > Terriglobia > Terriglobales > Acidobacteriaceae > Edaphobacter. The sequence goes on from DATAVY010000159.1 coordinate 4,915, forward strand.
CCCCGGATGACTTCCGCGTCGAGGTCCTTACCCCCAAACCCAGGGTTCTCAACTACGTTCCGCCAGCAAACCTGGTGCTTCCCGCACCGCCTTCCTCGGCGGCCACTGCCCTCGTGCCGCCATCTTCGGTCACGCTCCCTCCGAGCCCTGCTCCAACTCCCCAGAGCCAATTCACGACCGTTCCCGCCGCAGCCAGCCCTAGCCCCGCCCCGCCATCCTCGGAATCGGATGCGCTTTACGTTGCGGAAAAAGAAAAAGCCGCTCAGGAAGGC
>DATAVY010000160.1:0-3246 GCA_036267495.1 Edaphobacter sp.
GCATCCGAGTCAACGCGGAAGGCAATATCGCCGACGTCCGCTGGAACGGCCCCGCCGATAAAGCGAAGCTCTTTCCCGGTCAGAAGATCATCGCCGTCAACGGCAACATCTTCTCCGGCGACGCCCTCAAGACCGCCATCAAAGACGCCAAAGGTAAATCCGAACCCATCCACCTCATCCTCCAGGGCGATACCTTCGTCACCACCGCCAACCTCGACTACCACGACGGGGAGCGCTACCCCTCGCTCATCCGCGTAGACGGCGTCCCCGACTACCTCGACGACATCACCAAACCCCTCACCACACCCGAAAAGATCCCCGCAGAGAAAAACGAACGAGACGCCGCCAACTAACCATCAAACTCGAATCGGCAAGTCGAAAGGCGCCGCCCTCAATGGAAGCGGCGCCTTTATTTTTTTGTCATTCCGCAGCTATTTTTTTGTCATTCCGCAGCGCAGCGGAGGAATCTGCTGTCTCCATGACGGCGCACAGGCTCATCAAAACTAAGAAATCTCCAGCCCACCCGTAGCCCCATACACCTCGCCCGTCACATAGCTCGACTCCTGCGAAGCCAGCAGCACATACAACGGAGCCATCTCCACCGGCTGCCCCGGCCGCTTCATCGGCGTCTCCGACCCAAAATCCGGAATCTTCTTCGGCGGCTGTCCTCCGCTCGGTTGCAGCGGAGTCCACACCGGCCCCGGAGCCACCGCATTCACCCGTATCCCATCCCCCGCAACCTGCCGCGCCAGTGCCCGGGTAAACGCGAGAATCGCAGCCTTCGTCGGCGCATAGTCCAGCAGCTGCGGACTCGGATGCGTCGCCTGGATCGACGCCGTCGTAATGATCGTTCCGCCCGGCGGCATCAGCGGCAGCGCCGCCTTGCACATCCAGAATAGCGCGAACACATTGATCCGGTAAGTCTTCTCAAACTGCTCCGTCGTTACATCGACGATCTTCTCCACCGCATGCTGCCGCCCCGCGATGCAAGCCAGAATATCCAGCCCGCCCAGCTTCTTATGCGCCTCCTTCACCAGCCTCATGCAGAACTTCTCATCCTTCAGATCGCCCGGCAGCGCAATCGCCTTCCGGCCCTCCTTCTCAATCAGCGCGATCACCTCCCTCGCATCCGCCTCCTCACTCGGCAAGTAATTGATCGCCACATCCGCGCCCTCCCGCGCAAACGCAATCGCTGCCGCCCGCCCAATTCCGGAGTCGCCGCCCGTCACCAGCGCCTTCCGGTTCGGCAGCCGCCCGCTCCCGCGATAACTCGTCTCGCCATGATCGGCCTTCGGCGTCATCTTCTTGTCGAGACCGGGAACTCTCTGCGTCTGCCGCTTGAACTTCGGCCGCGGATACTGTTTCGTCGGGTCCTGCAACGTATAAAGATCGCCCATAGGTTTCACCAGACACCCTTTCGCAAACTGACCTCTCCAGCTTGGATGCAGATCTCATCTTCCAGACCGCGTCGAACCCCGGCAGAATTTAGCTCAACCATTCCGCCAAAAATTCGATAAGCTTGGAAGTCATCCGGAGAACCTCTCGTTGATGCTGACCTTAACCGCGAACATCTTCACCCTCATCGCCATGGTGACGGGTTCCATGCTCTTCATGATCGGATTGAACCGCCTTTGGCCGCGAGAAAAACGCCAGGCCCACAACGATCTCATCGGCTGGCAGCTCAACATCATCGGCACGACCTACGCGGTCATCCTCGGCTTCATGCTCTACACCGTCTGGACTGACTTCGGCGCCGCCAACCTCAACGTCGACCTCGAAGCCAGCGCCCTCAGAAACGTCTACCGCCTCGCAGAAGGTCTCCCCGAACAGCAGCGCGTCCAGCTCCAGCTTGAGTCCCGCTCCTACGCCCGCGTCGTCATCACCGAGGACTGGCCCGAGATGGCCAACGACGGCATACCGGAGGAGAGCCATGACATCAATCAGGCCATGTGGAAGACCCTGATGTCCGTCAAGCTCGCCACTCCCTCCGAGATCGTCGCCGAAGACCACGCGCTCTCTGAGCTCAGCTCGCTCACCGAACATCGCCGCACCCGCCTGCTCGAAAGCAGCTACCGCCTCCCCACCATCTTCTGGGGAGTGCTCCTCATCGGAGCATTCCTCACCATCGCCTCCGCCTCCATGTTCGGTTCAGGAAACGCCATCCTGCACACCATCCAGGTCTTTTCCTTCACCATGCTCATCACGCTCGTCCTGCTTGCCATCGCCGACGTCAATCATCCCTTCCGCGGATGGGTTCACGTCAGCGACTACGCCTTCGTCCGTGCCCAGGAAAACATGCAGGAGTAAAAACTTTAAGCGACGCTCCTTCGTCCCAGTCAGATTAGCCCCAAAACTGACCTGGAAACCCACACACGCTGCTATCCCACCGACCCGGAGAAACTTCATCATGATCACCCGCCTCGTCCTCTTCGCGCTCGTCGCAGCCGCGGCCATCGCCAATGCCCAGCAGCGCCCGGCCAGCAAATGGCCCACCCAGGACGGCTCCTACGACATCGCCAACTTCCACTTCAAGGACGGCGAGACCATCGAGAAACTTCACCTCCACTACATCACTCTCGGCAAACCTCATCGCGATGCGGCCGGCCACACCGATAACGTCATCCTCCTGCTCCACGGCACCGGCGGCAGCGCGCACTCGCTGATGAACCCCGTCTTCTCCGACGTCCTCTTCGGCCCCGGCCAGCCCTTCGACATCACGAAATATTTCCTCATCCTCCCCGACGACATCGGCCACGGCGAATCCTCCAAACCCTCCGACGGCCTCCGCATGAAGTTCCCCCAGTACGACTACGACGACATGGTCGCGTCCCAGCACACCATGCTCACCCAGGGCCTGCACGTCGATCACCTCCGCCTCATCCTCGGCACGTCAATGGGGTGCATGCAGTCCTTCGTCTGGGGCGAAACCTACCCGCAATTCGCCGACGCCCTCGCCCCTTTCGCCTGCCTCCCGGTCGAGCTCGCCGGCCGCAATCGCATGTGGCGCTACATGTCCATGCAGATCATCAAGCACGATCCGGCCTGGAATAACGGCAACTACACCACTGAGCCCGAAGAAGGTCTTCGCGGCGCAAGCGACCTCCTCGTCATCGCCGGCGGCGCTCCTCTGCAGCTCCAGAAGAACTACCCCACCCGCGCCCAGGTCGAAGCCTACGTCGACAAAGCCATCGCTGCCGATATCGCCCACACCGACGCCAACAACTTCCTCTACTACGTCAACGCCTC
>DATAVY010000161.1:0-11141 GCA_036267495.1 Edaphobacter sp.
TATCTCGACCTCTTCGGCTCCTGGGGCCCTATGATCCTCGGCCATGCCTTCCCGCCGGTCGTCGATGCCATCCAGCGCGCCGCCGCAGAGAGCGCAAGCTTCGGAGCCTCCATCGCCGCGGAAGCTGACCTCGCCGAACTCACCATCCGCTGCTTCCCCTCGATCGAAAGACTTCGCTTCGTCTCCTCCGGCACCGAGGCCTGCATGTCCGCCATCCGGCTCGCCCGCGGGTTTACCGGGCGCAACTTCGTCGTCAAGTTCGAGGGGTGTTATCACGGCCACTCCGACGCCATGCTGGTCAAAGCCGGCAGCGGCGTCGCCACTCTTGGCATCCCCGGTTCGGCAGGCGTTCCCGCCGAAACCGCGATGCATACCCTCCCGCTCCCCTTCAATAATCTGGGCGCGGCCGCCGAAGCTTTCGCTGCCCGCCCGCACGAGATCGCCTGCATCATCGTCGAGCCTGTTGTTGGCAACGCCGGCACCATCCCGCCCGCGCCCGGCTACCTCGAAGGCTTGCGCGCGCTCGCAACGCGGCACGGCGCGCTGCTGATCTTCGATGAGGTGATGACCGGCTTCCGCCTCTCGCTCGGCGGAGCACAGCAGCTCCACAACATCCAGCCCGACCTGACGACCTTAGGCAAGATCATCGGCGGCGGCCTGCCCTGCGGAGCCTTCGGCGGACGCGCCGACATCATGGAGTTCCTCGCCCCGCTAGGCCCCGTCTATCAGGCGGGAACCCTCAGCGGCAATCCATTGGCGATGGCCGCCGGCATCGCTACCCTGCGCCACCTCATCGCCCATGAGGAAGAGGTCTACTCCGGCCTCGAAGAAACCACCACGCTCATCGCTGAAGGAGTAGGCCGAATTGCAAAAGAAGCGGGAGTCCCAATGACGGTAAACCGGGTGGGCTCCATGTTCACCTGGTTCTTCACCGGCCAGCGGGTAACCGACTTCACCAGCGCATCAAGCTCGGACACGGTCTGCTTCGGACGGTTTCACCGCGCCATGCTCGAGGCCGGCGTCTGGCTTCCCCCCAGCCAGTTCGAGGCCGCGTTCGTGTCCACCGCTCATGGCCAGGCCGAGACAGGCATCGTCCTTGAAGCCGCCCGCCACGCCTTCGCCTGACCCTGTTCTGAAAAAAGCCGCCCTGTGGAAAATCGAAAAAAATAAAGTTTAAAAAAGTGGAAAATTTTCAGCGCTCGAAAACGTGCCTTCAACCACCACGTTTCGCCACGCAATCACCACAAAATCACCAGCAATTTACCACGTTGTACCACCACGAATTCCCGCTACCCCCCTCAAAAACACCAGCAAAACAGCCCTTTTTCTCGGTTCCACCACGTCCGAAAAAAAATGGCGTTTTTCGCCAAAAAATCTGCCTAAACCGCCGTCTCTTTCGGCTCCATCCAGAGCTTCCCGACTGCGATCAGGACGACCAGCATCCCGGCGCAGAGCGCAAAGACCTGCCGCACCCCGATATGCTGCGTAAGCACGCCGGAAAGCACCAACCCTGCGATTTGGGCAGCGAAAACAATGGATATAAAGGTAGATCCAACGCGCCCCATCAGCTCCGGCGGCGTAGCCTGCTGGAACAGAGTCTGCGCCGGCACAATGATCGCGGCCACAGCAATGCCGATGATGAAGTTCCCCACCAGGGTCGACCACACATGCGGAAGCAGCGTAAGGATGACAAGCCCGATCGCAATGCCGCAAAGACCCGAGTAAACCAGCAGCGTGTTGCTGAGCTTCTTGCCTAAGGTATTGAGGCCATTGATGCCCAGCAGCATGCCGAGGCCGATCATCGGCGAGACGATGCCGAACATCTTCGTCGAAGCATGCAGCGAATCGCGCACATAGATCGCGATCAACGGACCAAAGCAGCCGATGACGAACATTCCCGCCGCCATCGCGAGAATCACGAAGAACAGCGCGGCGTGATGAACGATGAAGCCGATCCCCTGCTTCATATCCAGCCAGATTTTACCAATGGCCGAAGTGTCTTTCGTAGCGGGTGTAGCCGGCTTTGGCGCGGTCTTTTCCGGCACAAGGAAGACGACAGACGCGATGAGACAGGCGGAGGCGACGAAGCTCAGGGAGTCGAAGATATAGCAGCTTTTGGGGCCGAGATAAGCAACCATGAAGGCGGCGATCGCGGGACCGACGATGCGCATCCCGAACATCACCTGCTGTATGAGCGCATTGGCGGAGCGCAGGCCGTGCAGCGGAACCGCCGAGCGGATGGCAACTCCCTGCGCGGGCGAGAAGAAGCTCGACACTACGCTGATAGCCGCGAGGATGGCGTAGTAGTGCCAGATCTGCGTAGCGGCAAGGAGCAGGAGACAGAGCGCAGCGCGGATGCTGTCGCTCGAAACCATAGTCGGCTTCAGGGGCCAGCGGTCGACGAAGACTCCAGCCAGAATGCCGAGAACAGCGATGGGGAGCATGTACGCGATCTGGACGCCGGTGACCTGCTGTGCGGTCGCGTGGAGCTTGAACGTGAGAATGCTGATGACGGCAAAGAGCGCGAGGAAGTCGCCGAAGACGGAGATGGTCTGGGCGTACCAGAGGCGGCGCATCATGGGGATGCGCATGACATCGCTCATCGAGAGCGGCGCAGGCAGCTCGGGGTCGATGATGGAGTTCGGGATCGACTCGGCGGAGGCCGGGTTGGGAGCGGTTGTGCTCATGAGCGGTGAGTTTTATCGTACTCGACTGTGTATAGGATTAGGGTTTCTATCCGGTTTCGGGTTTAGGCTGTCGAATTTCGGTTTCCCAGTTAACCGTCAATCGATGGCAATTCCTTACTTCCCGCAAGCCGACATATCTCGGTCTAATCCGGCAGGGAGGCCGCCCTTCCAGTCCTGCGAGCGCCTGCCTCTATTCGCCACTATGCACCAGCTGGCCACTATCGTCCGCCAGGCTGGCTTCGAACCCAACTGGCCCGTGGACTACCTTTCACAGAAGCACACCCGGCCTAACTACCCGTATCTGTCCGGGTCCTCTTGAGATAGGTACTTTGAGCTGCATGCGGTTGTTACACATGCGCGCTCATCGTCACTGAGAATTACCGGCAAGAAGCCGACTTTACGGAACTAATCCGCTGCTCGATGAACGCACTGGCGATTTTGCGCCAATCAGGATCATTCCTTACGAGAAGCGCGTTTGTAGTCACCAACCCAAAGGCCGACCACATATGTACCCCTCCTCGATGTTCGACTGGGTGGTCTGATTGCCGCCCCGAGAGAGTGGCCTAAGCGGAAGCCGAAGAAGGACCAGGCGCACCGGTGATGGCTTCGGGCTGCGGGTACGTTGTTCTTTGTGGGGTTGACATGGCTTGACAGGTCTCGCATTCACGGGCGGCGATCAGCTACCTTTATGGCTGGGTACCGTAGAAGTTCAACACCGTGCCCACGTTGATCGCCGAGTAATCCGCCTGTGAACTCAACGGTGGTGACGTATTCGCACGGCGAATCAAGCGAATCGGTTTCGACTGCAATGGAATTGTCTTGCCATCGACTTCGACCTTATCCAGCAGGATGTTGTAGACATCATTCGTGGCACGGCTTCCAGGGGACTGTTGTTCCATCAGTACCTTCAGGGATACCACCGCTCCAGCAGGCACCTGCCCGTTCGACAGCCCCGTTGACCTCTCGACAGTGGCACGGAATACTGCGCCGGACCCAACATTCACCTCGGTGATCGGGTCGACGGTGCGGACCGCCAGACTGAACGGCGAACCCGCGGCGCCTGGACCGCCTGACCGGACCGCACTGGCTACACTGGCTGGACTGCCTGGCCGGGCCATGGCCCTCATCTCAGCCGCACGGGCTGCCTGTGGCGAGACGTCTCCCGCCGCCCGCCTGGCGTTTGCAGCGGCGACATCGTCCTGCATCTTCTGAAACGACTTCGCCCGCGCCTCGACCCAGCCAGGAGCATCGTCAAACGGAGCTATCTCCGGGTACACAGGAGCAGTCGGATCGGCGTACTTGTTTCGCCTGAAAGCTGCCACCAGTTTCGGGCTGGGAATGCGGCAATTCGTCGGCTGGTCCGAAAAGTAAAGGCAGGGCATCTCATCCTCTCCAAACGTAATCCGAACCTTGCCGGGCGTTTTGTTGCCGAGGATATATTTCGCGTCAATCTCTTTGGGACTGCCGTCGCCGTTATGATTCACAGCCGTTACCACTGCGCTTCCGCCTAGATAGTGATTCATGGCCCAGGACTTCGATTCCTCCGTGATGAGGTCATCGACCAGGCCCTTGTAGTTCTGCAGCTTCGCGATTGTGGCCATGCTCGTAAGGTCAGCGGCCCCTGCCATCCGGATCGCTGCCTCGCCTCGTCCGAAGTGAAGCATGTTCTCTTGATACCGCATCGTCGCCGCCGACGAGCATGCGTTATCCACCAGAAACTGGTTACCGTCCTGCAGCACATAGGTGCCGATGTCGGTCATCTGCCGCAGCCCGGGGCCATTCCCGGGTTTTTGCGTAATATCCTGAACATAAGCCTGCAATACCGCCAGGTTGATGGAGCTATCCAGCGTCTTATGCAGCGCGTACACGCGCGGATCGGCGTAACGCCCTGTCCCTACTGTGTCGTACTGTGTGCAGCGCCTCGCATCGACCTCCGTCCCAAACTGGTTCACCGTCGCAACCTGGTTGCTGCACACCGTCTTCATGATCTGTACTTTGTCCTTGGGAAGATACCGGTCGCATGACTTCGAATATTCCGTCATGTAGGTGTCGACCATCAGGGTGAAGTTCGTGCTGTCACGCTTGAACGAGACATGTTCAAAGTCGCCGACATAGATGCGTTTTATGTCGTCACCGTAATTAAGATTATCGGTGTTCAGACCCGACGGAGTCAGGGAGCCACTCTGCGCAGCGGCAGGGGCATTTCCAACCTTGGATTTAGCAGCTGCCGAGGGAACTTGTTGCTGGGCTGTTCCTGTAGCCACCGATAGTCCAAGGCAAAAAAACGTTATCAATAGGCGCATCGAGCCTCCAGCATATGCAGGTTGTCAAAGACACTTTCGATACCAGCTTAATCGGGCCCTTCCATAACCGAAGACTTACCCTTTGGCGGCAAACTGCAGAAGGGACAGCCTCCCATATCTCCTGTAGGGAAAAACAGTGTATCTCACCCGCAGATCAGGATGAAGAAGTGGTAATGCCGCGGCACAATCAGCACATATGAGAGCCTGGCTTAGGGTGCGTGGAAAAGAGAGAAGAACCTGAGTGGGTGTTTACTGCGAGTCCGGGTGAAGGCACAGGACAGATTTAGTCACGTGAAGTCGGCTTGTGTTTTACCGACGTATTTCCCCCTTGGAATTCAGGCGAGACCTCAACTGACGCTAACAGGCCAATGCGCTCATCCAGCACCATTTGGCGCTTGTGGCGATCTGGAGACTTACCGGGGTCTCCTACCAGGCCCAGGAGTCTATGGCGACGAACTTCGTTCCGGTTTGGGGAGTATATTTTTGCAGGAGAATTTTGGTGGCCTCTACGGTGGGGAGGCGCGGTTGTCCGAGGCCATTTTGTCCGCCGTCGTGGAGGACGATGTTGGAGGCGCGGTTTTGTTGCTGGTTTCGTGTTATGCCTCGAACTGCGCGGGCTGCGATCTCTTCTGCTGCGATCGGCAGCCAATCTTTGGTGATGACGTTCCACTGGACCGGCGTGAGGTATAGTTCGCGGGCGATGTGGAGGACTGCGGGACGCCGGGCTCCATGGGGTGCGCGGAAGTAGCGGACGGGAATGCCGAGTGTGTCTTCGAGGATGGCGTTGCAGCCGGCGAGTTCTTCGCGGATGCGGGCGGAGGATTGCCAGGCGAGCCAGGGGTGGGTGATGGTGTGGTTGCCGATGAGATGGCCGGCTGCAGCAATGGCGCGGGCTATGTTCGGACGCTGACGGACGAAGTTGCCGATGAGGAAGAAGGTGGCGCGGACGTTGTACTGGGTGAGGACGTCGAGAAGGCGCTCGGTGACGATGTCGTTGGGGCCGTCGTCGTAGGTGAGGGCGATTTCGTTGGGGTTGCGGGGGGCGATGAGGGTTTGGCCGAAGATTTGGGATTGTGCCGACAGGGCGGCGTAGGCGCAGCCTCCGGCGAGAAGGCCTGCGATGGTGAGAGATGCGGCGGCCGTCGTGATGGTGGTGGAGGTCATTTCTTCAGGTTCGAGTTTAATCAACGCCCCGGACACTTCGCCCGCTGCCTTCAGATCAGGCTTTGGAGGAGTGCTTCTTGAGCAGCGCGAGGACCTCTTCGGCGTGGCCTTCGGGTTTTACTTCCTCGAAGATATGGATGAGGCGCTGGTCGGCACCGATGAGATAGGTGGTTCGCTTCACGCCTTTGACCAGCTTGCCGTACATGTTCTTCGGCTTGATGAGGTCGTAGCGGTTGATGAGCTCCATGTCGGGGTCGGCGAGGAGATCGTAGGGCAGGTCGTACTTGTCCTTGAATTTTTTCTGGTCTTTGACGGTATCGCGGGAGATGCCGAGGACGACGATGCCGGCCTTCTGGAACTTTTCGAAGGCATCGCGGAAGCCGCAGGATTCGATGGTGCAGCCGGGGGTATCGGCGCGGGGATAGAAGAAGAGGACGACGGGCTTGCCTTTGAAGTCGGTGAGGGAGACGTCTTTGCCGTCCTGATTTTGCAGCGTGAAGTTTTCTACTTTGTCGCCAATGCGCATAAGAGGCTCCTTGCTCGGCGGAGTTGAAAGTTGCAGCGCGAACTGCCGATTCTCTGACTTTACAGGGTTGCGTTGAGTGCGTCACTGATCCACGGATTGGTGGGTCGATTTGACAGAAAACAGGCCCGGCTTTCCGCCAAAAGCTGACTCGCTACCCAGATTTCGTCGTGAGGCACTGGATTGATTGCCTATCTCGCCTGAACTGGTTTGACCACATAGAAAAGCTGAAGCACGAATTCGCCTTGGCGGAGAACCTGTGTCGAAGCTGGCGCCATGATGGTATTCCAGTCAAATCTTGCGATGGAGCGATAAGAAAACAAATTTGACAAAGGTAATTCGAGCAGATTAGCTTTCTGTGGTCTATATCTTCGCCGATTTTCCCGGTGTATTGGTTGGACCAAATAGCATAATTCTAAGCAGAATTTCCTTGCAGCAGGTTGTTGAGATTTGTTCGAAGGGGCCAGGAATGCAATTGGTGTCTAAAAATTTGGTGCTGAGGTTTGTGATGGCCGGTCCACTGTTGACCGCAATGGCGTCGAGCGCGCTGGCGCAGGACACGCGTGCGGTGACGGAGCCCGTCTTCCCGCCGACTTGTAGTACGTTGCAAGCCCAGCAGGCGATTGCGAATGGAGAACCGGCTTCCGAAACAACCTTCGACACGTCGCAACTGCAGACCGCGCTCAATGGCTGTGCCGCGGGACATGCGGTTGAGCTGCAAACTTCCGGAGCGAATAATGCGTTTCTGATCCAGCCGATTACCATCCCAACCGGAGTCACGCTGCTGGTCGATGGAGGCGTGACGGTGTTTGCCTCGCGCAATCCGGCCGACTATCAGATTTCGGGCGCCGAGACTTGCGGTACTGTCGGAACGAGTGGCAACGGATGCAATCCACTCTTCAACGTGGCTGGCAACAAGGCCTCGACTGGTGCGGGCATCATGGGCTATGGCGTGATCGACGGGCGTGGCGAGGACAAGCTCCTGATCAATGGCCTGCCCTCGGCCAATTCGTGGTGGGACATTGCCAATCAGGCGGACGTGAATGGAGGCGCGCAGAATAATTTTGTGCTGCTGGCGGCGAGCAAAGCCTCGAACTTCACGTTGTACAAAATTACCTTCAAAAATTCCGCGATGTTTCATGTGACGTGGAAGGGATCGGGAGCGAACGGACTTACGGCATGGGGAGTGAAGATCATCGCTCCATTCTCGGCGCGCAACTCCGACGGCATCGATCCCGACGGCTCGAACATTACGATCACAAACTCTTCCATCAGCGATGGAGACGATGACGTTGCAGTGAGTGCGTCGAGTCCCTCCGCCAACATTACTATTTCGAATGACAATACCTACAGCGGCCATGGAATTTCTGTCGGCAGTTTTACGCAGGGTGGCCTGACGAATATGCTGGTGACCAACCTCAACCAGGCAGGAACCGCGACGGACGGCAATGGCATTGCTCTGCGTCTGAAAACAGCTCTCGATCGTGGCGGCGTGTTGCAGAACGTTACTTATCAGAACATCTGTATGCAGAATCACAGAACTCTGATCTCGATTACGCCGCTCTACAACACCAATCCAGGAACGCTGATTCCGCAGTTCGAAAACATCACGTTTCGAAATATTCACGGTCTCACGAATGGCAAGATGAGTATTGCCGGCTATGATGCGAATCACTTGACTACGCTCAACCTTGATAATTTCGTCTTTGACAATCTGACGGCAGCGAACCTCTCGCCCGCCTTTACTTTCGACACGATTACACTTGGGCCCGGCCCGGTGTCACCTGTATTTCTACAAAGCCTTACCGGAAATGGTGTGACCTACAACGGCAGTGTGGCGGCGCCCACGACCGCTCCGTATCCATGTTCGGCGGCCAACTTCACTTTTTTAGTGGGAGAGCTTTATCTCTCTACTTCGAGCAGCACCAACCTGGCGGCGGCGACGGTTCCGGGGCCGGGCACGGTTACGTTGAATGCGATGCTGCAGCCGGCGATGTCGCAGGTGACTTATATGAACTCGACGGGGACGGCAGCGCCTGCCGCTGCAGTTCAATTCTATGAAGGAGCGAACATGGTTGGCACAGCTGCGCTCGGCGGGAACGGGACGCTGGCTAGCCTGACCTTGACTGGCATTGCCGGTGGAACCCACGCGTACACGGCGCTCTACCCGGGCGATTCGACCTATGCGGCGTATCCGTTCGGGAATGTCACGGTTACGGTATCGCCGTTTGTCGCTGCTTCTACAACGACACTGACGGCTTCGCCTTCGCCGGTGCAGGCGGGATCGAATACTGTTCTGACGGCGACGATCGCGGAGACGCAGTTGACGACGGCGCCGACTGGCAGCGTGAACTTTTTCGATGGAGCTACGCAGATTGGTTCAACGCCGGTCGGCACGGCGGCTTCTGGAACTACTGTGAGCGCTGCGCTGTCTCCGGTTCTCAATGGACCCGGAGTTCATACGCTGTCGGCGCAATATTCGGGGGACTCGAATTACACCGCATCGACCAGTCCGAGCGTAGCGGTGACGGTCACGGCGATTCCCACGGTTACGACGCTCGGTCTTGCATCGGCGTCAATCGCGGCAGGCGCGAGCGATATTTTGACTGCGACGGTGACCTCAAACGCGGGAGTTCCCAGTGGAACGGTGACGTTCTTGAGTGGAAGCACCTCGCTGGGTACGGCCATGTTGACCAATGGAACGGCCTCGCTGACGAGCATGTCGAGCGTCATTGGAACTGAGACGATTACCGCCGCTTACAATGCGACTGGGAACTTTGGCGGATCGAGCAGCGCGCCATTGATGCTTGCCATTACGAATCCCATCGCGCTGACGCTGAGTCCTCTGGCGGTTTCGATCGCGCCAGGAGCATCGGGGACGGTTACTGTCACGGCTGCTCCTGCGCCTGGATTCAATGGAGCGATCAGCTTTGCCTGCAGCAGCCCGGTTGCCTATATCACGTGTTCGCTGACTCCGGCTTCGCAGACGATCAGCGGGACGACAGCGGTTCAAAGCACATTGACCTTGAATGTGGCCACGACCTTAAGCCGGCTGGAACCGCCGATGCGCTTTGGAGATGCAGGTAAAACGGCCTGTGCGATTCTGTTGCCGTTCAGCGCCCTGGGCTTGTTGGGTTTCGTGCGGCAGAGAAAAAAATTGCGTAAGATTTCTCTTCTGTCGGGGCTGTGTCTTAGCGTCGGTTTCATCGCTGGTGTTACGGGATGCGGTGGTTCAACACCAGCCCCATCGAAGTCGACAGCGCCAAGTGGAACGCAGATGGTTACGATTACCGCAAAGACCGCCGCGGCGACACAGACGATTCAGGTGACGGTAAACATCGGAAGTTAATCCAATCACTTCCGGCTTCACAACCATATCGATGGGATTACCTGCTCAATTTGCGGCAAAGATAGCCAGGGTTTTTTCCAGGGACGAAGAGTCTTCGACGTTGACGGTTTTCTGGTTGCGGTCGATCTGACGCATGAGGCCGGAGAGGACCTTGCCGGGGCCTACCTCGATAAAGTGGGTGGGGGATTGGGCGATGAGGAGTTGAGTACACTCGACCCAGCGTACGGGACCGGTGACCTGGCGTATCAGGCGGTCGGGGACTTCGGTGGCCTGGGTTAGGAGGCGGGAGTCTACGTTGGCGGCGATAGGGAATTGGGGGTGGCGGAAGGTGAGGTTGGCTAGGTCGCGGGCGAGGGCGTCCTGGGCGGGTTGCATGAGGGTGCAGTGGAAGGGGGCAGAGACCTGGAGCAGGATGGCGCGCTTGGCTCCGGCCTGCTTGCAGAGGTCGGCGGCGCGCTCGACGGCGGCGGTTGCGCCGGAGATGACGGTCTGATCGGGGGAGTTGAGGTTGGCGGGCGAGACGACGGCGAGGTTGGGGTTGAAGGTGCTGGCTTCGGGCGTGGTTGGGAGCGGGGTGAGGTCGTCGGTGACCTGGGAGCAGATGTGGGTAATGAGGTCGGCGTTGAGCCCGAGGATCGCGGCCATTGCGCCTTCGGCGGGAGGAACGGCTTGCTGCATGTAGCGGCCGCGGGAGCGGACGGTGCGAACGGCGTCGGCGAAGGTGAGGGTGTTGGCGATGACGTGCGCGGAGTATTCGCCTAAGCTGTGGCCGGCGGCGAGCGTGGGGTGAATGCCGCGCTCGGCGAGCACGCGCGCAGCGGCGACGGAGACGGTGAGGATTGCGGGTTGCGTGTGTTCGGTGAGCTTGAGCTGCTCTTCGGGGCCGTCGAAGATGAGCTTGGAGAGCGGGAAGCCGAGAGCTTCATCGGCCTCGTCGAATACCGCGCGAGCGACGGGGAAGTTGTCGTAGAGATCGCGGCCCATTCCGACGGACTGCGAGCCCTGGCCCGGAAATAAGAAGGCTAGTTTTGTCATTCTGACTATCGTAAATGTATCTTGCGATGGAAAACACAAAGACGAAATGCGGGGGTTCTTCGCTTCGCTCAGAATGACAA
>DATAVY010000162.1:0-16332 GCA_036267495.1 Edaphobacter sp.
CTGCGAAAAGGTTCGCGCGGCAGCCGCGTCGATGCAGTTTTGCAAGAGGAACTGGCGGAGAGCGAAGGCGCGAAGCTGGGGCCGTTTGAGATTGAAGGAGCCTGGTAAGAACGATGACGCTACCGATTAATTGTGAACCGCTGAAGTCGCTGATTCGCACCGTACCGGATTTTCCGCGGCCGGGAATTTTGTTCTACGACATTACAACCGTGCTGAAGGACAAGGCCGGCTTTGCCACGCTCATTGACGCGTTTGCCCAGTACTACATAGGCAAGGAGATCGACCTGGTGCTTGGCATCGAGGCGCGCGGGTTCATCTTCGGGCCGGCGCTCGCGTACCGGCTGAATGCCGGTTTTGTACCGGTGCGGAAACCAAAGAAGCTGCCCGCAAGAGTGGCCCGGGTGAACTATGACCTCGAGTATGGGACCGATTCGCTCGAAATCCACATGGATGCGATCGAGCCAGGCCAGCGGGTGATTATTGTCGACGATCTATTGGCCACCGGCGGGACGATGCAGGCGACCGTGCAGCTGGTGCGGCAGCTTGGCGGAGAAATCGCCGGGCTGGGATTTGCGATCGAGCTGGATTTTCTGAACGGTCGCAAGAAGTTTCAGGGATATGACGTGCTGAGCCTGCTGCACTATGACGAGTAGGCGCAGATGTGGCTTCGCAAAAGCAGTATCACTTTAAAAATATCAGTCCCCTGTTCACGAATTACGAAGGAGATTATTGTGAAGTCATTTGGATATGCAGCCCACGACAAAGTAGCCCCGTTGTCGCCGTTCCGGTTTGAGCGCCGAGATCCGGGCGCGAATGATGTGGTGGTGGAGATCGCTTATTGCGGAATCTGCCACTCGGATATTCATCAGGTGAAGGATGAATGGGGCAATGCCATCTATCCGATGGTTCCTGGCCATGAGATTACCGGGCGCGTGGCAAAGATCGGCTCGGCGGTAAAGAAGTTCAAAGAAGGCGACCTCGCCGGCGTAGGCGTAATGGTCGACTCCTGCCGCGTATGCGCGAACTGCAAGGCGAGCCAGGAGGCCTACTGCGAAAAAGGGATGGTGGGGACGTATAACGCGCGCGACTACAACGGACAGCTGACATTTGGCGGCTACTCGAACAACATTGTGGTGGATGAGCGCTACGTTCATTCCATCTCGCCGAAGCTGGATCTCGCCGCGGTAGCTCCGCTGCTTTGCGCGGGGATCACGACTTACTCGCCGCTCAAATTCTGGAACGTGGGCAAGGGTAAAAAAGTTGGAATCGTCGGCCTGGGCGGCCTCGGCCACATGGGGTTGAAGTTTGCTCATTCTTTTGGAGCTGAGGTGGTGCAGTTTACAACCTCGCCGAGCAAGATCGACGACGCCAGGAAGCTCGGCGCGGATGAAGTCGTCGTCACCAGGGATACCGCGGCGGTGGCGAAGCACAAAGGCACGTTCGATTTCATTCTGGATTGCGTCTCCGCTCCGCACGACGTCAATCAGTATCTCGATCTGCTGCGGCTGAATGGAACGATGTGCCTGGTGGGGCTGCCCGAGGCGCCGGTGGCGATCTCTCCGTTTTCGATCATTACGAATCGGCGGTCGTTCTCCGGGTCGATGATCGGCGGAATGCCGGAGACGCAGGGCATGCTCGATTACTGCGCCGAACATAACATCGTGTCCGACATCGAACTGACCTCGATCGATAAGCTGGGCGAGGCTTACCAGCGCGTACTGAAAGGCGATGTGAAGTATCGCTTCGTCATCGACATGGCTACCCTGCCAAAGAGCTAGAGGAAAAGAGTGTACAGCGGCGAATCCAGCGGAACGGTCTGCGTGGGACCGCTGAGTCTCCCGGTTGCGCCGTCGCGGCGGAAGATCGTCACGCTCGCCGAGTCCTGATTGCCGCAGAGAATCCACTGAGCCGTCGGATCGAGCGTGAAGTGACGCGGCGTCTTGCCTCCGCAGGAGATGCGCTGAAGCAAGCTCAGCTTGCCATCCTTTGGCCTGATGGAAAAGACCACCAGCGAATCTTCGCCTCGATTGCTGGCGTAGAGATAGAGACCGTCGGGCGAGATAGCCAGCTCGGCCGCGGTGTTTTTGTCTGCGGGAAAATCAGCCGCGATGGTTTTGACCGGAGTGTTGGTGTTGACAAGCAAACCCTGCGGCGTGTCGCTGAAGCGCGTCGCAGTCCACAGATAATGGTCGAGCGTAGAGTCGATCTCGTTGATGCCGTAAACCCAGCGGCCATTGGGATGAAAGGCGACATGGCGTGGGCCGCAACCGGGGCGCCCGTTAGTGAAGCTCTTCGGGTTGATAAGCTGGCCGGTCTCCGGATGAATGAAAAAGACCGTGATGTGGTCGGTGCCAAGATCGCAGACCAGCAGGAAACGGTTATCGGGCGAGATGGTGGCGCAGTGAGGATGGGGCGAATCCTGACGTGTGGAGTTGGGGCCAAGCGCGCCGAATCTCTGGTGATCTTTAAAATCAATGCGATCGACGGGCTGACTGAGACTACCGTCCGGCTGGATGCGGTACGAGGCGACACTCGAGCCAAAGTAATCGGCGACAAAGGCAGAGTGACCGGTTGCATCGACAGAAATGTACGCTGGACCCGCGCCGCCGGAGGAGACCTGCCCGGTCTGTTCAAGACCACCGGTTTTAAGATCGATGACGAAGGTGGTGGCAGTTGCCGCCGGATCGTTGATCGCATTCACAGCGTACAGGCAGCGCCTTCCCTGTCCGGCGGGAGTGACCGCGAGAAACGATGGCCGCGCAGTAGCGGCAGCGAGCGCAGGTGCGGTCAATTGCCCATGGGTCGTATCGAAGCGCGACTGATAGATGCCTTTGCTGACGCCCTTAGTCGTATCGGTGCCGAAGTAGACGGTGAGTGGAGGAGGCGGGCCAACCGGCTTTTTCTTCCGGAACGGCCAGGAGACGAACGCCTGTGCCTCGGCGTGGGCTGAGGCTGCGAGGGCAGGAAACAGGAAGAGGAATCTGCGACGGGTGAACATGGACCAAATCCCCTGAGAAACTATGCGGGTTCGCCGGGAAGGTGGATCCCCATCTCGTCTTCGGGCCTGATGTCGGGATTAATGACGGGGAGGCTGGGAAGATTGTCGGTGCGGCCGGCTTCTTTAACGACAGCATTGGCGTGTTCAAGCACCTCATCGACAGTCATGGTGTACATCTCGCGGCCATTGTCATAGCCGGACTGGATCGCGCGCTGGAGATATCGCCCAGCACTCTGGGCGGCGAGATAGTCGGTGATGACATAGCCGGTGCGGCGTTTCTGCTCCACCCAGGCGAGGTTCGGCATGGCAATCCAGACAGGGCGGCCGTTGACCTCAAAGCGTATGTCGGTGGCATCGGCGTGGCGGGTCGCGATCGCGACCACAGTTCCCTTCCACTGGCAATGTAGTTTTTCGCCGGTCCAGTGGTCGATTACATCAAAGTCTTCATACATGGCTGATTCCAGCTTAGAGCAGGGTCAATCGATGAGCAAGGCGGTTACCTCCGTATTTTCCGCAACATCCCCCAAACCTGCGGGCGCATAACAGCTTAGAGGCATATCCCACGTTAGAGACGGAGGTGTAGGTTACCTTCGTAAGCTGTTGAAAATCCTGCTGGCTTCTGGAAGGTGGGCCCACTATCCTAGCGTTACATTACGGTGACAGATGAATGTGCATCGAACGGAAGCTGAAGCCGCTAGCTTAAGGGCGATTTGGATACGCGATTTGCTGAACTCCCAGCCAGAGCTTGAATGCGAAGAACTGGTGCAGCTTGCAGCTGCAATCTGTGGGGCGCCGGTTGGATTGGTGACGCTGCTGGATGAGCGACACCAATGGTATCGTGCGTCCGAACACCTCAAAATGGGGGAGACGCCACGGGAGGCGGCTTTTTGCGCGCATGCCATCCGCCAGACTGAACTGTTTCTGGTGAAAGACTCGCTGATGGATCCGCGGTTTGCCAGCAATCCGCTTGTAATGAGCGATCCGGTAATCCGGTTTTTCGCCGGCGTCGGGCTCCTGACAGCGGACGGCGAGCCCATGGGAACGCTGTGCGTAGTGGATATGTCCCCCAGAATTCTGGGGGCGGAGCAGACTGGCGCCCTGGAGGTCCTGGGGCGGCAGGTAGCGGTTCGGCTGGAGGCGATCGTACAGCGGAAGGCTCTGGCCGAGGCAATGGCGGAGAGGGAAAAAGCCAACGCCAATCTGCGGGCCAGCGAAGAGCTGTTTCGGGCTTTTATGAACGCCAGTCCCTTCCTGAGTTACATCAAGGATGCGGCAGGGCGGCTGCTGTTCTATAACCGCAGCTTCGCCCAGCGGTTTGGGGTTAGCGAGTATGCGTGGCTCGGACGAACCGACGAACAGCTCTGGTCGCGGAAGCTCACCAAATCGGTGCGGACTCACGACCTGGAGGTCATGGCGGGCGGGCGCATGGTCGAGACCGAGGAGCATATCCGGAACTCCGATGGGACGGTGAGTTCGCTGCGGTCGTTTAAATTCCCCTGTCACGACTCCGCCGGAAACGTGCTGCTGGCCGGCGTCGCGGTCGACGTTTCGGAAGAGGTGGCGCACCAGATTGAGTTGGAACGCTACCACCGCGAACTTGAAGAGGCCAATGACCAGCTGCGGAAGCTGGCGGTGACCGATGAGTTGACCGGATTGAGAAACCGCAGATCGTTTGAGGAGCGGCTGGTCATGGAGTTTTCCATGGCGCGGCGACGGAAGCGCGAGCTTTCCGTGCTGCTGATCGACGTGGACAACTTCAAGACTATCAACGACCGCTGGGGACACGCAGCCGGCGACGAGGTTCTGCGTCGGCTGGGAATGATTCTGCGAACTACCGTCCGGCTGCCGGATCTTCCGGCCCGTTATGGCGGCGAGGAGTTCGTGGTGCTGCTCCCCGAAAGCGGCGAAGACAGCGCCATGGGCCTCGCCAGGCGCGTGATGCAGCGCGTAGCGACGGAGGATTGGGAGAACGAGCCGCTGACCATCAGCGTGGGCATGGCGGCGATGAATGAGTCGCTGGAGAATGGATTTCAACTGGTGGAGTTGGCCGACGAGGCACTGTATGCGGCCAAGCGCGCAGGAAAGAACCGCGTGATGGTGCATAGCGGGTAGTGGCTGAGGCGCCTTGGTCCGCCACCCTTGCCATTGTGCACCCTCGCCCGCTTCTTATCTTCTCTATGAAACCAATAACACCACACCAAACCGCATCATCCCGACCGAAACCATCCATTGCTGCCGAGAACCGGAAGGGCACGCCTTCAGGCGTGCCCTAAGAAGCCGCCGCGAAGCGGCCACCGCTCTGCCGAAGGCTGCTTTTTCCCATCCCCCGTAAAAACGACTCATTCTATTGGGGTTGTTGTCGCCCTAATTTATTTTTCTCATTTTCAGCCCAAAAATCGCATGTCAAGTCCCAAACCACCTAACTGACTCAAACAAAACAAGATCGAGTTGGCATTTAGTTATGCTCAATCCGCTATACTTAAAACAGTAGAGAAAACAAACAAAGCCTCAGAGAGACAGACCCCCTCCGGGGCTAACTTGTTTATTAACTGTACTTTGGACGTAACTCCTTTTTTTGAATATTTTGCAGACCGCCGTCGCCCGTAAACTATTAAAAAGAAAGGGCTTATCGCCGGGCAATGGGGGGAGGGGGTACCTCACAAGAAAAAGGTATTACCCTGCTGATTCTGTTCTAAACGGAAAACGAGACGCACCGTGTCAGGGTGCGCCTCGTCTGCTGATTCTGATTTGTCGGAGTTTAGACTTCAGCGCTGGGATCGCCGGCTTCGCCTTCGCCGCGCTCTTCCATCTGCTTGGCAAGCTCTTCGCGCTTTTTGGTGCGGGCTTCGGCGCGCTTCTGTGCCTTTTCGTTAAGCTCGTGCTCCGCGCCGAGGAGTTCGATGTAGGCCATCTCCGCTGCGTCACCTTTGCGGGCTCCAAGACGCGTGATGCGGAGATAACCGCCGTTGCGCGCGCCGTACCGCGGAGCCACGGTAGCGAAAAGGCGATCGACGGACTCGGGCGTCATGAGGTAAGCCGCGGCCTGACGCCGGGCATGGACGGTGCCGCGCTTGCCGAGTGTGATCATCTTCTCGATGATGGGCCGCGTCGCCTTGCACTTGGTAATGGTAGTCTCCACGCGATCCATGAGGATGACGGAGGTAACGAGGTTGCGCAGCATGGCGCGGCGATGGCTGGTGTTGCGGCCTAATTTGTATCCTGCATTGCGGTGACGCATGGGGGTGATCTCCTTCGACTCGGCCTTTGCCGTGAGTCGGTACTGCTTAAAATGTGCGCTCGGCCAAAGACCTTGCGCGGGTGAGCTGCCTCAGATGTTCCGGAGGCTCGATTGATACGCGGCTTTCGCCGTCCTGCAAGCAGATGGCGGCGGAAATGACTCCGCCGCCGAAGTCTGGGTTAGAAGTTTTCCGGCTCGTTAGGCAGCTCGAGATCGTCGTCTTCGTCTTCATCGTCATCGTCGTCGAAGTTCCCAAAGCTGGCGGCAAGAGTGGCGGCGGGCAGGACGGAGGTGGGTCCGGGCTGCGGGTTGCCGTTCTCGTCGATCTTCATGCCGAGCGACAGGCCCATCTGTGCGAGGATTTCCTTAATCTCATTCAGCGACTTGCGGCCGAAGTTCTTGGTCTTGAGCATCTCGGCTTCGGTCTTCTGGATGAGCTCGCCGATGGTGGCGATATTGGCGTTCTTGAGGCAGTTGTAGCTGCGGACGGAGAGCTCGAGCTCTTCGACCGAGCGGTTGAGGTTCTCGTTGCGTAGCGCCGGACCGTCGTGGCTGCCGTCGTGACCTGCTTCCATCTCCTCTTCAAAGTTGATGAAGATGGTCATGTGGTCCTTGAGCAGCTTGGCCGAAAGCCCGAGGGCGTCGGCAGGAAGCACAGTCCCGTTGGTCCAGATCTCGAGCGTGAGCTTGTCGTAGTCGGTGATCTGACCGAGACGAGCCGCTTCAACGAGGTAGTTGACCTTGCGAACCGGCGAGTGCACGGAGTCGACCGGAATGAAGCCGAGGCCGAGATCGCCGTCGAAGTTCTTGTCGGCGGAGATATAGCCACGGCCGCGCTTGAGCCGCATCTCCATGTCGATCTTGCCGCCTTCGCTGACGGTGCAGATGTAAACATCCTTGTCGAGGATCTCGACATCGCCATCGGCTTCGATCGAGCCTGAGGTGACGACGCCGGCCTGGTCGGCGCGCAGGTAAAGGGCCTTGGGACCTTCGCCGTTGAGTTTGAACGGGATCTGCTTGAGGTTCAGGATGATGTCGGTCGCGTCTTCGACGATGCCGGTGATCGATTGGAACTCATGCAGAACGCCTTCAATACGGACGGCGGTTACCGCGGCGCCCTCGATCGAGGAAAGTAACGTCCGGCGAAGACCGTTACCAATGGTAGTGCCGAAGCCTCGCTCAAATGGCTGCGCGGAAAACTTGCCGTACTTGTCGGTGAGTGTTTCGGTATCGACTGCGAGGCGCTTGGGTTTTTGAAAACCTCTCCAAAGCATGTGTGTTTCTCCTTTATCCGGCCTAGCCGCGATGCATTCTGCGGACTGGCGGGGTGGTGCGGTTACGGGTCAGGTTGTGGTGGTGCAGGCGGGGTGAGGCTTGCTCCCCGCCCCGGTAAAGTGTGTCAAAGTATTCAAAATAATGCGCTTAGGTCTGGACTTAGGCTCAGTCACAAAACCAGGGGGCACTTTATTTCGAGTAAAGTTCGACGATGAGCTGCTCGTTGACGGGCAGGTTGACGTCTTCGCGCTTCGGCAGGGCGAGAACCTTGCCGGAGAGAGTGTCGCGGTTGATGTCGAGCCACTGGACCTGGTTCTGGCCAGCGGCAAAGTTCTTGGCCTCTTCGAACTGAGGCAGAGTTTTCGAGCCTTCGCGGATGGCGATCTCGTCGCCGACCTTGACCTGGAAGGACGGAATGTTCACCTTGCGGCCGTTGACCTGGAGGTGTCCATGACGGACGACCTGACGGGCCTGGCGGCGGCTCATCGCAAAGCCGAGGCGGTAGGCGACGTTGTCGAGGCGGGTCTCAAGCTGCTGGAGCAGAAGTTCGCCGGTGACGCCGGTCTTGTTGGAAGCCTTCTGGTAGTAGGCGCGGAACTGAGTCTCGAGGGTGAAGTAGATGCGCTTGGCCTTCTGCTTCTCGCGGAGTTGGAGACCGTAGCCAACGACCTTCTTGACCTTGCGAGACTGGCCGTGCTGGCCGGGGGGAAAGTTGCGCTTCTCGACGGGGCATTTCTCGGAGAAGCACTTGGCTCCCTTGAGGAAGAGTTTGGTTCCGTCGCGGCGGCAGAGGCGGCAGACGGGTCCTGTGTAACGTGCCATTGGTATGACTCCTGACTTCGGGTGACGATCGCTTTACGCGCTGGCAGCGCTTCTTCACGATCCGGTGAAACAGCTTTCAGCTCTTAGCCGTTAGCTTTTTAGCTAAAGGCCAAAAGCCAACGGCTAGAGGCTGTACTTATACGCGGCGACGCTTGGGTGGACGGCAGCCGTTGTGCGGCATCGGCGTAACGTCGCGGATGCTGCGGACCTCGATACCGGTGGTGGCGAGGGCGCGGATCGCAGACTCGCGGCCGGAACCGGGACCGGAGACGCGCACATCGACTGAGCGGACGCCGTGGTCGCGGGCTGCGTTGGCTGCACCGACGGCGGCCTGCTGCGCGGCGAACGGAGTGCCCTTGCGGGAACCGCGGAAGCCGAGCGAACCGGACGATTTCCAGCTAAGCGTATTGCCCACCTGGTCGGTGATGGTGACGATGGTGTTGTTGAATGAGGCCTGAATGAAGACGAGGCCGAACGGAACATTCTTGCGTTCGCGTTTCTTGAACTTCTTGTTCTTGCCGGGCTTGGCTGCTGCGCTCTTGGTGTTCTGTGTCTTCGCCATGTCTTATTTCGTCGCTTTCTTCTTGCCGGCAACGGTTCCCTTGCGGGGACCTTTGCGGGTGCGAGCGTTGGTGTGGGTGCGCTGTCCACGAACGGGGAGCGAGCGGCGGTGGCGGAGACCGCGGTAGGACTGAATTTCAATCAGGCGCTTGATGTTGAGGGAGACGTCCTTGCGGAGGTCGCCTTCGATCTGGCCCTCCGCTTCAATGACCTGACGGATGCGGTTCAGGGCGTCCTCGTCGAGCGTGCCGAGCTTCGCGTGGGGGTCAACTTCGGCCTTCGCGAGAATCCTGGCGGCGCGAGAGTGGCCGATTCCGAAGATGTAGGTGAGACCGATGCGAGCTTGTTTGTTGCTCGGGACATCGACTCCAGCAATACGTGCCATGGGGTTCCTTTTCGGTTAGGCCTCCGGCTTCGCCGGAGAGCGGGGTGGAATGGTTGCGGCTGTTTCCGTCGGGTTCAACGCAAGCCTGATTTCGGCTAACTAGCCCGGCGGGGCCGATAATGCAGGGAGTAGGAAATAGGGAATAGGGAGCAGAAAACGACTCCCTGCTTCTTAGCCCTGGCGCTGCTTGTGCTTGGCGTTCTCGCAGATGACACGCACCACGCCACGGCGGTGAATGACCTTGCACTTGTCACAAATCTTCTTTACTGAGGCACGGACCTTCATAAAACTCCTAACGACAGCTGTTAGCCTTTAGCTCCTGGCCAAAGGCAGATTGGTTCATTCTTGGTTGCTGTATTTCCAGCTAAAAGCTAGAGGCTCGCACGGTCTACTTGTAGCGGTAGACAATGCGGCCGCGGTTGAGGTCGTACGGGCTGAGCTCAATCGCGACGCGGTCGCCGGGGAGGATACGAATGAAGTTTTTGCGCATGCGTCCGGAGACGTGAGCAAGGGCCTGATGCTTGTTTTCAAGCTCGACCTTGAACATCGCATTGGGCAGCGTCTCGACGACCACTGCCATCACTTCAATTGCATCTTCCTTCGACAAACGGTCTCCTTTGGAAGTAAGAGGCTAAGCCTCTTTGCTTCCGCAACTTCTATTTAGGCTGGAGTTTATGGCTTCAACCGGGGTGCCGAAATACGCACTGGCGCACACAGCATCTCTTATAGTACCCCAAAACAGGGTTATTTTCCTAGCGCGTCAACACCTGGGGGCCATCTTTTGTGATGGCCACCGTGTGCTCAAAGTGGGCGCTGTAGCTGCCATCGATAGTGATGGCGGTCCACCCGTCTTTGAGGACACGCACTTCGGGGCCGCCGGCGTTGATCATGGGCTCTATGGCGAGGACCATTCCGGCCTTAAGGCGGGGGCCTTTGCCGGGGTCGCCGAAGTTGGGAACCTGGGGATCCTCGTGCATAGCTCGTCCGATTCCATGGCCGACGAATTCGCGGACGACGCCGAAGCCTTCGGCCTCGCAGAGCTCCTGTACGGCGGCGGAGATATCACCGAGGCGGCCGCCGACCTGGCACCGCTCGATAGCCTTTTCGAGAGAAGCTTTGGTAACTTCGAGGAGCTTTGCGGCCTTGGGGGCAACCCGGCCGATGGGGTAGGTAACGGCGGCGTCGGAGTAGTAGCCGTCGATGATGACGCCGCAGTCGATGGAGAGGATGTCGCCTTCGTTGAGGATGCGCTTGGCGTTGGGAATGCCGTGGACAACTTCGTCGTTGACCGAGGTGCAGAGCGCGGCGGGGTAGCCGTGGTAGCCCTTGAAGGCCGGGATGGCTCCGAGCTCAGCGATTTTTTTGACGGCGATCTGTTCGAGATCCATGGTCGAGGCACCGGGGACGACGTAAGGCGCGATTGCGTTATGAACCTGGCGGAGAGCCTTGCCGGAGATCCGCATCTTTTCGATCTCCCGCGGCGTTTTGATCATGATAGCCATAATGGCAGTGATTGGATTCTAGTTGTTCGTGATTAGTTTCTTGCGGTCCGGAGATGAATGAGCGCGGCGGAGATTGTGGCGGTGACCTGCTCGACCGAGTGATCGCCGTCAATCTCTTCAAAGCGGCCCTGTTTGCGGTAGTGTTCAATGACCGGAGCGGTCTGAGATTCGAAGGTCTTCATGCGTTCAGTAAAAACAGCTTCGCAATCGTCAGGTCGTTGTATGAGTGCGTAGCCGTCAACATCACAGATGCCGGGAGTTGCCGGAGGATTCGAGTAGATATTGAAGATATGACCGGAAGGACAGATGCGACGGCCAGTGATGCGGTGAAGAAGCTGTTTGTAGTCGACTACGATGCTGATGGCGATTACAGGAAGAGCGATACAGACGTCGGAAAGGTGAGAGTCGAGCCAAGTGGCCTGATTGAGGGTGCGGGGAAAACCGTCGAGGATGTAGCCGCGACGTGTGTCGGGCTGACAGAGACGGTCGGTAACCATCTGATTGACGAGATCATCGGAGACGAGCGTGCCCTGATCGACGAGCGCTTTAGCCTGCTTGCCCAAGGGAGTGCCCTGGGAGATATTGGCGCGAAGGATGTCGCCGGTAGAGATCTGGGGGATGCCGAACTCAGCCATGAGCAGCTTGGCCTGTGTCCCCTTGCCGACGCCGGGGGCACCCAGAAGAAGAACTGGCCCGGGCAGGAAGTTTTCATTTGCCGGGCCTGGAGAATGGTTGGTCGAATCGAGGGTCAACGGGAGCATTCCCTACCAGCTCTTGCGGCCACGGATGCGGCCACTCTTGGGAGTGAAGCCGTCGTAGTGGCGCATGATGAGCTGAGCCTCGATCTGCTGGACGGTGTCCATGGCGACGCCAACGACGATCAGCAGCGAGGTACCGCCGAAATAAAAGTTGACGCCGAGGCCATTGGTGACCCAGGTCGGTAGACGGTCGAAGATCGGGCCGACGAGCCAGAGATGGTTGAAGTGAATTCCGCTGATCAGCATCATCGGGATAATGGCGATGATGATGAGATAGATCGCGCCGACCAGAGTAATGCGTGTGAGGACGTCGTTGATGAAATCGGCGGTACGCTTGCCGGGACGAATGCCTGGGATAAAGCCGCCATACTTGCGCATGTTGTCGGCGATGTCGTCCGGACGGAAGACGATAGAGATGTAAAAGTAGGCGAAGAAGATAATAGAGACCATGTACAGGATCACATACCATGGTTCGCCGGGACCCAGGGCGCGAAACATCGGGCCGAAGATGCGAGAGTCCTGCAGAGAGTAGCCGAAGATGTGCGCGCCTGCAAAGAGGAGGGGAGCCGAAAGGATGGAGGCTGCGAAGATGACGGGCATGACGCCGCCGGAGTTGACCTTAAGCGGCAAATGCGTGGACTGGCCGCCCATCATCTTGCGACCTACAATGCGTTTGGCATATTGGACAGGGATACGACGCTCGGACTTTTCGACGTAAACGATGAAGGCAACGACGGCGATCATGCCCACGATCAGGGCGACGAGGACGACCGGGGTGAGAGCCCCCCAAGCTCCGTCGCGGAACTTTTCGTAAAGATCCTCCACGCCCTTGGGTAGCCCGACAACGATACCGGCGAAGATCAGAAGACTCATGCCATTGCCGATGCCGCGCTCCGTGATCTGCTCACCCAGCCACATGATGAAAGCGGTGCCGGCGGTGAGGGTGATGACGCAAAGGGGAATGAAGGCGCCGCGGCTGATCGTGACCATCGACTGACCGGTG
The DNA here is from genome assembly GCA_036267495.1 of Edaphobacter sp. Lineage (GTDB taxonomy): Bacteria > Acidobacteriota > Terriglobia > Terriglobales > Acidobacteriaceae > Edaphobacter. The sequence goes on from DATAVY010000162.1 coordinate 12,543, forward strand.
CTGGTGTTGGTCAGCGTAAGCGCGATAGCGAAGGATTGCACGATGCCGAGCAGAACGGTGACATAGCGTGTCCACTGGGTGATCTTGCGACGGCCGAGTTCGCCTTCTTTCTGGAGCTTCGCAAGCGGCTCATAAATGACGGTGAGCAGCTGGAAGATGATCGACGCCGTGATGTAAGGCATGATGCCGAGGGCGAAGACGGTGAGTTTGCGAAGGTTGCCGCCGGAGAAGAGGTCGACCAGGCCTAGAGCTGAGCCGGAGTTCGCGTTGAAGAACTGGGCGAGCATGTCGGCGTTGATACCGGGAGTGGGAATGTGTCCGCCGAGACGATAGACGGCCAACATGCCGAGCGTGAAGAGAACGCGCTTGCGGAGGTCGGGGATTTTGAAGATGTTTGCGATTTTCTCGAACATCGGGTGCTGGTACCTCGGGTAAAACTGTGGTTCTTGATAGGACAGCAGGCGAGGATGCGATCCCGGCCTGCCAGTCTATTCTAACGCTCCCTAGCCGATGAGGATGGCCTTGCCGCCAGCCTTCTCGATAGCTTCCTGAGCGGTTTTGGAGAACTTGTGTGCGTGAACGGTGACTGCGGTCTTGATCTCTCCGTTGTTGAGGACCTTGATGAGGCCGTTCTTCTTCCGGAGCAAGCCAAGAGCGACGATCTTGTCGAGGGTAAACTCGGAGACGTTTTCGGCGGCGGCGATTTCGGCGACGCGATCGAGGCCGAGTACCTGATATTCGACACGGAAGATATTGGTGAATCCGCGTTTGGGCAGACGACGGTGAAGGGGCATCTGGCCACCCTCAAATCCTCGCATGAGAGACGAGCCGGAGCGGGAGCCCTGACCCTTGTGTCCGCGGGTAGAGGTCTTGCCCATGCCCGAACCCATGCCGCGGCCGATGCGCTTCTTGTTTTCGTTTGCCTTTTTGGGGGCGCGGAGATTGGAAAGATTGCGGATTGCCATTGTTTCCTCGCTTAACGCCGGGGAAGCAGCTATTAGCTCTTAGCCCGACTCGCATTGGGTTGGCCGGAAAGATCGCCGGCACAGTTGTTGATACTAAAAGTTAACAGCAAAAGGCTGCGTTACTCGACGACGCGGACGAGATGGGGGACCTTGGCGACCATGCCACGAATGGATGGAGTGTCTTCGCGCTCAACGATCTGGTTGAGGCGGGTAAAGCCGAGACCCTTGACGACGAGCTTGTGCTTGACTGGGGTGCAGATCTTCGAGCGGAAGTACTGCAGTTTGATTTTGGCGATCGCGTTCTTCTTAGCCATGAAAGAGCTCCTGAGAATCTTGTTGAACAGAGTTCGAGCTTAGAGCTCGTCCTCTGCCTTGCCGCGCAAGGCGGCGACTTCGGCCTTATTGCGAAGCTGGATGAGAGCGTCGAAGGTGGCCTTGATGACGTTGTGAGGGTTGGCTGAGCCGAGGCTCTTGGTGAGCACGTTCTGCACGCCGGCGGCGGTCATGACGGCGCGAACCGTCTTGCCGGCGATGACGCCGGTACCTTCAGGGGCGGGCTTCAGCATGACCTGGCCGGCGCCGTAGTGGCCGAGAACCTGGTGAGGGATTGTGCTGGCTGTAAGGTTGACCTTGTGCAGGTTCTTCTTGGCGGACTCAATCCCCTTGCGGATGGCCTGGGGAACTTCTTTCGCCTTGCCGGAGCCGTAGCCGACTACGCCTTCGCCCGGATCGCCGATGACGACCAGCGCGGCGAACGACATGTTCTTGCCACCCTTGACGACCTTGGTCACGCGGTTGATCGAAACCACCTCGTCTTTGAGGTTGAGGCGGTTCGCATCGATTTTTTTCTTCATTGCCATAATGTCCTGTCCAGCTTTCTGGCGGCCAATGAGGGCGCGCCGTGGGAAATCTTAGAAGTCGAGACCTGCCTCGCGGGCCGCATCGGCGAGAGCCTTCACGCGGCCGTGATAGAGATAGCCGCCGCGATCGAAGACCACCTTCTTGATGCCCTTCTCTTTGGCGCGTTCGGCGATGAGCTTGCCGACTTCGGCGGCGGCTGCGACGTTGCCACCGTACTTCTTGTCTGCGGATTTTTTGCCAAACGATGAGGCGGAGGCGATGGTGACTCCGTTGAGGTCGTCGATGAGCTGGGTATAGATGTGATTGAGGGAGCGGTAGATATTCAGGCGCGGACGCTGAGCTGTGCCGGACATCTTCTCGCGGATGCGCATGTGGACGCGCTGGCGGATAACGTTGCGTTGACGAGGATTGATCATAGTGGCTTTCCTTCCTAATGGCGTACTCAGAGTGCTGAGGACGTTCGGGTTTTAGAACAACGACTTCGTGGTTAGTGAGCAGTGACTCGTCTAGACATTACGAATCGCTGCTTTACTTCGCTCCGGTCTTGCCGACCTTCTTCTTCAGTTTCTCGCCGGTATAACGAACGCCCTTGTTCTTGTAGGGATCGGGCTTGCGAAGGGAGCGCATGTCGGCGGCGATTTGGCCTACCTTCTGCCGATCGATACCGGAGATGGTGAGGTGGGTCTGCTTGGGATCGATCTCGACCGAGATGCCGGTGGGCAGGGGAAACTCGATGGGATGAGAGTAGCCGAGAGTGAAGACGACCATGTTCTTGCCCTTCATCTCGGCGCGGAACCCGATGCCGACAATATCGATCTCCTTGGTCCAGCCGGTGGTGACCCCAGTGACAGCATTGAAGACAAGAGCGCGCGCGAGACCGTGGAAGGCTGCCTGCTTGTCGTTCTGGCGTTCGGCGAGGAGGTGGCCGTCCTTCTGAACGAGGGTGATGCCGGTTGGAAGCAAGGCGCTGACCTTGCCCTTGGGGCCTTCGACCAGTACGGTGTTGCCGTTCTCGCTGACCGTGTACTTGACGCCGGCGGGTAGAGCAATCGGCTTCTTACCAATACGTGACATGATGAATCCTTTTATGGCTTGCGAGTCGCTTAAGGTTTTTAAGTTCCACTGCAGCCGGTGAGCCGGAGGCTCGAATGCAATCCTTACAGAGTTGAGAACCTGAAAAGACTTTGTTTATTTTTCTTTACCAGACTTCGCAAAGAATCTCGCCGCCAACACCTTCGCGACGGGCCTGACGGCCGGTCATGACACCCTTAGGGGTGGTCATGATGGAGATGCCAAGACCGCCCTGAACGCGGCGGATCTCGTCGCGGCCGAGGTAGACGCGGCAACCGGGACGGGAGACGCGCTGGAGATCGCGGATGACGGCTTCGTTGTTCGGGCCGTACTTGAGATAGACGCGGAGAACCTTCTGCCCATTCTCTTCGGTTGGCTTGTAGTTGGCGATGTAGCCCTCTTCCTTGAGAATGCGGGCGATCTCGGCTTTGAGCTTGGATGCGGGGACGTCGAGCTTCTGATGACGGGCACGGATGGAGTTGCGGATGCGGGTCAGGAAGTCGGCTACTGGATCAGTGAGGTTCATTCATTCTCCTTCATCCCCCGTTCGCTCGACGAGCGTTTCCCGACGAGAACCTGCGGGGATGTTTGTTTCGGGTGATACGTCCAGACTTCTGCACCAAAAGCTGACGCCCTGATGAGGTCTCTGGAGTAAGTGTGCGACTTCAAGCCGCACACGGGTTCTTTTATTCTACCAGCTCGACTTGACGACACCCGGAATCTCACCCTTGAGGGCGAGCGAACGGAAGCATAGGCGGCATACGCCGAACTTGCGAAGGAACGCGCGAGGACGGCCGCAGAGCTGGCAGCGGTTGTGCTGGCGGGATTTAAACTTCGGTTTTCTTGCGTCTTTGACGCGCTTTGCTGTAGTTGCCATTGTTTACTCTCTATCT
>DATAVY010000163.1:0-24294 GCA_036267495.1 Edaphobacter sp.
CTCATGGCCACCGCAAAACACCGCGCCATCGACCACCTGCGCCGCAACACCCGCCTCGAAACCAAACTCGCCGAACTCGCCCCCGAGATCGCAGAAAAGGAGCAGGCCGTGCCCGACTACGTCACCCAAATCGACGACAACGTCGGCGACGACCTCCTCCGCCTCGTCTTCATCTCCTGCCACCCCGTCCTCTCTCTCGAAGCCCAGCTCGCCCTCACCCTCCGCATGATCGGCGGCCTCACCACCGACGAGATCGCCCGCGCCTTCCTCCTCCCCGAACCCACCATCGCCCAGCGCATCGTCCGCGCCAAACGCACCCTCACCGAATCCCGCGTCCCGTTCGAAGTCCCCCGCGGCCCCGATCTCGAAGCCCGCCTCGCCTCCGTCCTCAAAGTCATCTACCTCACCTTCAACGAGGGCTACTCCGCCACGGCCGGCGACGACTGGCTCCGCCCCACCCTCTGCGAAGAAGCCCTCCGCCTCGGCCGCATCCTCGCCAACCTCGTCCCCAACGAACCCGAAGCCCACGGCCTGGTCGCCCTGATGGAAATCCAGGCCTCCCGCGCCAAAGCCCGCACTACCCCCACAGGCGAACCCATCCTCCTCCTCGACCAGAACCGAGCCCTCTGGGACCAGCTCCTCATCCACCGCGGCCTCGCCGCCCTCGAACACGCCGAGCAACTAACCAACAGTCAGGATCAAAACATTCCAGGCCCCTACACCCTGCAAGCCGCCATCGCCGCCTGCCACGCCCGAGCCGCCACCCCCGAAGCCACCGACTGGCGCCGCATCGCCGCCCTCTACGCCACTCTCGCCCAAACCACCCCATCCCCCATCATCGAACTCAACCGCGCGGTAGCCGTCTCCTTTGCTGAAGGCCCACAAGCCGGCCTCGACATCATCGACACACTAACTAACGAGCCATCCCTGAAGAACTACCACCTGCTACCGAGTGTGCGCGGCGACTTCCTCACCAAACTCAACCGCCACCCGGAAGCCCGCACCGAATTCGAACGCGCCGCCACCCTAACCCGCAACACCCGCGAACGCGACCTCCTCCTCAAACGAGCTCGAAAGAGCGAGGAAAGTTAGCCACGCTGACAATATTTTTACTTGCGTTTTGCGAATAGAGAAGGTAGCGTCGCTTCGACTTCCAATTATGTAGAGCTTGAGGTCCTAAGTCATGCGCCTTTTGGTTGCTGTCCTCTTCGTTCTCTCTTCACTAAGCAACTCTGCGGTTAGTCAACCAACCGGCAGCACTGCCGCCTCGCCAGACAAAGCGGACATGAAAGCCTACAGGACCCTGTTCCGGCAAGCGATTCTTCTACAAGAAGCTTGCAGATGATGCAGACAAATCACCAAAACCTAAGCCCGAGCTGAGGCGCATCCTCGCCTCCCGCTACGGATTCAACGATGCCGGACAACGCAACCCTCCTGAGGTTCGCGCTGGCCTACCAATCTGAGGCCGCCGCAATCCATCAACAGGTTCTGGCCGTCTTCAAAAAAGACCAGGTGCGCTTTCCGCTGGGAAAGATCCCCAAAGGGGCCGACACCGGCCCCCCACCTGAACTCAAGGACCTGCAGAGTCAGGAAGACGCGCTGACGCTGCGTTATCGCGACCTGCTGCGCACCAGCATGCGCGAAGAAGATTTCCAGAAAACCCATACAAAAATAATCGCGAACTTCAACGAACCTCGGCCCACGAAATAGACACGCAGAGAACGATTCGGAGGCAATTCCATGAGGCATTGGCGTACCGCGTTATTTGTATGTCTAATCTTCCTTTGGTGCAGTCCAGCCAGCCTGGCGCAAATCGTCTACGGCAGCACAAACCTGGACATTGATCCCGGCGCCGGCACTGTTACCGCTACCTGCGAAACCGATGTCGATAATCTGGCTGCAGAGTATTACGAGGCGATGGTAAGCTGCGTCGTTGAAGACTCCAATAACAATATCGTTGCATCCGGGGGTGGAACGGATGATTCGGGACAAGGGTACGTGCAGGTAGTTCTCACCTTCACTGGTGTGCCGGGCGAAACGTATACGGCAATGAGCGCGCACTCACTGTTTGAAATCTACACGGCCGAATTTTTCCCAGATCCCGATGACCCTCAACCCATTAGGCTCCACTACTATGACGATGTGTACGATTTCAGTTCCTATGCCGACAACCCGCAGACTTACGATGACTTTTTTGAGCTAGACAGTCCGGGTCCGGAGACCGAGACAGTGTCAAGTATCCAACATGCGGCGAACTCGGTAGCTACTAAGAGTTGGACCTGCTTCGCACAACTAAAATACCGAGCGGTGAAGAAACTCGGAATTACGGTCGCAAATCATTCGTTCTGGTGGATACAGGATTCCGTTGGGCAACAATACATAATCGACGGAGGTCCGCAGAATGCTGGCTGCACACCAAACTGCGGCTATCTAGTCGATTGGGTCACGCCAGGGACGGTCGGTCACTATCCGGATGACCAGATTGGGGCTGGCACTTGGTTCGACAGCGGAACATCCCCGGCTGTTTGCAGCCAAGTAGGAAATCTGGAGGCGGCAGCAAAAAACTGGAATCAGGCACTGACACTCTACAACCCTACCGGGCCCAACAGCAATACCTTCGCCCATTCAATTGCAACTTCAGGTGGTTTTGCACCAACTCAGCCGCCTAGCGCCGTGGGTTGGTAGGTCTAGATCAGAAGGAACTAGTGTCAAGTTCTTGTTCAGTACACAGGTCGACAATTTCAGCTCTCCTTGGTGGTCTAACTATGAAACAAAGGATATTCAAGGCACTTCTGATCAGTTTAGTCATTGTCGCTAGTGCACGACTTCTTGGTTCGCCTGTGATAGGCAGACTAATGTTACCTGGGATATTCGTTGGATCACTTGCACCGGATAACGGCTGGGGACCCGAAGGCGACATACATTCCTGGGGGCCCATTTCTACAGTCGTTGCATATAGCGTCAACATTGTTCTATACAGCATCGTGGCTTACTGCATCCTGTTCTTGACCGATTCATTGGCGGGTCGATTAAGGAAGAGTGGCCGCCGCTGAGCCTAAGCCCAGCGGCTTCCCCAGGCACCGGATATACCCACCTGGCGCAATCTATCGCGAGGATGGCCCAAGTCTAACCGTTTCACTCCTGAGTCAGGAATCCAACCCAGCCAGCAACTCCCGCACCGTCACCCGAAGCACCGGATGCACCCACTCCGGCGCAATCTCCGCCAACGGCTCCAGCACAAACCTGCGCTCCTGCATCTCCGGATGCGGCAGCGTCAACTCGTCCGTCGCCATCACCACATCCCCATACAACAGCAGATCAAGATCGATCACTCGCGGCCCCTTCGGGACAGCTCCCTCACGTTCCCGCCCCATAGCCCGTTCCACCCCCAACAACTCACGCATCAACTCCCGCGGCCCCAACTCCGTCTCGAGCAGCAGCGCTCCATTCAAAAACCGAGGCTGCTCCCGATACCCAACCGGCTCCGTGTCATAAAACGACGACATCCCCCGCACCATCCCCAGCTCCCCGATCCGCTGTATTGCCTCACGAAGGTTTGCCTCGCGGTCTCCGAACTGAGAATTCAGGTTTGACCCCAACGCAATCGCCGCCAGCCCACTCACCCTCGCACCCGGCTCAAAGCGGCAAAACCCACCACACGAATCACCACAGTTTCACCACGAATCCACCACGATTTCACCATCAAAAAACCACCCAAAACACCACAAAATTACGATACAGTTGCCGGCTGCAAATGTCCCATTCCGGTCTTCGGAGTGGGCTCGGGCTCAGCGATTTCATCGTATCCGTGGGCCAGCTCCCAGGCCGAGCGGTCCCGCATAAGTCGTTGCACAAGAGCAGTATGCATCGCATGGCCCGCCCTCTCCGCCACCACTCTGCCCTGAATCCTTCGCCCCGCCAGCGCCAGGTCCCCAATCAGGTCCAGAACTTTATGCCGGACAAACTCATCGCTAAAGCGAAGTGGCCCATTTTCAACACGTTGCCGCGACAAAATAATCGCGCAATCGGCCGAAGCCCCACGGATCAGCCCCATATCCCGCAATTTATTTTCATCTTCTTTAAACCCGAAAGTTCGCGCCGGAGCAATCAGATTGACATAATCCCCAGTCGCCAAATCACCAATAAATCTTTCAATTCCAATAGGTTGGGGGAAGTCGATCGTATACTGGATGCGATACCCCGAACCCGGATAGACCCCGATAAACTTCGATCCTTCACGAACTTCCACTTCTTTCAAAATCTTGAGATATTCGCGTTTTCGTCTCTGCTGCTTAAGCCCCACAGATTCAAAAGCTTGGACGTAAGGCAGAGCGCTTCCATCGAGAATCGGGATCTCAAGATTATCGACCTCAACGATAACATTATCAACACCATAGCCAATCAGCGCCGACAACAGGTGTTCCGTCGTCGAGATCAAAACACTCTGCCGCATCAAGCTCGTGGCATAGCTCACCTTGGCCACATTGCGCCCCACCGCGGCAATCTCGAAGTTGTCTAAGTCTATGCGCCGAAAGACGATACCGGAGCCGGCGGGTGCTGGAATCAACCGCATAGAGACCGCAGCGCCGCTATGCAAGCCGATACCGCTGAACTCGATCTCCGATCGAATTGTGCGCTCAAAATGAGCTTCCAAGGCCACGAAACTGTGTCTCCTGCAAAGCCACCAATAAGCTTACAATCGATCAGCAACCGGGCAATGTGGCAAATATACAACAGTAGCCAGTTTCAGGTAAGCCGTTGCTGCCGAATAAGTTGGAAGTAATCCGTTTGACTGCTATAACATCCATCCATGGACACCCAAGTATTGCTTCACCACATCGAGAAAAAAAAGCGTTGGATGGGAGATACCCTTCACGAGCTTGTGCAGCAGGAATCGCCAAGTGAAGATCGGCTCGCGGTTAATGCGGCCGCTACCCTCATCGAACGTTGGGCCGGGGAAGAGGGGGGACGCGTTAAACGCCACCGGCAACGCGAGTTCGGCGATATTCTCGAGCTCCGCTTCGGGCCTACGCGACCGGCACGTAAACCCCTTCTTCTGCTAGGACATCTGGACACAGTCTGGCCGCTGGGAACGCTCAAACAGATGCCATGGCGCGTCGCCGATGGTCGTTATTGGGGGCCAGGTGTGCTCGACATGAAGGCAGGAGTTGTGATGGCGCTGACCGCGCTCGCCGTCCTGCGCGAGCTCAAGACTAACCACCCTGTTATCTTACTGTTGAACAGCGATGAAGAGGTGGGAAGTCCGGTTTCGCGAGGCATTACCGAGCGGCTGGCGCTGGAGTCCTCAGCCGTCTTCGTCCTCGAGCCCGCGCAGGGCCTAGCTTACAAGACCGCGAGGAAGGGCGTAGGCCATTATAATGTGGAGGTTACAGGAGTTGACGCACACAGCGGAGTGGACTTCGAGCGCGGCCATTCGGCGGTGCTGGAGCTGGCAAAGCAGGTTCAGACCATCTCGAACTTCACGAATTTAGCGCGAAAATTGACGGTAAATTGTGGTGTGATCGCTGGTGGAACGCGGTCGAATGTGGTCGCTTCCCACGCCCACGCTGAGGTCGATGTCCGGATTGCGAAAGCCGGCGATGCAGCCCACGTCGAAAAACTATTCCGCAGCCTCAAGGTCTCCGATCCGCATTGCAAACTGGCGATCACCGGCGGCATCAACCGCCCGCCGATGGAGCGCAAGGCCGGAACCATTGCCTTATTCAAGAGGGCTCGTTCGCTCGCAGCGGAACTTGGCTTCGCTCTCGAAGAGGCGGCAACCGGAGGCGGATCCGATGGCAACTTCACTGCCGCGCTGGGCGTGCCTACGCTCGACGGCATGGGCGCGGTTGGAGAAGGCGCCCATGCCGCACATGAGTCCGTCCTCATCGAGCACCTCGTGCCGCGAACGGCTTTACTCGCCGCGATGATTGCCAGCGTGGAGTAAAAACCGGGCCCAGGATCAGCCCGTCGCCAGCGCAGCCTCCGCTTCGGTCAGCAACGCGACGGTTCGCGCAATTGGCAGGCCCACGACGTTGAAGTAGCAGCCCTCGATGCGGGGAATCCATCGTGCGGCGTAACCTTGAATGGCATAGGCCCCAGCCTTATCGAGGGGCTCTCCGCCGGCGATGTAGCGCGCAATCTCCTGATCGTTGAGCTGATGGAACGTCACCTGCGTGATCTCCATATCCCTGATGATCCTGTTGCGGGTCACCACGGCAAGGCCGGTAAGAACCGCATGAGTCCGCCCGCTCAGCAGCTCGAGCATGCGTCGCGCGTCGGCGGAATGGGCGGGCTTGCCTAAGATATGCCCATCGCTGACGACGCAGGTATCCGCGCCCAGAATCACCAGCGGATCTTCTTCTGTATCCAACTGTCGATTGGCGTTCCACACTGCCTGGGCCTTCTCCTCCGCTAACCGCTGAACATAGGCTGCGGCGGCTTCGTCCGGCAGCAGCTCTTCGTTCAGATTTGCGGCGGCTACGGTAAACTTGAGGCCCGCCTGCGTCAACAGTTCGCGGCGGCGGGGCGAAGCGGAGGCGAGAATAAGCATACGCACTCCAGACTATCGGGAGAGCCGCTGATTGGGCAAAACCGTTCCAAGCCGTCGCAGGCCCGGCGGCATCGCACAGGAGGTCGCAGATGAAACTCAAGTGGAAGATCGTAGCGGCAGTCGTTGCGGCGATCGTACTGATCGCGGCAGCCATCCCACTTTTTGTCAACGTCAATACCTTCAAACCGGCGATTGAAAGTCAACTGACGACCGCTCTGGGCCGACAGACAAAGGTCGGCGGTCTCAGCCTATCGATTCTCTCCGGCAGCATCACGGCTCGGGACTTTGTCATAGCCGACGATCCGCACTTCAGCAGCCAGCCTGCCCTGACCGCGAAGGAGCTGCGATTGGGCGTGCAGGTGATGCCGCTGCTTTTTCATCGTCAGATCCTTGTCACCAGTCTTGAGATCGACACTCCACAGATCCACCTGGTCCACGCCGCAAACGGAGTCTGGAATTTTTCTTCGATCGGCCAGACCGCGGCCAACCGCACCGAGCAGCAGAAGCAGCAGTCAATCATCCCCGACTTCACCGTCGGCAGCTTCCGCATCAAGAACGGCCATGCGGAGCTGGAGAACCTGCCGGCTGCCGGCGCGGCCCAAGTCGTCGCGGCCCAAGTCATAGATCAGATCGATCTGTCGGTCGATGATTTTGCCTTCGCCAAGCAGTTTCCGTTTACCCTCACCGCGACGTTTCCCGGAGACGCCACCATGAAGGTGACCGGGAAGGCCGGCCCGATTAACCCTCAGAACGCGGCGAAGACCGCCTTCGATGCGCAACTGACACTGCACCACTTCGATCCCGTCGCGGCCGGCTTCGTGGACAAGAGCGCGGGAATCGCAGTTCTGGCCGACATCGACGCGCACGCGATCTCGAACGGCGCCTCGGTCACAAGCACGGGAACACTGCACACTCAGCACCTGCAGCTTCGGCCCGATGCGGTGCCCGCTCCCAAACCGATCGACATTACCTACAACGCGACGCACAGTCTGAGCGACAACACCGGTCAGTTACAGGACGCGGCATTCCAGACCGGCAAGCTGGCAGCGCACGTCAATGGCACGTACAGTCTGCAGCCGGGGAACAACACCGTCGACCTGAAGCTCGCCGGAGAACAACTTCCCATCGACGAGCTGCAATCCCTGCTTCCCGCCGTCGGAGTCAAGCTGCCCAATGGATCGGTACTGCAGGGCGGCACTCTGACGACGCACCTGACCATCACCGGCCCCTTGCAGGCTCTGGTGATCAGTGGCCCCGTTGAACTCGCCAACACACGTCTGTCCGGCTTCAATCCCAGCTCGCAGTTGAAAGGAATGGTCGCCGCCGCTACGGGGAACACGGGCAACATCACCAACATTCAGGCGCTGCGGGTACAACTGCAGGTCGCCAAAGACGGCATTCGAGCAAACAATCTTTTTCTCTCGATGCCTTCGATCGGCGATGCTGTTGGCAGCGGCACGGTCTCCCCAGCCGGCGCGCTGAACTTCAAACTGAAGTTGAAAGTGGACACGAGTCGAGGAGTCGGCGGCACGGCAGTCGGTCTGCTCTCGATGATGAATGGAACGGTGGGGAAGACCGCGTCGGAAGCAGCTTCCACGGGCCTGCCCGTCACCATCACGGGAACCTCTTCCAAACCCATCATCACGCCTGACGTAAGCGGAATGGTGAAGAGCAATGGACAACAGCTTACCAATACGCTTACTGGCTTGTTCGGACGCGGGAAGAAATAGCCCAGAGCCGCGACAAGTGGCCGTTGGTTAGACAGCGCCCTCTTCTATAGAGATATGCGCCCGCATGACATGGCTTGCCCGCGGAGCCAGCGTGATGGCGTTTGCGGCGGCGTTCACCGTCTCGACGGCGAGGAACTCGTGCCACTCAGTCGGATCGAGATCAGGAAGCTTTGCCGCGCCCGCTTCCCAGGGGTTCCAGACGACAGTAGTGTTCGAGCCGGTCTTCGCGACGGTAATTCGCCGTTTGCCGCCGGTATCGTGAAGGACGCAGGCGCTTGTCGTATTCAGATACACGCGATCGGTCGGCTCCGTGACGGCGATCGCACCGTGTTGTATCTTCGGCTTGAGGTTGTCGTTTTTGTCGAGATAAGTGACGCCGTCGAGTCCGTCGATACTGACCTCGTGGATATCCGCCACGGCATAGTAGCTGTGCAGCGCCTCCTCGAACAGCAGCGGCGCTGCCGCTTCGTTGGCGACGGTAAGCTGCATCGTAAGCGTGCGGCCAATCGTAAGCTGATAGGCCAGACGGAAGTTATCGTAGCCGAGATTGCGACTGATTTCCGTCGGTCCCAGCGTGAAGGTCATATGCAGGTCTTCGCCGGCGAGTGCGGCAAAGGCCAGCGTCCAATCCTGAATGCGCGCGAAACCATGCGATGGTCCGGGCTTGCCGTCGTGCCGTGCCGCGAACCAGGGAAATGCGATTGGAACACCGCCGCGAATCGGTTTACCCGGTGTGAAGTCGCTCTTTCGGCTTACGAAGATGACGGGTTGCTGTGCCTTCGGCTGCCAGGCGGCGAGATGAGCGCCTTGCAGGTAGACCGTCGCAGTCGCATGCGGCGTGGTGATGTCGGCGTGAATGAGTCCGCTCGCCGTGGCGCGAAACGCGAGAACGCCGGGCAGGCCGAACTGTTCGTTGAGCTGGTTCAGATCCAAAGTTGTGCCTCTCCTGCTGCTATGTTCCAGTGTAAGGGGAGGACGGCAAAATCATTTCGATGGAACGCTGTTCGATGGAACGTTGGGCGCCGCCTTCATCAGATCGACGAGGAGCTTGTTGAAGCGGGGCAGATCGAGATCCGTCTGGACGTGAACAAGCTGGAGATCAAGCGCGGGTCTGGTCTCCGCGGTCCAGGAAAGAGTATCGCCATAGAACGGGCCGCGGGTGAGATTGACGTCGACGTAAAGCTTCTGTTCCCGGGTGATGATCGCCGGGTCGAGCCATGCGGCGGCGGCAAGCTCGTCCCAGCAGTAGGAGAATCGGTCAGTGTAGGTCGCAAGATACTTCGCTGCGGGGTTCGGCGAGTGGGCAATATCCTCGAGCATGGCCCTGGTGAATCCAGTCTTGACCGAGATGTCGGCGGTCGTGAGATCGATGCGCGGCCAGTGCGCGCGCAAGATGATGTGGGCGGCCTCGGGGTCGAACCAGAAGTTGAACTCGTGCCGCGGATTGTTGGCGAACTCGGGGTCGGCGGTCTGCGGGCTCAGGCTTCCGCCCATGATGACGATGCCATGAGTGAGTTCGGCGAACTGCGGATCGATTGAAAGAGCGAGCGCGATATTTGTCAGCGGCCCGGCTGCGTAGATCGTCACCTCGTGCGGATGCGCGTGAATCTGCCGGATCAGAAAGTGCGCGGCGTCTTCCTGCGCGGGCCTGGTGACTGGCTCTCCTTCGATGAGCTTAGGCACGTCATAAGCGCCGTGGTATGGCTTACGATTCGCGTCTGCGGGAGCGAGATCGCTCCAGGCGCCGTACCAGGGAAAGCTCCCGTAGAGTTGCTGCAGCAGCTTCGTTTCCTGCTGGGTGCGCACCAGAGGAAAGATCGCGCCGGGTACAACCGGCACATCAGTCCGGTGGATCAGCTCGAGCATGCGCAGCGTGTGCTGGACCTCTTCCGGCTCCCACGCATCGCCTGTGACCATGGTGATTCCCAGGACGTCGGCCTGCGGCGATTGCAGCAGCACCATCATCGCCATCTGGTCGGTGCCGCCAGGCCCGGCGCCATCCTGGTCGATGATCACCCTTCGTCTGGTCTGAGCGTCTCCGGCCGTTGCGGCGAGAACAACGAGCAGCAACCAGCCGAGCGCCGTCATTCTTCTCATCATGATGCAAACAGAGTAGCAGCCAGGAAGACACATTCACCGGCACGAGCGAAAACACCCTCAGCCATTATGCTTAACCCATGATGCGGCAACTCCTCTTTCGTCTGCTCGTCTTCGCGGCGCTTCTGCCTTTCGCCGTCCGTACCGCCTCTGCGATTGAGGTGAGAGTTTCAGCCCAGGCTCTCGAACGCACTCTGCGGACGCAGCTCTTCAATGGCCCGCAGGGGCGCTATTACATCCGCGGCGACGCCAGTTCGGCCTGTTATGTCTACGCCGAGTCGCCGCATGTCACTTTCGTTGAAAATCGTGTCGTGGTTCATGTGCACACCAAGGCGAAGTTCGGCACAGCTCTTCGTGGAGCATGCCTCGGCGTCTCACTTACTACCGATGCCGACGTCTCATTGATCCCCGAAGCCGAAGAAGAGAGCATCGGCTTTCGCGAGGCGCGCATCGAGCGGCTCAGCGAATCGAGAGAGCTGAACTTTGTGCTGGCGCCATTTTTGAGCCGCAAGCTTCCCGCGCAGATGAAGATGAATGCTGCCGTCCTGATGAAACAACTGCTCAGCCGCTCGACCGAAGCTACCGGTTATGCGCTCTCGCTCAATTCTCTGAAACTGCACTCGCTGCTGGTGGAGGGCAATGCGCTGGTGATGGACGCCGACGCAGCGCTAAAGGTGGATTAAAACCTCATTGAGGAGTTGGCGGAGGAGGAGGCAGCGGCCGCCTCGTCTCGGTCGAACCTGGAACTTCAGCCGGCGTCGCTTCCGGCGCTGTCTCCGCAGCAGTCTTGGTTGCGGATTGTCCCGGCACCATCTCTACGGTTGCGTCCTTTGGCGCCTTGAAGCGTCCATCGGTGAGATACGCCACCACCAGGCCGGCAGTCACCTGCGGGGTCAGCACAGCCAAAGGCAACACGTACTTCTTCGACTTCACTACCGATTCCATCACACCGTCGATGGAATGGCTGCGTTTGATGCTGCCGGGGACCTGCGGAATTAAAAATGTGGAGAACGTCAGCTCGGGATGATGATCGGCGTACTTGGTCAAGGAGCGAGCGACCTGCTTCGGTGTGGTAATGCCAAGATCGACGAAAAAATTTCGGTGCACGCTGTGCGGATAATAGACGTTCAACAGGGTCTTCGAAAAATCGGCGCAGTTGTGAAACAGCAGGTTGAAATGTCCCACGTTCGGGCTGTCGTTGAACCTGTTCATGAACTGTATGTCTTCGTCCGAGGTTGTCTGAATCTGAAAGCCGTAAATTCTACGGTCGTACGATGCGCCGACCAGCTGGGTCCATTCGCCCTCGGGAGCCTCGCCTGCCTTCTTTCCGGCTGCGACATCCGGAGCGATCGCCATGAGATGTTTGCGCCGGTATTGATCGCGAAGGCTGGCCTCAAGCTCCGCGTCCGCTGTTACCGGCACATCTTCGACGCGCTCCACTGCGTAGAGATAAGGGACGAGCGGGATCGCGAGCCAATCGTAGCCATCAATCTTGTGGTAGCGGCTGATGACCGCTCCCGGCTCGCCTGGACGGCAGGCTCGCAACCGTGTGGGGGTTTCGGCACAGACGTGGTTCAGATAGATGGCGGCGTGGCCAGTCGGATTGAAGGCCCCGAACTGAGCGTAGGGCTCCTCCATCAAGAGTGCTGCGTCTGCGAATGCCCGAGATCCGCCCATCTCCAACAACACCACCGCGAACACGGCTAAAGCGGTGCGAATCTTTCTCATTCCGAACCTTTCCATGCGACCGACGGCGACCTCGATCGGGTGACACTTCTTGTTGAACACTTATCTTCGCAGACATGTTGCGCTTTTCGCATAGCCGGGCCGGACTACAAAGACCTCGCTATTGGATGACAAGTTACGAGGTGCGGTTGGAAAATTATTGAAAAATAAGAGCCTTTAGAATGAGACACGCGCACCGAACTGGAATTGGCGTGGATCGTAAGATGCCGTTGGCGTCCCCGCCGCCGTATAGAGAAGATTCACGTCCAGCGTATTGTTTTTGTTAATGAGATTGAAGATATCAGCGGTTAGCTGGAGCCCGACCTCGCGCGGAAGCGTAAATGCGCGGGCGATGCGCAGGTCGGTGAATACCGTATAGGGTTTCACCCCCACGTTACGTGCCAGATTGCCGGCGTAAAAGCTGCTTGCCGGTCCCGCGCTGGCGGGAGCGTCAATGTAACAGGGAAGATTGAATGCTCCGGTGGGCGAATACTTCGACAGCACAGGCGCGGTGCCGCAACCTGTAAGTCCGCTGTTGGGCGCAACGGCATTAGGCCGGTCGGTCAGAGGATTGAAATCGAAGTTCGTATCGCTCCCGGTAAGAATATTGAACGGACGTCCCGACGAGATCTCAAAGATCGGCGCGAAGGTGAAGCCGGACAACACCGTCGGAACCAAACCCGCCGCCCCTCCAATATGCCCCGTGTTGAAAACCCCGGAGAGCACGAAGCGGTGGCGCTGATCGAAGGTGGAGACGCTGCGCTCGGCGTTGGGCGCGAAGTTGCTCTGCGGCGAGTCGGAGGTGGAGACGACATCAGTCGAGTCGTCGATCGCATGCGACCAGGTATAGCTCACTAAAAACTCATAGCTCGAAGAAAAGCGTTTTTTCAGGTTCACGCTCAGGCCGTTGTAGTCGGAGGTGCCGGTGGTGAGGTTCGGCGACATATCCCCGAAGGGCACCGGAACACCTTTGCCGAGTCCATCCGCAAAGGCGATTTCGCTCGCAAGGGCGACGCATTGACCCCCGCCAACCGCCGGATTCGCGAGGAAAGTTGCGAGCGAGGTATTCAGGCCGGAGGGACGGAAGAAGTTCAGCAGCGGAGGAGCCACATAGGGTCCGGTAGGCCCGGCGCCGCATGGATTGACGCCGCTGGCAGTCGCGACCGTCAACGGATTGGACGTGGGGCTCGCCGTGCCAGGCGCGGCAGTTCCCGCTTTCACCGCATTCACCGCATTGCGCCAGTTGGCAATCAGAAGCTGCGGGTTGACCGGATTCACATTGATCGGCCGGTTGAGATGACGGCCGCCGGTCGAGTTATACGCAATGTTCAGCGAGAGATCGTGACCGAGATCCTGCTCGATCCCGAAGGATATCTGCTGCACGTAGGGAGTCACAAAGTGAAGATCGGCAGGCAGGCCAGACGGAAGAATCGCGAGAGGGAAGCCGGCTGCGAGAAAATTCTGATTGACGAAGACCGAATTCGAGTTGTCCGGATCGAAGCGCTGCTGGTTCGCGATGTAGTTCACACCGGCTGCGCTGGCGCCAAGACAGTTGGCATTGCCGAGCGAGCCCTGAAACGCATTCGTCGCGTTGAGATTCAGCGGACTGGCTCCCGCATTCGGTGCGTTCGCCGCGCAGGGCGAGCCGCCGGCAAGAATCACAAGAGGCACGGTCGTCGAATTGAAGGCTGTGGACTGCGCCTCGAGATTGCCCGGCGCGCGATCGTAAAAAATGCCGTAGTTGGCGCGCACCACCGTCTTCGCATTGCCGCGAACGTCATACGCTATGCCGATGCGCGGGGCAAAATTGGTGTCCTGCAGCCGGATTCCCTGCCGGATTCCATACGCCCGCTCGGCGGCATTCGTATTGGCGTTCAGCGCTGTCTTGGTCGGAAACGCTTCGATGTCATAACGCAGGCCAAGGTTCAGCGTAACTTTGTGAGTCACGCGCCAGCTATCCTGCAAAAACGCTCCGAGCACCTTCAGGTCGTATTTCGCTTCGGTGTTGCCGATACCCTGGGCAAAAGACTGGGGAATACCAAGACCATACGCCTGGATCGCGGAGAACCCCGGCAGGCCAACCAGCGCAGAGGAGACATCGGTACTGTTCAACGCGCCGAAGCTGTAGTCGCCCCCGCCATACAGTTGGCCCTGCAGAATGTTGATCGGGATGTAGCGGAGATCGATACCGGTCTTGAACGTATGCGCGCCGCGCGTGTAGGTGAAGTTGTCCTGCAATTGACTCTGATCTTCAATGCGATTGACTACCGAGAACGGCGTCTTGCCGAAGTAAGCGAAGCCGGGAATGTTTACCGCCGCTCCCGCGCCTCCCGGCGAGTTGCTATTCGCAAAAAGCACCGGGTGCCGGGCGAATTGAAATCGCAGCTCATTGACCCGGTTGCTTCCAATCACCAGCGTGTGCTGCGCGGAGATCGCCCAGTCGTGAAGACTTTGCGTGGCTGTACGTGAGAACGAATTTTCACCGAGGTTCTGGTTCGCGGCGCTCTCTTCAATGCCGCTGACAAAGCTCGGACTGGCACTCGCAAGCAGCGCCAGTTGCTGGTTGCTCGTCAGCTTATGATCGAGGCGCAGTGAATACACCTCGGTCCGTTCCGAGATGGGGAAGTTGCCGATCAAACTGTTGAGCGCAACAAACGACGAAGGCAGCACCTGACCTGACGTGATGAAGTTCTTCGCCCCGCCAATACCGAATGCTGGAAAGAACGCAGGGTTCTGTCCCGACGTCGCAATCGACGAACTCGATCCGACCAGCGCGATATATTGCTGAATCCCTGGTGTGTTCGCGGGCAGTTGCGGGTTCTGCAGAAATGCCTGCTGCTGCGGAGTCCCCTGTATTGTCAGCGGACCGCCGGCGGGAGGAAAGAACCGGCTGACATCGATATTGGTCAGGCCGAAGTTATTCGCTCCGATATCGGAGAACCCCGTCTCCTGCCGCCGGGTGATCTCAGCCGAGAAGAAGTAGAAGGTCTTGTCCGGAACGATCGCGCCGCCGATGGTGAACCCCGCCTGCACTCGCGTATACGCCGGCTGGTAGACCGTCGAGAACGGGTTCGTCGCCTGAATGTAGCGGTTGCGCAGAAACCCGTAGGCGCTTCCATGCGTGTTGTTCGTTCCGGACTTGGTAACAATGTTCACCACGCCGCCCGACGCCCGGCCATACTCCGCGTCAAAACCATTCGTGATGATCTGGAACTCCTGCACCGCATCCTGCGACACCGTCGTGCGCGTGCCGCCGGAGATGTAGTCGCCCGCATCGGCTCCATCGATGTTGATGGAGTTCGAACGCGCGCGCACCCCGCCGAAGTTCAGCCCCGAGGTCGGAATCGCCCCGATCGAAGGCGCTGCATCTCGGGCGATCTGTGAGTTGGTCAGGGTAAAACCGATGTAGTTGCGGCCATTCGTCGGCAGATTTTCGATGCGAAGCTGATCCACAGTGGTGGATTGCGAGCTGCGCTGCGTTTCGATGATGTCCGCGCCGGTGCTGACCGTCACCACCTGGTCCACTCCGCCGATCGGCAGGTTGAAAGTGAGTTGCGCCTGCTCTCCAATCGTGAGGACGATGTGATCCGCGACCAGTTTGTTGAAACCCGGAGAGGTCACCGTGACCGTATAAGTCCCGGGCGGCAGCAGCACGATCTGATAGTTGCCCTGGGCGTCGCTGTTCGTCGAGCGAGAGAAGCCCTTCGAGACATCCTCGGCGGTGACAACGGCACCGGCAACCACCGCGCCGCTGGGGTCGTGAACCGCCCCGTTCAGCTGCGCCGTGGAGATGTTCTGCGCCCGCAAATTCGTGGAGAGCAGACCGAAGGACAATAGATATGCCGCCGTGAAGATGGCGGCTACAACGACTACGGAGAGATGCCGCAAGGCAGGGATCAGCATGGTTGGCGCTCCTCGGCAATCAGCGGCGAGCCGGGGTTGATTCACCACGTCCGCGCCGGCAACTTGGATAACGCGATGTTCTACATGAATGACTATTCAGTGCGCAAGTGGACATCTAAATGCCGGGTATTCTGGCCCGCCTGCATCCTCCGAAATTTTCACCATGCAGCCTGTTTTGTGGAGCTTACTTGGACTCGTCGCGCGTCACGCCAATCTCCATACCGGCCTGTGTCCGCAGCCCCCACGCCATCCTTGGTGTATTGTGCGCCAGTCCAACCCGGCCATCGGGGCCCAGCAGAATGATCCCGCCGTGGCCGCCGAGCCGCTCGAACAGATAGTCGATGGCGTCATGCGCGGCTTCGTCCGGACTGACGCCGGAGGCGACGCGATCGACTGCCCATTTACCCAGCACAAGCTTCATGATCGGCTCACCCCACCCGGTCAGCGATACAGCCGCAGTCAGGTTGTCGGCATAACATCCGCAGCCGATCAGCGACGAATCCCCTACACGTCCCGGAGCTTTATTCAAAGTGCCGCCTGTGCTGGTGCCCGCCGCGATATTGCCATGTCCATCGAGCGCGACCGCGCCAACTGTGTCGTGCGAATCGAGAGTTCCCGAGAAGGTTTCATCGGGCAATCCAGCCAGTTCGTCCGCCTGAGCCTTGTAGAGCCGTTCCTGTTCGCGCGGAATCACAAGCTCCATGTTGTCGCACAGCGCCATGCCGTGCTGACGGGCAAACCTCTCCGCGCCCGTCCCGACAAAATACACATGCGGCGATTTGTCCAGCACCAGCCTGGCAGCGCGAATTGGATTCCGCAGCCGCTCCACGCAAGCCACGCCGCCGGTGCGAAGATTCTCGCCGTTCATCAGCAGCGCGTCCATCTGCACCCGGCCATCCTGGGTCAGAAACGATCCCCGTCCCGCGTCGAAGGTCTCATCGTCCTCCATGACCGCAACGGCAGCTTCGACAGCATCGACGGCAGCAGCGCCTCGTTCGAGGAGCGAATAGCCGGCCGCCAGGGCATTGGCGATTCCAGCTTCATGGGCGGCAACAGCGTCGTCGGGCATAGCCCATGCGCCGCCATGGATCAGCAGAACAGGTTGCGTCTTCATCGCATCTCAGTTTACGGGAGATCTCCGCAACCATGCCGTCGAGCGTTATCGCCGCGATGTCCTACAACGACGAGACTCGAATCCTGACCATCGTCTATCGCGGCAAGAGAGGCGTCTACCGCTACTTCGATGTTCCGCCGGAGGAGTTCGCGGCATTTCGCTCCGCGCCTTCGAAAGGCGTCTATCTCAATGAAGTTTTCAAGGCTAAACAATACCGCTACGAGCGGCGCCGGGATCCTTGAAACGGGAATCGTCTCTCCGACGGCTATCCTATCGCGTAGGTTGCAGCTTGCGGCGCTCCGTCTCCAGGTAGGTATATCGGATGCGGTGAATTACGGTGAGCGTTGCGAACAGCGCCAGCACCCACAGCGCCGGGGCCATTACGCCCCACCGGTAGCACAGCGCGCCCAGAATAACGCAGACAATCCGCTCCGGCCGCTCCATGAACCCAACCTTACAGGTCCCGATCAACGCCTCGGCTCGCGCTCGCGTATAGCTCACCATCACGCACGCCGTCATGACAAAGGCGACCAGTCCGACATAAAACAGCCGGTTTCCCCGCGCGTAGAAGATCAGCAGTCCAAAGAAAATCGCAACATCGGAATAGCGATCCATCACCGAATCGAAAAAAGCGCCGAATACCGAAACCTGGTTCGTCTTCCGCGCCACCCGGCCGTCCACCATGTCGAAGACGCCGGCCCCGATAATAATCAGTCCCGCGTACAAAAACATCCGGTTGGCATTGTCGGCGCGGGCAAATCCAAAAAAACACGCCGCAATGATGTTGATTACCAGCCCAATGAACGTCAGCATGTTCGGAGAGATCCGGGTAAGAGCCAGCCCGTTCACGATCTTTTGCAGCAGCCAGCCGCTGCCCTTGCCGAATGCGCTTGTCCAGGTCAAAAAACCAGTCCTCCGGGGAGAAAACCCCGTTTCTGCGGTTTTCCGTTTGTCGCTACCTTGATACCACGTCCTCAGTTTGGGCAGCTAATCCTGGGGAGCGTCGTGAATGGTCAACAGTTTAAGAATCTCGAGCTCGCGTTTGCCGTTCGGCGTAATCACCATCGCCGTGTCGCCCACCTGCTTGCCCAACAATGCGCGCCCGATCGGCGACGTCGTCGAAATCAACCCCTTGCTCACGTCGGATTCTTCGCTCGTCACCAGCTGATACTTGATCTCTTCGTCCTTACTCGCATCGAACACCGTCACCCGCGAACCGAAGCCCACCTTGTCGTTGGGAATGTTGACCAGGTTCACCATGGCCAGCTCGCCCATCCGTTTCTTCAACTGGCCCAGGCGGGCGTTGACAAAGACCTGACGCTGCTTGGCCATGTGGTACTCGGCGTTCTCACTCAGATCGCCCAGCGCAACCGCCTTTTTGATCTCCGCCGGCAGTTCGGTGGTCAATTCGTGTTCCAGCAACTTGATCTCTTCTGCGAGCCTTCTTTTAACTTCTTCTGGCATCTGGGGCCTTCCGGGACAATACCTGGCATGCGCGCAAACACTCATGCGACAACGCCTTGAGGTGAAAGAACGATTATACGATGGGAGGACGCCAAAACCCTCCTCCAGGGTTGCCGCAACAGCCAAACCAGCGCCCAAACCACATCCCCGACCGTGTCCCACACCGCAGCCTAGGCTGAATTCTGCGCCCGATTTTTCTGATTCGCCCGCGCCTCCAGAAACGATTGCAGAATCAACACAGCTGCCACCTGATCGATGATTGCTTTGCGTCCCCCCTTGGATCTTCCCGCCGCGTGGCCCGCATCGTCCAGGTGGCGGCGAGCTTGCGTCGTTGTCAGCCTCTCGTCCCATAGATGCACCGTAATCCCGAACTCCGTCCGCAGCTCCTCGGCAAACGCCTGCGCCTTGGCCGCCTGCGGGCTCTGGTCGCCGGACATATGCAGAGGATTGCCTACCACCGCCTCCTTCACCGCATGTCTGCGCAGCACCCTTCCGACAGATTTCAGATCCGCGCGGCGTCCGGTTCGATGCAGCGTAAACAACGGTTGTGCCGTATACCCTAGCGGATCGGAGATGGCGAGGCCGATCCGCCGGTCCCCCACATCGAAGCCCAGTATCCGGGGGACAAGCGCGCCCTCCTCCTGCCCGGACTCCGCTGCCTCTTCCTCCGGCCGTTCGGATTGAAAAGATTCCGTCGCCACGGTCTTGAGTGTAACGGTCGCACGCTGAATCGCGCCGTAGAATAGTCGGGATGAAGTGCCTCAGCCGTCAGCTCGAAGACACTGCTCCACTCACGGAGGCTCAGCTTTGAAATTTTTTCTGACCCTCCTGCTCCTTCTCCTCCTAGCCGCCGGTGCAGCCGCCTACCTCGTCTACACCCCCTACGGTCCCTCATCGGAGACCTTCGTCGACATTCCTCCCAGAACCGGAGCCACCAGCGTCGCCAGCCTTCTCCGGAAAAACGGCATCATCCGCAGCCGCTATGCCTTCGCGCTGCTCCGTCTCACCCACAACGGCACGTTCAAGGCCGGAGAATACCGCTTCGACCATCCGACGCCTCCAGGCGAAGTCTACGCCCGCCTTCTCCGCGGCGACGTCTACACCCAGGCCCTCACCATCCCTGAGGGATACAACATCTTCGACATCGCCGGCGCCGTCGAGTCTGCAGGCTTCGTCAGCCATGATGTCTTTCTCGCCGCCGAACGCCAGCACACCGAACTGATTGCCAACCTCTTGCCACCCGGCTCCCACCCGGACTCCCTCGAAGGTTTTCTCTTTCCCGACACTTACCACTTCTCCCGCCATGCCACGCCGCTCCAGATGTTGACGGCAATGGTCCGCCGCTTCCGCCAGGCCAGCACACAGCTTGCCCTGGACAAAGCCGATATGTCCCGGACCGTGACTATGGCCTCGCTCATCGAAAAGGAGGTAGGTCAGGACACCGAGCGCCCGCTCGTCGCCGGCGTCTTCACCAATCGGCTGGCGAAATTCATGCCTCTGGCAACCGACCCGACCGTCATCTATGCAGCGCTTCTTGACCATCGCTGGCGTGGCACGATTTACGCCTCTGACCTGCAATCGCCCTCACCGTACAACACCTACAAACACACTGGCCTGCCCCCTGGACCAATCTGCAATCCGGGTCTGGCATCGCTGCGCGCTGCGATGCACCCGCCGCAGACCGACTACCTTTATTTTGTCAGTGACGCCGCCGGCCACACACGGTTCTCTGTCGGTTTCAGGGAACACTCCGAACAGGTACAAGCCTATCGGCAGGCGGAAAAACACTAATTTCGGGCCGAATGGTTTGTTTGGCCAGGGATCGCTATAAAACTGTGTCTATTGTGTGGACAAACTCCGCGAAGCCTTGCCGGGTCAGCACACATCCAACTTATATAGAAGACCATTCGATGGGTTCACTTCGGGATGCCCCCTGCGGGAATCCGCATCAGGACGGATATACTTGAAGTTTGTGCTACTGAGGATACGACAAGCGTTAGCGGTGGGGTTCGTGTCGCTGGCTCCGGCCCTGACCGGTTGCCTGACCCACATCCGCTCCGTTCCGAAGACCCGCCCCGCCGAAGTGGTAATGAGTGCAACCCTGGACCAGCTCCTCACTCGAGTCGAAAGCCGGTTCAACCAGATCCAGACCCTCAACGCAACGGTCGAAATCGTCGCCTCCACAGGCGGTGCCAGGCAGGGCCAGATCAAGGTGTATACCAGCCTTGGCGGTTATATCTTCCTGCGTAAACCCGAGAATCTCCGCGTCCTGCTCCGTGTCCCTGTCCTCGGCTCTCAGGCCGTTGACATGGTCTCCGACGGCAAGACCTGGAAACTCTGGATTCCCCCGCAACACAAAGCCATGACAGGCTCCGGCGATACTCCCGACCCATCGCAGCATGGCCTCGAAAGCCTCCGTCCCAAAGTCATCTTCGATTCGCTCCTGGTGCGCGGCCTCGCCCCCGGCCAGATCGTCGACCTTACCCAGGATTCGCGGATCATTCCCGACCCGAAGGACAAGAAACAACTTGTTGAAGAGCCGGACTATGAGATCTCCATCCTCGAGCCTCCCCAGGGCAACACCGCCCACACCCTCCGCGTCATCCACATCGGCCGATCGACGCTGCTGCCCTACCAGCAGGACATCTACGACCCGAACGGCAACGTCGTCACCCAGGCGTTCTACAGCAACTATCAGTACTTCGGGGACATCCCCTTCCCGATGAAGATCGAGATCAAACGTCCCCAGGACCAATACGGCCTTACCATCACCATTACCAAATTGGCCCTGAACCAGAAGCTTGAGGACGATCAATTCGAGCTGAAGTTCCCCGAAGGCGTCACCGTCAAGACCATGAACTAGGCTGCTCCGCGACAGGCAACGAGCGAGACCGGCTCGTTTTCCTGGCTCCTGAGGCCCGCCCCATCTGCTCTAGTCGTATTGCAATATATGCGGCGCCGGTTCCGTAAGCGTTCCATCGCTGCGCTGGTACCACATGAACATCTTGTGGTCGCCGTTCACCCGCACCGCAACGATGATTCCGCTTCCGAACATCCCCGAGCCATCCGTCTTCGAGATATCGACGTGATGCGAAACGATCGGACTACCCACCGGGCTTGCTGTCGTCCAGTCTTCGGTAAACCGTTGCAGCGGATAATCCTTATGTTTTTCCGGATGCTGCTGCCAGTCCGGATCGTTGGTATAAATTGCAAACGCTTTGCCGTAATCTTTCGCTTCGAGCGCGCTGAAGAAGTTGTTCACCTTATGTTCCGCCGGAAGGTTCGAGAAGAACCAGCCATGCCCCAGCGCAAAACCGCCAAATCCGATCACGATCGCCAGCACCACAAAAACGCCGGCAGCTATCCACAAATTGCGGGTCCGCCTGTCGCGGCGGCTATCGTACTCCGGAGCATTCAGCAGCGTCATCGTTCTTCATCCTCATTCCGCAAACTTCAAAACCAAGTCTATTAGACACCGGTGCGAACCGATTCGGGGGTCTCTGCCGGCTTGGGTTCTTCTTTTGGCGATCGAGCGATGGCTTCTGCCTCGGCATCCTTGCCGTAGATGACCTGACCGTATTCGAGCAGGGTGACCATGCCAACACCGCCGCAGATATTGCCCGCCACAGCAAGCAGAAGCCAGAGGCCGTAGCTGCTCCAGGGGGCTCTGCCGATTAAGACGGCAGCGAGGATTTCGCCACTGGTCGCAATGCAGTGGGCGAAGTTGCCCAGGCCGACGACCAGAGCCAGCATCCAGATGATCATAACCGAGCCTGTAATGGAGTGAGAGCCGGAGACGAGCCAGGCGACTGTGGCGATGATCCAACCACCCATAACAGCGCTCCAGAAGATGGCGGAGGATGGATTGTGGACAGCATCGAGGCCAAGTTTGGCAAGAGACTGCACCATGTCCCAACGAAGAGCGCCGGTAAGTGCGGCGATGGCGGCGAAGGCAAGAGCTCCGAGGACATTCGCAGGAAGGACAATGGCCCAGAGGCGGAGAGTCTTCCAGAAATGCTGCCTTTCCGCGAGGACGAGAGCGACGGGGTAAAGTGTGTTTTCGGTGAAGAGCTGGGAACGCCCCAGTATAACGACGATGAAGCCGAGCGGATAAAACATCTTCGCGATAAAGAGCGTAGCGTTGGTCGGGCTGGCGCCAACGGGAGTCAGCAGTGCGATGGCGATGGCATTGCCGAGCGCGGAGAGACCCATGAAGATGCCGCCCGCGAGGCCGGAGATGGCGAGCGCGACGCTGGACCGGCCCAGTTCCTGGCGGGCGTTGTTGGCTACCTGCTCGTAAATGTCCTGGGCGCTGGGACGCTCCAGGTTCTTTTGCGCGTCCGGCGCGTGCACGGGTTGTGTCGGATAGCGGCGCAGACGGAAAGGCATGGGAATGAGATGCAGAATCTGCCAAGGCGGAAGCAACTGCGAGCGAGTGGCTTTGCCGGAACCTCTCTATAATTTTGCCTATGACGCGGAAACATACGTTGGAGAAAGAGTTGCAGGAGTTGCGCGATGAGATCCGTTACCACGAGCATCTGTATCACGTCGAGGACGCTCCTGAGCTGACGGATGCGGAGTACGACGCGCTGATGAACCGGTTGAAAAAACTGGAATCGGAGCATCCAGAGCTGGTGACGGCAGACTCGCCTTCGCAACGTGTAGGCGGCAAGCCGAAGGAGGGATTTGCAAAGGTAGCGCACTCGCGACCGATGTTGTCGCTGGATAACGCTTACAACGAAGACGAACTGCGGGCGTGGGAGCAGCGTATACGCGATGCGTTGCCAAGTTCGGAATCCGTGCGATATGTATGCGAGTTGAAGCTGGACGGGCTTTCGCTGGCCCTGCATTATGAGTCCGGATCTGCCGGTTCTGCGCACTTGGCGCGCGGAGTGACGCGGGGCGATGGCTCAATCGGCGAAAATGTGACGAGCAATGTGCG
This sequence comes from Edaphobacter sp., assembly GCA_036267495.1. Taxonomy (GTDB): domain Bacteria; phylum Acidobacteriota; class Terriglobia; order Terriglobales; family Acidobacteriaceae; genus Edaphobacter. The sequence goes on from DATAVY010000163.1 coordinate 23,529, forward strand.
GACCATCCGGTCCGTGCCGTTGAGTATCTCGACTGCGAAGTTGAAGGTGGCGGATTTGCCTCAGGATTTTGAGGTACGCGGTGAGGTGGTACTTCCGCAGGCGGCGTTTATGAAGATGAATGAAGAACGGGTGGCCCAGGGACTGGCGCCGGCGGCGAATCCGCGAAACGCGGCGGCCGGCACAATTCGGACTCTTGAGCCGAACATTGTTGCGCAGCGTCGACTGGATTTTTACGCTTACTTTCTGTTGCGCGACGGCGAGTTTCTGTTGCCCTCGCAGTCAGCGACGCTTGATGCTCTGCGCGCCTCCGGCTTTCGCGTCAATAAGTATGCGAAGACGGTGAAAAATATCGAGGAGGTAATGAAATTCATCGCAGACGCGGAGCCGCTGCGCGACACCCTGGAATATGAGATCGATGGCGTCGTCATTAAAGTGGATTCCATGGCGCAGCAGAAGAGACTGGGGTTTACCGGAAAAGCTCCGCGCTGGGCGATTGCTTATAAATTCGTGGCGCGTGCTGCAATCACGAAGCTCGAAGATGTGTCATTTCAAGTGGGGCGTACCGGAAAGCTGACTCCGGTTGCGTTGCTTGCTCCGGTTTTGATTGGAGGCACTACGGTGACCCGGGCGACACTGCACAACGCCGATGAGATCGCGCGGCTGGGCGTTCGCATAGGAGATTTTGTGTCGGTAGAGCGGGGCGGAGATGTGATTCCCAAGATAGTGCATGTCGTGCACGACAAAACCCATTCCCGGGGAGAGGGG
>DATAVY010000164.1:0-7008 GCA_036267495.1 Edaphobacter sp.
GGCGCTGATGTGAATCGCATGAATCGCCGTGAAATCAGGACCGAGAAGACCTTCCCTGTTGAAAAGATCAACTGGGGTGGCGCCATACTCCCGCAAACAAGCGGTGTTTTCCGCAACCTGCTCCGAGACGTGCATATGAAGAGGGAGTCTGTTTTCTCTGCTCCATTCTGCAACGGCTTTCAGATCGGATAGCGGCACCGCCCGAATACTATGAGGCGCAACGCCGGCTCGCGCCTCCGCCGGATTTTGACAGCCGGCGGCTAATGCCCCCACGTTTTCGAGAAATGCATCCCTCGATTCGAAGAACCGGATCTGGCCCGGATCGCGCGGCAATTCATACCCTGAGCGCAGATACGCTGTCCGCAATAAAACGATGCGGATGCCCACAGATTTTGCGGCAGCGATCACCTGTTTGCTCAAGAGATTCGGATCGTCATAGGGTTCGCCATCAGGGCCGTTGTGCAGGTAATGAAACTCGCCTACCGTTGTAGTTCCTGCCAGAACCATCTCGAGAAATGCCATGCGCGCGACATCGTACACATCCTGAGGGTCAAGCCTGCTGGCGGCGTGATACATCGTTCCACGCCACGACCAGAAATCTTTGCCGCTGCCGGCCCTCGACTCCGATTTACCGCGAATGAGCCGTTGGAACGTATGAGAATGCGCATTGACGAAACCCGGAAGAAGCGCCTTTGCCGGAAGATCGATAATGCGAGTCGAAGACGTCTCCAGGGTCTCTGGAATTGGCAGAATCCGGCCGTCCTCACCGACCAGAACTCCGCCATTGCGAACGAACTTGCCATTGGAGTAGAGCAGTTCGGGCCGATATAACGTCTTCATTGTTCGATTCGCTTTCCGCCAATCCAGACCTCGGCGACCGGATTCGTTCCCAAAATATAAACCAGTTCACGCCAGTCGTTACTCTCTAAAACGAGGAAGTCCGCGGGACATCCTGTTTCGAGCCGGCCCGCACCCGGAAGACCCAATGCGAAGGCAGCATTCACCGTTCCTGCAACCAGCGCCTCCTGTGCGGTGAGTCCGTTGAGTCGAACCGCCAGTGCAAGCGCATGGGATGTCGAAAACAAAGGACAGGAGCCCGGATTGAGATCGGTCCCGATGGCAACTGCTGCTCCGGCGTCGATCAGGTTGCGTCCCGGCGCTGCTGGTATTCCCAAGTGAAGTGAAACGCCCGGAAGAATGGTTGCGATCGTCGAGCTCGCTGCAATCTTCGCAATCTGCTCCGGCCCCGAAGCTTCCAGATGATCAATGCTCAAGGCGCCGAAATGTATCCCAAGCTCGACCCCGCCAATCGAATGAAATTGATCGCTGTGCAGTTTGACTGCGAGATCGTGCCGTTTCGCGCACTCGAGAAGCTGCTCAGCTTCAGCAATCTGCCACGCTTCTTTCTCGACAAAAACATCGACAGCCGTCGCTAACTTCTGTTGAGCTGCCTTCGGAATCAGCTCATCGCACATCTGCGAAATATAGTTCGAGCGATCCTCGGCCCTTACCGGGGGAATATGTACAAGCAGGGTCGGGACGATTCGCGCGGATACGGTCGTCGAAACCGATCGGATCGCTTCGAGCATCATGAGTTCGCCAGCCGGAGTGAATCCATAACCGGACTTGATCTCGATCGTGGTTGCTCCGGATGCAATCAGGCGATCGATTCGTGGCCTCGCCAGCGCGACAAGCTCGGCGCCCGAGGCGGCTGCCGTAGAGCGGATCGTGCTTCGCAACCCCCCGCCTGCGGCTAGAATCTCCTCGTAAGTCAAACCGGATGTTCGAGCCTCAAAATCGTTGAGTCGATCTCCCGCCCACACCGCGTGGGTGTGTGGGTCGATCAGCCCCGGAACGACCGCGCGGCCGCCTGCATCGACCTTCGTCTCTGCGTCTCCTCGCCACTCAGACGCCTTTCCTGTCCAAACAATGCGGCCTGACGACACGGCAATTGTCGCCGACTCGACAATCTTCAACTCGCGCATCGCCCGGCCGCGCTTGACACCCGGGCCGGAGGCGGTAACTAGCTGCGAGATTCCCGTGATCAGTGTGTCCGCTCTCATGGATTGCTTGGCATATCGAGGCCCCGTTGCGCGGCCGCGATTCTAGCCAACTCGTATCCGGCATCGGCATGACGAACTACGCCCAGCGCGGGATCGTTGGTCAAACACATTCGCAGCCTTTGCTCCGCCTCATCGCTTCCATCCGCAACCGCGACCAGACCCGCATGTTGACTGTATCCCATGCCCACGCCGCCGCCGTGATGAAAACTCATCCATGCCGCGCCGCTTGCGATTCCAGTTGCAAAGTTGAGCAACGCCCAGTCGGAGACAGCATCCGAGCCATCGAGCATGTCTTCCGTCTCCCGAAAAGGACTGGCAACGGAACCTGCGTCAAGGTGATCCCTGCCGATCACAATTGGCGCGCTCAGTTGGCCATCGCGCACCATCTGGTTGAAGAGAAGCCCGGCGCGGTCACGTTCACGATAACCAAGCCAGCAGATTCGCGCCGGCAGCCCTTGAAACGCAATCTCTTTGCTGGCGAAGGTGAGCCATTCGCGCAGCCGGGTGTCTTCCGGGAAGAGACTCAAAATCGCCTGGTCAGTTTTGGCAATGTCAGCAGGATCGCCCGATAACGCGACCCAGCGAAAAGGACCGCGGCCTTCGCAGAAGGAATCACGGATGAATGCAGGAACGAAGCCGGGATAAGAAAACGCGTCGCCGACGCCCGCGAGTTTTGCCTGAGTACGCAGATTGTTCCCGTAGTCGAACGCGATGGCGCCGCGGCTCTGCATCTCGAGGATCGCCCGCACATGTTGCGCCATCGACGCCTGTACGCGCTCCGTGTAGGTTTGCGGCTGCAAGGAACGCAGCGCATTGAGGTCTTCGTCCGCGCGCCCAATAGGAAGGTAGCCCCACAGCGGATCGTGAGCGCTGGTCTGGTCGGTGACCAGATCGGGAATAAATCCGAGCTTCACCATCATCGGCAGCACCTCTGCCGCGTTGCCCTCAAGCCCGATCGAAACCGCCTTCCGCTCTGTCTTCGCGGCCTGGGCCATACGGATCGCCTCGTCGAGCGAGTTGGTTGCTTGATCGAGATAGCGGGTCTGCAGGCGCCGTTCCATTCGCTGCCGATCGACCTCGATGCAGATGCTGACCCCACCCGCCAGTTTGATCGCGAGCGGCTGCGCGCCACCCATGCCACCAAGCCCGGCGGTAACCGTGATCGTGCCTGCGAGCGTATTCTTGAAATATTTTTTTGCCGCGCCGCGAAACGTCTCGTACGTCCCCTGCAGAATTCCCTGCGTGCCGATATAAATCCAGGAGCCCGCAGTCATCTGGCCGTACATCATCAATCCCGCGGCATCCAGCTTGTCGAACTCCTCCCACGTCGCCCAGCGCGGCACAAGGTTCGAATTGGCAATCAACACCCTGGGAGCCAGTGGGTGGGTATTGAGTACGGCGACTGCCTTGCCGGATTGCACCAGCAGCGTCTGATCGTTTTCAAGGCGATCAAGCGTCTTGACGATCGTGTGATAGCACTCCCAGTTTCGCGCTGCTTTGCCTCGTCCGCCATACACAATAAGTTCTTCGGGCTTCTCCGCCACCTCCGGATCGAGATTGTTCATCAGCATCCGCTTGGCTGCTTCCTGAATCCATCCCTTTGCCGTTCTCGTGTTGCCTCGCGGCGCTCGAACCGGAGAATACGTCTGGCTCATCGAAGAACCTCCTCGACGTCAATGCTATTCCATTGTTTTCCCAACCCGCCCTCCGCCACAAAGGTTGAAGCGCCTTCCATCCATTCCGATAAAACACAATCCGCCTGCCACGCGGGGATCCGCGACCGGAAGCGACTCCTGATCTCTTCCAGAAAAGCTGTGCTCGTGTCCCCGCGGAGATCGAGCGCGCGCGTAGCCGCAAGCAGTTCAATGGCAAGCACCATTCGGTTCAGGTCCGCCGCCTGCTCCAGCTTGAGAGCTGAGGTCATACCCATACTCACAAAATCTTCCTGATTTCCGCTGGTGGGAATAGAGCCCGTGGATGCCGGACTGGCGAGCACCCGCATCTCTGCTACCAGCGCTGCAGCCGTCACCTGCGCCATCATCAGACCAGATTCAAGCCCCGGCTTGGACGCGAGAAAGGCCGGAAGGCCATCGTTCAGGCTCGGATTGAGAAGCCGTTCGGTTCGTCGCTCTGAAATTCCCGCGAGCTGACACAAGGCAATCGAAAGAAAATCGAGAGCCAGCGCCAGCGGAGCGCCGTGGAAGTTTCCCCCCGACACAATCGCATCGTCAAAGACAAGCGGATTGTCCGTAGCGCTGTTCAGTTCAACTTCAAAGACCCTGCGCGCATGGCCAAGCGTATCCCACACCGCGCCATGTACCTGCGGAATGCAGCGCAGGCAATAGGCGTCTTGAATGCGCGTGCTGTCGCCGTGGGTCCGGGGAATTGCGCTTCCATGCAAAAGACTGGAGAGATGGCTCGCGCTCAGCACCTGCCCAGGATGGGGTCGCGCAGCGTGCAAACGAGAATCGAACGCCGCGGCGGTTCCACGCAGCGCTTCGATGCTCAAAGCCGCGATAGTCTGCGCGGAATAGAAAACATCTTCGAGCTCCTTCAGTCGCAGGCACCCAATAGAGAGCATCGCCTGGGTTCCATTCAACAGCGAAATGCCTTCCTTGCCGAGCAGCACCAGCGGCGTCAACCCCGCACGCGCAAGGCAGTCCGCGGCAGGAAGAATCTTGCCGCGATACTCAGCTCGTCCTTCGCCGATCAGTACTAGCGCCATGTGAGCCAGCGGAGCAAGATCCCCACTCGCTCCCACACTGCCGCGCGATGGAATCACCGGAGTGATCTGGTGATTCAGTAGATCGCAGATCCGCTCCGCCACCACCGGCCGTATGCCCGAGAGCCCCTTGGCAAGAACATTGGCCCTGATCAACATCATTCCCCGCACCACGGTCTTCGAGAGCGGCGCGCCAACTCCGCAGCAATGAGAGCGGATCAGGTTGATCTGCATCGCTTCAATTTCGGTTTCGTCGAGCCGAATATTGGCGAGCAGACCGACGCCCGTATTGAGCGCGTAAACCGGGCTGTCTCCCCGCATCGCCGCATCCACTCTGCCGCGCGACGCCTCCATCCGAACATGAGCTGCGGAAGCAATCCGCACCGGCTCGGCCTTTTCGGCTACTGCCACCACCTCGTCGATCGTAAGAGACAAGCCGTCGATATCTATCATAAGTCTTATCTTAGAAAAAAACTGCTTCCAGGCGAATATTGGATTCGCGGTATAGTTGTTGATTCCCCGTGGATTCCTTGTCTACAGGTGCTAATATTCGAGCAAAGCACTGTCATCAAGCAATATAGCAGCGTGTCTCACAAGACTAATTCTCAATTCTTTCCCGCGGGGTGATCGAATGCTTCAACATAACGGAACCGATCTGATCGACAAAAAAATAATGCAGGAGCTCTGCGCCGACGCCCGCCTCCCTGTCGCCGAACTGGGCCGGCGCATTAAGCTCTCCCCTTCCGCCACGGCAGAGCGTGTTCGCCGCCTGGAGAGCCTCGAGCTGATCCGCGGCTACCGGGCTGAGATCAATCTGCAGGCAATGGGATTCTCCATCACTGCGTTCGTCCGGCTTACCTGCGACGGCAATAGGTACAGGCCGTTCTTGAAATTTATTCCGACACTCGAGCCCGTTCAGGAATGCCATCACCTCACCGGCAGCGACGCCTTTTTGCTGAAGGTCGTACTTTCTTCTGTCGCCCAACTGGAGGATCTGATCGAGAAACTGCTGCCCTACGGCAGCCCAACCACCAGCATGGTCCTCTCCACCCCCCTCGAGAGAAAACAGATATCGCTTTTCGCCGCCCATTAAATAGCGACGTCATTTCATCTTCCGTCCACATGCTTTGCATTGCGAAGAATGCGCCGCACCTTCTTCGGCGAGATGCTCAGCATCTGCGAAACCTGCGTCACATTTCTGCCCGCATTGAGCCACACCTTAGGAATCACCAACTCGGCAAACTCTTCCTGCACCTGCTGAAACGTCTTATTGCCCAATTGCCCGGAGGACCACAGCCGCAGCGTCTGGTCGATTCCAGTCGAGCCAAGAATCTTCGCCTTCAGATCGCTCAGCTCCTTGTACAAATGATCCCGGTCATCCTGCCCCAGCAAGGCCGCTCCCTTCGAGGCGAACTCCTTGGCCGCCTCCCAATCCTGAAAGTGATCGTCAGCCGCGGCCGATCCGCGCGCGATGTAAGCTTCCGCAAGCAGCCGCTTGTTCTGCGTGTGAAGGGCCAGATCGATCGCCTCTTCGGCATATCGGATGGCCAGATTGGCATGCAGCGCAATATCGGCCGTATCGCCGAGCTGCTCGTCCGATTGCGCCAGTTGAACGGCCGACAGCACGATCTTCGCCCGAGCCATCAGAATCTGATCGCGATTCTTTTCCCCCAGCGCAAACGCCCGCTCCGCCTCGATCGACGCACGGTCGATGTCTCCGCTTTCAAGATGAAGATGTGCGGCGTTGACCAGCACCGAACCTGTTCCGCCCTGATGATGGTGGAGCTCGTAGATATCGCCCGCCTGCTGCAATAACTCCAGCGCCTCCTTTGAAATTTGCAGATACCGTGCATGGGTCGCGCCCACCGCATGCCCATTGCTCTTGCGCGGCTGCAGATCGAGAGCGATAAGGCGCTTCACATAAGCGGCATTGACCAGCGCCCGCGCGAGATTGGGATGATTCGGGCAGCTCTCCCGGTAAATCGCAATGGCGGATTCGAAGTGGCCAAGCGCGCGTGTGTACTCCCCCGACCTGCGAACGAACCGGCCGCGAGCCGACTCGATGTTTCCCAGAGACAGTCCATGACCGGTCGGCCGAAGCTCTTCTTCCGCCTCATCGAGCAGCAGGAAGGCGCGGCGGCGATCGCCTCGTTGGAACGCAAGCCAGCTCTCGTGGATCTTCGTCACCGCAACCAGTCGCGGCGCTTTGGCTCGCTCTGCCGC
>DATAVY010000165.1:0-14310 GCA_036267495.1 Edaphobacter sp.
GTGCCGTGGCGATGTCTCTCATTCGACGAGAAATTTGTGCCGGCGTAACCCCTTGATACCTATCGGCGGTGTAGCTCAGATGGTTAGAGCGACGGACTCATAACCCGTAGGTCGGCAGTTCGATTCTGCCCACCGCCACCAAAGTGTCAGCGTGCCTGCCGGCGCACTGTTGTGGTTCGAGAGTATCATTTTGAGAGCGGGGTGCGTCTAACCTGTACTGCGCCGGGGACCTCCCCATGGAGTCGCTTGAACTATGCCCAAGATTTCCAAGATTCTGCTGCTTGCCGTGTCGGTGGTGCTTGTCGTCGCGGTCTTTCTCGGTGTGAACTCGAATGGCGTGAACGCTGCGACGGAGCCGCAGGACGGCGCGTACCGGCAGATCAATGTCTACAGCGAAGTGCTGCGGCATATCCAGACCGACTATGTGGAGCAGCCGAATATCACTGCTGTGACGAACGGCGCGTTGCGGGGACTGCTGGAGTCGCTGGATGCGGACTCGAGCTACCTGTCGCCGGAGGATTACAAGGCGTACAAGGCAGAGAAGAGCGGCAAGGCGCAGGTGGGGATCAATGTTTCGAAGCGGTATGGCTATGCGTCGGTGGTCTCGGTGATTCCGGGAAGCCCGGCGGACAAGGCGGGCCTGAACGATGGCGACATTATCGAGGCGATCGGGCCGGCGGACACGCGGGATATTTCTCTGGCGATGATCCAGTTGCTGCTGGAAGGAGCGCCGGGGACAGACTTGACGCTGTCGGTGGTTCGGCCGCGGAAGTCGGCTCCTGACAAGATTGTGTTGACCCGGGTGATGCCGTCGCTGCCGCCGGTTGGGGAGACGCTCTATGAGAATTCGTCGATTCTTTATCTGAAGCCGGAGGTGCTGGACCACGACCATGTTCAGCAGATCGAGGCAAAGCTGAAGGCGATGCCGAAGGCGGGAAACAAGAAGATTCTGCTGGACCTGCGCGATGTGGCTGCTGGAGATATGGCGGAGGCGACGCGGCTGGCGAATTTCTTTCTGATGGAAGGCACGATTGCGACGCTGGAGGGTCAGAAGGTGGAGAAGGTGACCTTTACGGCGGACAAGTCGAAGGCGATCAACGTGACTGCTCCGATGGCGGTCCTGGTGAACCGCGGGACGGCGGGACCGGCGGAGCTTACGGCTGCCGCGTTGCTGGATAACAAGCGGGCGGACCTGGTGGGCGAGAAGACGTTTGGCGAAGGCGCGCAGCAGAAGACGTTCGAGCTGCCGGATGGTGCGGCGCTGATTCTGTCGATTGCGAAGTACGAGTCGCCTTCGGGGAAGAAGCTGCAGGACGATGGGGTTACGCCGGATGTGGTGGTGGCTTCGAACGTCGAACAGGCTGATGGAGTGGATGAGGATGCAACGCCGGCGGACAACCAGCCGGCGCCGCCGAAGCCCAGTGTGACGGTGGACGATCAGCTGTCGAAGGCGCTTGCCCTGCTGAAAAGCAAGGCGGCTTAGGGTATCCGCTGCGCCTGATGGCAGGCCTGAGACGATGGCTGTCCATGCTATCGTGAAAGGGCCGTGCAGAGCCTATACAGCCGCGAAAACCGGTCGCCTGAAGTGAAAGAGATCCCGCGGTGGAGACGTATTCTTCAACGCGCTACGCTGAGCGGTCCGGACTATCCAAGCCGTCGAATCGCACGGCGGGTGACGTTTTTTGCGCTGCTGGGGCTATCGGCGATCTTCGGGTCGCTGTGCGGGTTGATGCTGGTCTATTCGATCGACCTGCCGCAGATGGACGACCTGGCGCGGTACCGTCCCAGCACAACAACGGAACTGCTGGATGTGCATGGCAAGGTGTTCGGGTCGTTTGCGCTGGAGCGGCGGGTGGTGCTGCCGTATGCGGCGTTTCCGCCGGTGCTGCGGCAGGCAATTATTTCGATTGAAGATAAGAGCTTTGAGCGGAACTGGGGGGTGAACCTGTTCCGTGCGGTGGGCGCGGCGTGGCGAGATCTGCATTCGAGCGGACGGGCGCAGGGGGCTTCGACGCTGACGATGCAGCTTGCGCGGAATCTCTTTCTGTCTTCGGAGAAGACGTATGGGCGGAAGATCCAGGAGATTTTTCTTTCCGTACAGATCGAGCGGCGGTTTACCAAGGAGCAGATCTTCGAGCTTTACGCGAACCAGATCTATCTGGGACATGGAACGTATGGGTTCGAGGCCGGATCGGAATTTTATTTCAACAAGCATGTGGGGAGCCTGACTTTGCCGGAGGCGGCACTGCTGGCGGCGCTGCCGAAGGGGCCGGAGGCCTATTCGCCGCTGAAGTATCCGGAGCGGGCGTTGCGGCGGCGAAACCTTGTGATCAGCGAGATGCTCCAGGATGGCAAGATTACGCTGAAGCAGGCGAATGCAGCGAAGGCTGCACCGCTGGGACTGCATCTGGAGGCGCCGGCCAATAGCCTGGCTCCGTACTTTGTCGAGGAGGTGCGGAGGCAGCTTGAGAAGCAGTATGGCGTCGAGCAGGTGCATGGGGCGGGGTTGCGGGTTTATACGACGCTCGATCTCGATCTGCAGACGGTCGCGAAGAAGGCTGTTCTGGAGGGTACGGCTGCCTATGAGCGGCGGCACGGATGGAAGGGAAGGTTGCCGAATATTGTGCTGGAGGGGATGGATGTTGCGAGCTACCGGCATCCGGACTGGGCGGAACCCCTCGATAAGGGAAGTTATGTTCATGGGCTGGTCATGTCGGTAGCGGCGAAGAAGGTGGTGGTCAAGGTTGGCGTCGAGCAGCAGACGATATTGACTCCGGAGGACTGGAAGTGGACGCAGAACCAGGCTGGGGACAGTTTTTTACGCACGGGGGATGTGGTTTACCTCAGGATCGAGGGCAGATTGCCGGATGGAACATTGCATGCTTCCCTGCAGCAGGATTCCGGTGCGCAGGCTTCGATGATGGCGGTGGACAATTCGAGTGGGGAAGTGCTGGCGATGGTGGGCGGCCGGGACTTTGCGCTGTCGCAGTTCAACCGGGCAACGCAGGCGCAACGGCAGGTGGGATCGTCGTTCAAGCCCTATGTGTATACGACGGCGATCGAGGCCGGGGCAAAGCCTACGGACCTCATCGTCGATGGGCCGGTAAGTTTTCCGACGCCCAATGGTCCTTACACGCCGCGTAACTATGAGGCGAACTACAAGGGGGCGATGACGCTGCTGAATGCTTTTGCCGAGTCGAGGAATATTCCGGCGTTGAAGCTGGCGGACCGGTACGGGATTCGCAAGGTGATCGAGACGGCGCGGCGTTTTGGAATTACGAGCAATCTGCCGGCGTTTCTGCCGGTGGCGATTGGGGCGGCGGACATTACGCTGGCCGAACAGGTGGGGGCTTACACGGTGTTTCCGAACGATGGGATTCGGATTGAGCCGCGGTACATCCGCAAGGTGACGCAGGCGGATGGATTGCCGCTCGATGAGGCTCCGAGCGAAGTGTCGGAGGTTATTTCGGTTCCGACTGCGCGCACCATGATGCAGTTGCTGCAGGCTGTGGTTCAACACGGTACGGCGGCGGCGGCGGCGCAACTGAAACATCCGCTGGGAGGCAAGACGGGGACGACGAACGACTATACGGACGCGTGGTTTATCGGGTTTTCGCCTTCGGTGACATGCGGGACGTGGATCGGTTATGACGACCGGGAGTCGCTGGGGGAGAAGGAGACGGGCGCTCGCGCGGCGCTACCGATGTGGATGGACTTTATGCGGGCGGCGATTGCGAAGAAGCCGAATGAAGCGTTTGCGATTGCGGGTGCGCCGCAGAAAAAGCTGGATGTTCCGCTGAGTCCTGCAGGCGCGGCGGCCAAGCCGGCGGTTAAGCCTGATGAGGAAGATCCGGATGCGCCTGCTCCTGGCGGAGAGGCGCCGAAGCGGGCTGTTCCTCCTGTGAGTGCTACTCCTGCTCCGTCGAATGCGCCTGGGGCGGGTTCTCTTCCAGCTATGGATAAACCTGCTGGGTCGCATGTTCCAGCACCGGCCAAACCTGTTTCCAATGGCGTGGAAATGCCGTCTACGACACCAGAGAAGCCGGTTGGCGACGGCCGGAGCGGCGTTTCGAAGCCACCGCCCGACACAAACTGAAGAAACGTTGCGCCTTCGCGACATCTCGGCCGATCTGCTCACGCAGGGCCTCGGGGTTGGGCCAGCGTATCTCTGGGCGAAGACGGCGGAGAAAGGCCAGCCTTAAGGGCGTGTTTTCGTCGAGGGCAATGGGGTGAAAGTTCAGCAGGTGGGATTCGACGGTGAAAGAGCCGGCTCCGAAGGTGGGGCGATTGCCTACGTTGGTGACGGCGTCGAAGGTTTCGGCGGATGGGCCTGCTCCGATGGTGAGGGTCGTGATGTAGACGCCGTTGGCGGGGAGGAGCTCTGCGTAAGGGGCGAGGTTGATGGTTGGGACGGTGTAGCGCGTGCCGTAGCCGCGACCTGAAGCCGGGGTGCCGGCGATCGCGAAGGGTCGGCCGAGCAGCGCGCGCACGCCGCCGACGTTGCCTTCGGTGATAAGTTGGCGAATTCGGCTGGAGGAAATGGGCTCGTTGCGGATGTTGCGGGGCGAGTACACCCGGACGGTGAAGCCGAGGTCGCGGCCGAGAGCTTCGAGATTGTTGACGTCTCCCTGGGCCTGGTGGCCGAATCGGAAGTTTTCGCCTTCGTGAAGCTCGATGACGTGAAGGCTCTGCTGGAGAACTTGCGTTGTGAACTCACGAGCGGACATTTGCGAGAAGTCTTTGGTGAACGGAAGAACGACTACGGCATCCAGGCCGGTGGTGGAGAGCAGATCGAGTTTTTCGGTGAACGGCGTGATGAGCGGAAGGGACGATTCGGGACGGAGGACGCGCGCGGGGTGTGGCTCGAAGGTGATGGCGATGGATTTGGCGCCGAGGGTTCGGGCACGAGAGACGACTTCTTCGATGACCCACAGATGGCCGCGGTGCACTCCGTCGAAGTTGCCGATGGTGGCTATGGAGGGGCCGTAGTTGGCGGGGATCTCGGCGAGTGAAGGATAGATGTTCATTGGACCGGTACCTTGCCAGGCCCAAGAAGCGACTCTACGCGAGATGCGGGGGCACCTTGCGGCTTTGGATGGCGCGGGAGGTTGTAGAGAACAGCGTAGTCTTCGCGAGCTTTCGGGCCAGCCCAAACGTAATGGTTCTGATTGTAGGTTCGAGATTCAACGACCGAATATGCCGCTTTATTTTCAGGGCGTACTGTGAAGACCGAGAAAGGATCGTATGTGGTGGCATAAGGTTTTGTCGAGCCGTTGTAGCCGTCACCACCCATAACCTGCGAGAGAGTTTCTTTGCCGATGATTAGAGCTGTCCCGTCGAGAGTCGATTGAAATGAAGTGACATCAAGGTAGTCCCTTTCAAGGACCTTGTAGGGTTCGCCTGTCTCTGAAAAGCCGAGGACAAACGTTGGCGCTGCATCGCTAGCACCCGCCTGGCCGACGAAGAAGAGAAGAGAATGGACGTCAGGGTCTGTTCCATATTTTCCGGTAAGGAAGTATCGGGAAGGATGAAGCTTCAGACCCGGGATATTGACCCGAAAACCTCCTGATTTACGTTCATCAGCAGTTGCGGGAATCCGAGCAACTCCATACTTTGGGATGAAATGGACGTGTTTACCGGTGGAGGTTATATCGATTGAGTCGAAGATATTTTTGTTGGGGGCTTCGGAGTGAAATGAGAGCGTGATGACTTGCCCTGTCTCAGGGACGGTGTAAGTCGCGCGCTGCGCAGTTGCGAACTGACTAGCGGCTGCCGCGAGGGTTAAGAGCCAAAGCCTCTTCATGCGATTTCCTCCGGCGCGATCTCGAAGTTGATCTGCTGGCCGTCGTAGGCGAGGCGGATGTGGGGTGGAAGGCTGGCGTTGGTTGCGTCGTGGTCGAGGTCGTGGCTCATGTGGGTAAAGAAGGCGCGGCGTGGCTTGAGCTGCTCTACGATGGCGACGGATTTTTCGAGGTGCGCGTGACTGGGGTGCGGATCGCGGCGCAGAGCGTCGAGGATGAGGACGTCAAGGTCTTGCAGGAGAGGCACGCTGATCTCGGGAAGGTCGCTCAGGTCGGTGAGATAGGCGGCGGCGCCGAAACGATAGCCGGTGATCTCCTGTCTTCCGTGGGTGACCGGAATGCGCTGGAAACATGCTTCGAAGAGCCTGGTGCCCGCACCTGGGGCGGGGTCGATGCGATGAATCTGGACGCGTGCGCTGGTGGGATAACGATCTTCCTTGCGGAAGGTGTACTCGAATATTCGCTCGATGTTACTGGCTGTGGCGTCGTCGGCGTAGACGGGGAGATTTCCTTTTGTCTGAAAGCTGAGGGGGCGCAGATCGTCGAAGCCCATGATGTGGTCGGCATGGCCGTGGGTGTAGAGCACGGCATCGACGCGGCGAATTCCTTCACGCAGGGCCTGCGCATGGAAGTCGGGACCGGTATCGATCAGGACGATTCGGTTGTTGTAGGCGAGGCGGATGGAGGGACGGGTTCGCCGGTTGTGCGGGTTTCCATTTGGAGAGACGGCGGAGGTGCAGACGGCGCAGTCGCAGCCGAGAGTCGGCACACCCATTGAGGTGCCGGTGCCAAGAAAAGTGAGGGTTGCCTCCATCGTTTAGCGGCCTTTTAGCGAACGATACTTGGCCCTGAGCCGCCGGGACGGCCAGGGGCGGCGGGGGCCTTGGCTACGGCAGAGCGCGCGAGCGCCTGGGTGATTTCGAGGAAGGCCATACGCAGCTCGAAGAGCGCGCTGTCGAGCAGGCGATTCTCCTCCGGGTTGAGATTGCCCCTGGTTTTTTCTGCGAGCACGCCCAGCATGTCGACGCTCTGGCGCGCGCCCAGGATATCGACCTGCGGCTGCTGGCCCTCGTGGGTTGCTGCGCCGAGCTGCATCATGGCGGTCATGTAGATGGACTGCACGAGCTGCTCGAAGCTCATCGCCGGCGGATGGTCCATGCCGGGATTGGCTGAGCGGATCGCGGTGTCGAGGCGGTCGGCGGTCATCTCGTAGGCGCGCTTTGCCTGGTCGGTCTCTTCCGCGGTTGGCGGCGCCGGCATGTCGGGTTCGGACGCATTTCCGGAGGGTGAGGCAGCAGTTTGAGCAGCCGGGGCAGTGGCTTGAGCAGCCGGGGCAGCAGCAGCTACGGGTTCAGGCGGAGGCGTGGGGCGCTCTTCTCTTGCCGGGGATGGATCGGCATCAGGGCGAAGCTCGCCGTCTTTGGTGAACTTGCGGCGATCGGTGACGACGAAGGGCTTGTTTTGCTCGGGCATGGTTAGGCTCTTTCAGAAGATTCAGATGCGGGCAGAAGATTGAGATGCGGGCAGGCTGGCGGATGGTGCAGCCAGGGAAAAGGGAAGGGATACGGGGACGGCGACGCCTCCGGAGAAGAGGACAGCAGCGCCTCGGTCCAGAGTCTCGCGACGGATATAGCCGAGGCCAAGTTGGATTGTATTGCCGTTGCCGCCGGGTAGCGGAATTGCGGCGACACTGGTCAATTCGCCGACCGGCTTACCGTCCGCCTCGAGTTGCGCACCGGCGGCGGGCAGGTCTCCGTCGAGCCGAAATGCGCTGAATGTGCGATGGACGCTGCCTCGCGAACGGATTCGTTCTACGATCTCCTGCCCGAGATAGCAGCCCTTGGCGAAGTGGAGAGCGCGGGTCTGGCCGGTTTCCTGTGGGAGGTCGCGGTCGCGGATATCGGTGCCGAAAAGCGGGGTTCCTTCGAGAATTCGCAACCACTCGAGGCTTTGCGGGTCGCAGCAGACAGCGCCTACGCTTTGCAGGGCATCGGCAAGTTTTCCCACGACTTCCGAATCGGCCCAAAGTTCGTACTGGGGAACCAGAGGACTGTGCCTGTGAAAGACGCTGATTGGAGTTCCGCTCCACGAGATGACTCGCATTTCAAGCATTCCGAGATCGCCGATGCCGAGACCGATAGTTGCAAGCAGGGATGCTGCCTGAGGACCGGCAACCAGCAGGCCGGAACGTTGTTTTGTGAGGTCGGCCAATTCGACATCGTCCATGATGATGAAGCGATCGAGGAGCGTCATCATGCCTGGCACCTGGGACGAATCTGTTTCGATGATGAGAGCGTCTGGCTGGGCAAAGATGGTGGCATCGCCCTGGATTCGACCCTGGACGTTCAGCAGGAAGCTGTAGGCGCCGTGGCCGGACTGGAGGTCCTGGATGGAGTTGGTGACCATGCCATTGAGCCAGCGAACGCGATCTTCGCCGGTGACACGAATCCAACCCATCCGATCGAGCCTGGATACTCCTGTTCCCTGCAGCAGCGCCGCAAGGTGCGAGGCGGGGCTGGAGGTCGATTTGATCGCGATGTCGGATTGTACAGGCGGGCTCATGGCGGACGATTTCAAAAACTCTCGTACACTTGATTATAGCGATGGATTGAGAGGTTCATGTTGCAGCGAGCGGTTTGTGGCGGCGATCAAAGTACGATGAGGTGGGTTGCAGGCTTTGTGCTTTTAGCTGCGAGCTGCGTGGCGTTCGCGGGGCAGACGCCGGCTCCGAATTCCGGCCAATCTCCCGACCAGTCCGAGGCGCAGGCGCCGATGACCAAGGAGCAGGCCAAGGAGCTGTTTCGCTCGGTGGATGAGATCCTCGGCTTTGCCAGCAGCGATACCAAATTGCCAATTGAGCATACCGTGAAGCGCAAGCTCATTTCGCGTGACGAGGTGAATCGTTATCTGAAAGAAAAGTTTGACGAGGATGAAAGCACGAAGCGCATGGAGCGCTCGGAGATTGTGCTGAAGAAGTTCGGATTGCTTGACCGCGACTTCCATCTTGGGCCCTTTCTTCTCTCCCTGCTGACGGAACAGATTGCCGGGTTCTACGACAACAAGACGAAGACTGTGAATCTGCTGGACTGGATCAAGCCGGAAGAGCAGAAGCCGGTGCTGGCGCATGAACTGACCCATGCGCTGCAGGACCAGAAGGTGGGACTGACGAAGTGGTCTTCGGTCAGCCTCAATGGGCCGTCGCACAATGTACAGGAGGATAACCGCCATTTGCAGGTGGATGAGGCGGATACTGCGCGGAGTGCGGTGTCGGAAGGACAGGCGATGGCTGTGTTCATCGACTACACGCTGCGGCCGACTGGAAAGACGCTTGCCGATGCGCCGGAGATTGGCGAACGGCTGAAGGACCAGGTGGCGGATACTTCGGGGTCGCCAGTGATGGCACGGGCTCCTTTGCTGCTGCAGGAATCGCTGCTGTTTCCTTACAGCGACGGGCTGAGTTTCGAGCAGGCGATCCTGGTCAAAGCGGGAAAGGAAGCGGCGTTCGCCGGAGTGCTGGCCAATCCGCCATCGTCAAGCTTCGAGATCATGCATCCTGAGGCTTACATGGAGCATGTTCCGGTGCCGACAGTTCGATTGCCGGATATTCATCCTCTGCTCGACTCCGAGTACACGCCTTATGACGTTGGAGTGATGGGCGAGCTGGATGTGCGCATGCTTGTGGAGCTTTTTGGAGGGCGCGAGATGGCTGACGCGCTTGCGCCGGCATGGAACGGCGGCGTGTATTACGCGGCGCAGCGGAAGTCGGCGGTGACGGCGGCTGAGAAAGAATCGACGGCGTCGTTGGGACTGATCTACTACTCGCGCTGGAAAAATCGCGATTCGGCGCGTTCGTTTATGCGGATTTATGCCGCTCAGATTCCGAGGAAGTATTCGAATGTCGCGGAGCGGACGAAGGACGAGGTCGATGAAAAAGAAAAGATCTTCACCACGAACGAGGGAGACGTACTGATTTCTTTGACTGGAACGGGTGTTTTTATCGGCGAAGGTTTCGATCTTGCGCTTGCGCGCAAGCTGCGGGACAGCATTGTGAGCGTGCAGCCTGAGGGGCCGATCAAGCAGGCGGCTGTGTCACTGCCGGAGCCGGCGCTCTCCCTGGCGCATTTCCTTGCGTCGTTCGGCACGGTCAACGCGAATGTGCTGCAACGATATACTTCTAGAGGATCAATCAGACCGGACGGCGTTCGCTGAGGGGAGCACAGAGCTTGGGCAAGGCAGAGATCGGCATCATTGGAGGCAGCGGCCTGTATGCGCTGCCGGGACTCGCCAACGTGCGTGAGGAACGGGTGACAACGCCGTTTGGCGATCCGTCCGACGCTTTTATTCTGGGAGAAGTGGAAGGGCGCAGGGTCGCCTTCCTTGCCCGGCACGGGCGGGGACACCGCCTGCTGCCGAGCGAATTGAATTTTCGCGCAAACCTTTTTGCCATGAAGATGCTGGGAGTGGAACGCATCCTGTCGGTGTCGGCTGTGGGGTCGCTTAAAGAGGAGCACAAGCCAACCGACTTCGTGATTCCGGACCAGTTTATCGATCGCACCTTTGCGCGGGTTTCCACCTTTTTCGGCGATGGGATTGTTGCCCATGTGAGCTTTGGCGATCCGGTCTGCGCGACGGTTGCTTCTGTGTTTAAGAAGGCTTGTGAGGGTGTGGGCGTCGTCGGCAAGAGCGGCGGTACGTACGTGTGCATGGAAGGACCGCAGTTCTCGACTCGTGCGGAATCGAACCTTTATCGAAGCTGGGGCGCGGACGTTATCGGAATGACCAATCTGCAGGAGGCAAAGCTGGCGCGAGAGGCGGAAATCTGCTACGCAACGATGGCGATGGTTACCGACTACGACTGCTGGCGAGAGGGCCACGACGACGTGACTGTGGAACAAGTTGTTGCGGTATTGCATCAGAATGCAGGCAACGCCGCTAAAGTCGTGCGTTCCGCCATTGCGGCAATGCCAACGCAAAAGAGCTGCGCATGCGGCGATGCGCTCAAATATGCGATTCTGACCGATCGTACGGCGATTCCGGCCGCGACGCGCAAAAGGCTGGGAATTCTGCTGGATAAATATCTATAAGCGAGATGCTGCCGGTTTTCGGGACTTTTATGTGATGGAAATAGTTACAAATAAAAAACTGCACTGCGTGAAAGGGGTTTATGGCAATTCTCGTCGTAGGATCGGTAGCGTTCGACAGCATTGAGACACCGCATGGCAAGGTGGATCACTGCCTGGGCGGCGCGGCAACACATTTCGCGCTGGCAGCCAGCTACTTTACGCCGGTGCGTGTGATTGCGGTTGTCGGCAAAGATTTCAATAGTGAGCATGAAGCTGTACTGACGCGGCGCGGGGTCGATACGCGGGGTATTGAACGCTCGAATGGGCTGAGCTTTCACTGGACGGGCTCGTACTCCGGCATCATGGATGAAGCCAAGACGCTAGGCACGGACCTGAATGTCTTCGAAACCTTTGAGCCGAAGATTCCCGCGGCGTACACAGACAGCGAATTCCTGTTTCTGGCGAACATCGACCCCGTGTTGCAGGCGCGTGTTCGCAGCCAGATGCCGAAGGTTCGCATGGTCTGCGGGGACACGATGAATTACTGGATTGCCGATCATGCTGCGAATCTCGCCAAAGTTCTTCGCGAGCTGGATGTGTTGTTGATCAATGACGGCGAGGCGCGCATGCTTGCAGGCGAACGCAATCTTGTGCTGGCAGCCGAGAAGGTGCTTGGCATGGGACCGAAGACGCTGGTGGTTAAGCATGGCGAGTATGGCGCCACGGCATTTTTCAGCGATCGTTCCTTTGCCAATGCGAAACGTTCGCGGCCTTTCCGAGCGCCGGCGCTGCCGCTCGCGGAGGTGGTCGATCCTACGGGGGCGGGCGACTCCTTTGCAGGCGGTTTCTATGGCTATCTTGCCTCGCAACCTGAGTTGACTCCCGCTGTCTTCCGCACGGCCATGTTTTATGGCGGCGTGATGGGGTCGTTTGCCGTCGAGCGTTTTGGGACGGAACGTCTGCAGAACGTGACGCGCGAGGAGATCGACGAACGCTTCAACCTATTCCGGGAGATCTCGCACCTTGAGCATCCGGCCATCTAAACCGTTGAGGGGGCCGAGTCGGCCGGCACGAATGATCGCAGCTCGCGCCGGCGCCTCAGGCGCGAGGGTGATGGACCCAGAGGAGGTGCGACCGGCGTCCAGGGAAGAGACATTGCCCGTCGCGTTGGCTGCTGTGCTGTTCTCGTTCATCGCTCTTTTTCTTTGTTTCTCGCGTGGTTATCTGTTGTTGTATGGAGATGCGGTGGCGCATCTCGGCATTGCTCGCCGGATACTGGATTCGCGCAATCCTGGGTTGGTCCAACTAGGCGGCGTCTGGCTGCCGTTGCCTCATCTGTTGATGCTGCCCTTTGTGCAGAAGCTGGAATGGTGGCAAAACGGGCTCGCGGGCTCGTGGGTCTCGTTGATCTGTTACATTGCCAGCGCCGCGGGATTTTACCGGCTATCGCGTCATCTGTTGAAACCGCGCTGGGCTATCGCGGCGACGGCGTTCTACGCGCTCAATCCTAACCTGCTCTACCTCGCAACGACAGCCATGACGGAGCCGCTCTTTCTTGCGCTTTTGATCTGGACGACATTGCTCACGGTGGAGTGCATTGCGGCCATCCACATGGGCGGTCATGCCGTGGTTACGAGGCGCCTGTTTCTTATCGGGATTTTCGTTCTTGCGGCGGTTTACACACGTTACGACGGATGGATATTGGGTGCAGCCGTATGGTGCGTCGTGACCTTCGCGCTGGCACGCCGTCGCGATGTCTGGCGCCAGGTTGTCCCATCTTTCGTCGTCTTTACTCTGCTCGTGGTTGCGGGGCCGATCGGCTGGCTGGCTTACAATCGGCACTTCTATCACGATCCGCTGGACTTCCTTCGCGGGCCTTACTCCGCGTCGGCAATTGAAAAAAAGACTGCGGCACCGGGCTCTGAGCACTATCACGGCTGGCATAATCCTTTCTGGGCCATGGTGTACTACACGCGTGCATCGCAGGTAGACGCGGCTTTCTGGGAGACTGGTTTCCTGGTGATTACCGCGGCTGCGGCTGGGCTGACGATCGCGGTGCGTCGCAAACTCGCGCTGTCGGCGATGCTACTTTGGATACCGCTGCCGTTTTATGTCTACTCCATCGCATTCGGCTCGGTGCCGATCTTTATTCCGCAGCTCTGGCCGCATTCGTACTACAACTCCCGCTACGGGATGGAGATGTTGCCTGCTCTTGCGCTTTTCGCGGTGCTCGCCGTGCAGTGGCTGGAGGGGCGATGGGGTCAATCGCAACCGTTTGCGAAGAGGCTGATGCAGCCCATTGTGTTATTGCTCATTGCTCTGAATGTGGTCGGAATGATGTATCAGACTCCGCTGGTGCTCAAAGAGGCGATTCACAATTCCACTACACGGGTCGCGTTCGAGACCGCGCTTGGCCGCCAGTTACGCACCATTCCTGGCGGGTCGACGATCCTGATGTACAACTCCGATCACGTCGGGGCGCTCGAATATGCGGGAATCCCTCTGCGGGAAACACTCAATGAAGGGGACCGCGATAGTTTTCAGGCGGCGCTTGCCGCACCCGCCGAGCATGCGTCCTATATTGTCGCGATTGCCGGGGATCCGGTGTCGGCAGCGGTGACTGCGCATCCTGAAGGCCTCACTGAATTGACGATCTTGTGCAGCAGCGGCGAGCCGTGTGCTCGCATCTATCAATCAAATCGAGTAGCTGGTGGAGCACCGAAGTCGTAAAGACCCGCGGAAGCGCGGGAAAGCTCAGGCACAATAGAGAGCATGATCCGTTTCGTGAAAGCGCATGCCTGCGGCAACGACTTCCTTCTGATTGAAGAGGCGCTGTCGCAACGCCGGCATGCTGAACTCGCACGCAAGCTCTGTGCGCGAAATACCGGCGTCGGGGCGGATGGCATCGAGTTCCTGGAGCGCAGAACTAACGGCGATCTCTTCCTGCGTTTGTTCAATGCGGACGGCAGCGAAGCCGAACTCTCCGGTAACGGCACCCGCTGCGTTGCGGCATGGCTCGCCAGCAGCGAGGGGAGGCAAGATGTTGCGTTCGGTACGCACGGCGGTCTGCGCACGTGTCATGTCGTCGAGGCTGCCGATCCTTGCTACCTCATCGAGAGCGAGATGGGGGTTCCGCGCGTGATGCCGCGTACGATTGCGCTTCCCGGAGTCGGCAATGTGGCTGGGGCGATGGTCAACGTGGGGAATCCGCACTTTGTTTTGTTCGTGGAGACGGAGGATTTCAGCGCGCACGGTTTCGCATGGCAAGAGCTCGGGGCGAAGATCAGTTCCAGCCCGCTCTTTCCGCACGGTACGAATGTCGAGTTTGTTCGAGTTCTCTCGAATTCAGAGATTGGGTTCCGAATTTATGAGCGGGGATGCGGCCCGACCAGGTCTTCCGGAACCGGTACGTGCGCCTCTTCGGCGGCGGCGATGACATTGCGCGG
>DATAVY010000166.1:0-8224 GCA_036267495.1 Edaphobacter sp.
GGATGACACCGAGCGCACCATGGCGGACCTGCTCAACGCGACGCTGCGGGACGAGATGCGGCGCGATGAGCGCGTTGTAGTCTTCGGCGAGGATGTCGCCGACGCGACGCGCGACGAGGCGCTGCGGGCAGGGAAGATCAAGGGCAAAGGCGGCGTGTTCAAGCTCACGTCAGGCCTGCAGAAAGAGTTTGGCAACGACCGCGTGTGGAACTCTCCGCTGGCGGAGGCAAACATTACCGGCCGGGCGATTGGCATGGCGGTGCGCGGGCTGAAGCCGGTGGTGGAGATTCAGTTCTTCGACTACATCTGGCCGGCGATGCACCAGATGCGCAATGAGCTGAGCGTGATGCGGTGGCGATCGAATGGGCAGTTCAGCTGCCCGCTGGTGATGCGCGTGCCAATCGGCGGCTATCTGACGGGCGGCTCGATCTATCATTCGCAGTCGGGCGAGAGCATCTTTACGCACACGCCGGGAGTGCGCGTGGTGATGCCGTCGAATGCGCTGGATGCGGCTGGACTGCTGCGCACGGCGATTCGTTGCGACGATCCTGTGCTGTTCCTGGAGCACAAGCGGCTGTACCGCGAGACCTTTGGGCGCGCGGCGTATCCGGGACCGGAGTACATGATTCCGTTTGGCAAGGCGCGCGTGGTGCGGCCAGGCAAAGACCTGACGGTGATCACGTATGGCGCGGTGGTGCCGCGGGCGCTTCAGGCGGCGCAGCGGATGCAGCGCGAGAAGGGCGTCGATGTCGAGATCATCGATCTGCGCTGTCTGAGTCCGTACGACTGGGACGCGATCGCGGAGTCGGTGACGAAGACGAGCAAGGTGATTGTGGCGCACGAGGACATGTTGAGCTGGGGTTATGGCGCGGAGATTGCCGCGCGGATCGGCGATGAGCTGTTCCATGAGCTGGATGCGCCGGTGCGGCGTGTGGGATCAATGGATACGTTTGTGGCCTATCAGCCGTTGCTGGAGGACGTCATCCTGCCGCAGCCGGAGAGATTGTTTGCGGCGATGAACGAGCTGGCCGCGTTCTAAGGCACGAGTTCTCTCCATTTATCGCTGCGGCGCATCTTGATGCCCTCAGGATGCAGGAAAGGGGCGTAGTATGGGGAGTAGCCCGCCTTTTTATCTCATTCAAGATTCCAGATGAGCCCGAAGCACACGCTGCATCCACCTGCACGACTGGAGATTCTGTGCGTTCTGACAAGGTTCATCTTGCGCTGTCCTATGGCAACACTCGTTATGAGATCTGCAACATGATTGCGAAGGGAATGCGCGCGACGCATAAAGCTGGCATGCGCACGGAGGAGTCGATTGACCGTGTGCTGAGCTTGATCGGGCCGAAGTTCATCGGACCGCGGGCGGTGCCGGTGAGTTTCCCGCGACCGCGCCGGTAGAGGCTGGAAATTGAGACTGCTCAGTGCGGGCCTTGTTCCTCTGTTGATCTGTTAATCGTGCGAGCAAACGAAGACCCACGCGTGAGATACGGCGTGGGTCTTGGTGAACCGTTGGGGTCGTCCGCTTAATGCGCTGCGGAAGCGACGACGACGGAAGCGATGATGCCGGTGGCGACGGCGGCCATGACATAGTTGCCGTCGACCTGACGCCACTCATAGCCTGAAGGCGGCTGACGAAGGTGATAGGTGCGGTAGTCGACCTGCTGCCCGCGGTTCCAGTCGTCGTGATTCATGTGGTAGCCGCGCTTCCATTCCTTGTGCTGAACGTAATGCTGTTGCTGGGCATGATCGTTCCGGTGGTCGTCCTGCTGGCCTACAGCCACGAGCGGAGCGCAGCAGACGCCGAGGAGGATGCATGCGGAGAGAGTTTTCTTGAGCAAAATGATTGACCTCAGGCTGTCGGATGGTAAGGAGAGCCGTGCTGTTGTTCCGGCGACATAACTATTACGCGGATAGTCCGCCACGGCGCAGAAAGAAAGGTGGCGGCTTTTGCACGAATGGCGAACAATGGGGATGCGTGTTGTGTGCTCGGTGTTTGGCTGATGTTTCGCGGTCGGGCCGGATCTCAGTGCTGGTCTTAGTTGTGGTATGGGCTGTGCTTCTGGCGCCGACTGTGCCATCAGCCGGCGCGCAAATTCCTCAAATGTCTGTGCTGGCTGCTGCGCATCCCTCCACTGTTGTGCTGGGTTTCGTGGGTGGGTTTGTCAAAAAGGATGACGGCCGGCATCCTGAGGTGCAAATCATTCAGCGCCTGTCTGGGGAGAAGCTGCCGGCGTTGCATGCGGCGGTGTTTGAAAACAGGCAAACGGCGGAGGCTCTGAAGCAGGTCATCCGATGGCTGGATACCAACGGAGATGGACATCTCTCCGCGCAGGAGAAGCGGAGTGCGCGAATCATTCTCTTCGGTCACAGCTGGGGCGGCTCAGCCGTTATCAGGCTCGCTGAGGATCTGGATCGACGAGGCATTCCGGTTCTGCTGACGATTCAGGTGGACAGCGTTAACAAAGGATGGGGCCACGACTGTGTCATTCCGGCCAATGTTGCCCGGGCAACAGACTTCTATCAGACGCGAGGGCTGCTCCACGGATGCCGAGCGATCCACGCTGAAGATTCACAGCGGACGAAGATCACCGGAGATTATGAGTTCGAATACACGGAGCAGCCGGCCGGGTGCCGTGCTTATTCTTGGTTTAACCGTCACTTTTTCATAACGCATAACGCGATAGGCTGCGATGCCCGCGTGTGGTCACGGGTTGAAGACGAGATTCAGGCCCAATTGCACGGGGTGGGATCGCCGCGATAGGGTGGGTACCCCTCCCCCCTGTTTTGTGCAAAGTCTTCAGAGCAGAGACTTTAGGGGTGGACTTCCGGCGGTAATAACATACTTGACGCAGGCGATGAATGAGCGTACATTTATCTTATGGACGCGCCGAAAACACTTCAGGATGCGATTGTTTACTTCTCTGATCGTGACCGTGCTTTTCAGTTCGCATTGAATTACCGCTGGCCGAACGGTCTGGTCTCTTGCCCTCGCTGTGGTTCCGAGAAACACGCCTTCATCAAGACCCGGCGTATCTGGGAATGCTACGGATGCAAGAAGCAATTCAGCCTCAAGGTGGGAACGATCTTTGAGGATTCTCCTATCGCCCTCGACAAATGGATGATGGTCGTCTGGATGCTGACTAATTGCAAGAATGGCGTCTCCAGTTACGAGATTGCACGGAGCATCGGCGTCACTCAAAAGACGGCTTGGTTCATGCTTCACCGCGTCCGCAAGGCGATGGAAACGAGTGCCTATGATGGCCCACTCGGCGGCGGCTCCGCTCCGGTCGAAGTAGACGAATCCTTTCTTGGCGGAGAGCCGAAGAACTGGCACAAGGCGAAGCGTGAGAAGCACCGCAAAGAAGTCCGCACTGAGCGTGTGCGCGAGTACCAGAATCGCTTCACACACAAGACCGCTATCGTCGGGATGCTGGACAGAGAGAGCCGTCAGATTCGGGCGAAGGTCGTGCCGAACGTCAAACGCGAAACACTCCAGAACCACATCCTCTCGACCATCAAACCCGGCACCCATGTGTACACAGACCAAGCGGTTGCCTATAACTCGCTTCAAGATGACTACATCCACAAGACCGTGAATCACGCGATGGAATACGTTCGCGGCAATGTCCACACGAACGGCCTTGAGAATTTCTGGAGTTTGCTCAAGCGCAATCTTCGTGGAACGTATGTGGCAGTGGAACCGTTTCACCTTGACCGTTACCTTTCTGAGCAAGTCTTCCGCTTCAATCACCGCAACGGCTGGAACGATCTTGGGCGTTTTCACCTTGCCATGAGCGGCGTAGCTGGCAAGCGTCTCACTTATGCAGAACTGACCGGGGCCAACGGCACTGGCAGTGCCACGTCACACTAAGAAGCGGCAGGGGCGCGGCAAACGTAAGCACTAACCCTTGCTGGACTTCTTTGCTTTACGAACTGGTTTCTTTGTCTCCTTCTTTGCGTCCTTGGGAACGCGGAAGAGTGCAGTCATCGTCTTTCCGAATCGCTCTAACGCTCCGTGTCCTTCGTGGTATTCGTGTTTCATCGTTTTTTCGCAAACTTCTCGGTATTCCATTCCACGCCAGTCCCGAATTGCAACCAAATGGCATCAGGTGGAGCGTCGCCCGGTATGGCGTAGGACCTCTTTACTTGAAATAGATTCGCTAGCTCGGTTTCCAGTTGATTAGCCCCCTTAGCATCGGGCAGCGCATGGAAAACAATGACGCCAGGGATCATTCCTTTGGCGGTTTCAGTTTCTATATTTTGCGGTTTTACGCCAACGTTATTTAGATCACCATTGCCGCAGTTCGATCCAAATACGGCCATAGTGATGAAGGTCATGTACATGTTGTCATCGCCGTCTGGGCTAGTGATTAACATCTTGCATGGAGCACCATATCCAATGTTTTGTCTCCACGTCATAAATGCGCGGATCGTCTTCGTCATATTTTGGAAGGATGGATCGTCATCATGGAGTGTCTGCTTTCTGGACTCCAGTTGCGCTTGGGTCTCACTAAGCCGTTGGGTTAGGCCCGCGATTATGATGTCGCGGCTAGATGGATCGACCTTATGTCCGTTCTCTTGCGAAAGAAGCTGTACCTGATACTGAAACCCTGTATGGGTGTAATAAACGGTTCTCATCACGAACGTTGGATAAACGATCACGAGAAAGAGAATGGCCCCGGCAAATTCAACCAGCAAGAGCGGGACGGATTTTGACAATCCCTGAGATACGTTTTTCAGCTTTATCCATTCGTAACCAAATCCGATCACCCAAATGCAAAAGGCAAGCCCAAAGACACCCAGCAGGAATCCAAGTGTGCCTGTATTCATGGCCGCCATCATCGCGTGCCACGATCTGAGTGCAAGATGCCCAAACGCCCTAAGCATGAGCCATTTTCCCCCTTACGTAACAGGGGGTAAAGTATTGAAATTAAACAGCTAGAATCCCCGTTAGGCATAACATACCCCCACAGGTTTACCTGCGTCAAGTATGTTATTACCCTTCCGGCGTGGAGGCTGAGGTCTGCGGGCATGGGCAGTCACTTTGGCGGGGGCTGGGAGAGGGTTTTCTGTCAAGTCTCCTGTGGGCGATTTGCGCCAGAGGAGCAGCATCTAAGCGTGCATGATTCGCAAGCTCAAGTCCGGTGAATTTCGTATCTATAGCCGTCATGCCGACAAGAAGACGGGGAAGCGCAAGAATCTGGGGACGTTTGCCAGCCGTGAGGCGGCGGAGAAACACGAGCGGGCGATCCAGTACTTCAAGCATGGGTGAAATGGGCAGGCCGGTGGTTCTCGTTCTTTATGCGGTGGCGATGGTCGCGGTCATCGCCGGTGTGGATTTGGCGTTCTTCAGAGGACTGTTCTGGGGAAGGCTGATGGTGAATGTTGGCATCGTCCTGGTGTTCGCAGCTTTCTACCTGAGATTTCTCAGGCGTCCATGAGTGGCTAAGGGTTTGTCCAAGGCGACTCTTCGAGATAAGGTTCGACGGCCGGGGTAGAAAGTTCTCACTCGTATGCAAAATCGTTCATCTTGACGTGCCGCGACACGCGAATAGACTTCCTGTACCAGTTACAAAATGGCTCGAAAGGAATCCAAGATGAAGTTTCATTTCTGGAATGGATGGACAGGGTTATTGGCATTGGTGCTGGTCTTGTCGTTTTCGACCAGGAGCGCGTGGGCGGATTACATCTATACATTCAGTGGGTACAATTACGCCATACCCAGTAATCCGGTCGCGGTCAATTTTTCCCTGACGGAGGCGTCTTTGTTTACGACGACCGAGACGTTCACAACATCGTTTACGATTGCCGGCGAGACCTTCAAGGACGGCTACTTCAATGCGTCCGACGACTGTTTTGTGTTCGGTACAACGACTGTTTCGGCCTGCAATGAAAGCGTTGAAAACAGCTTTTACGGTATATTTCCGGGTGCGACGAGCATAGGTACATTTGGCACTGCGGGGAGCGGATGTACCGCCTCCAATGGAGGGCCCTGCGTGGACCCGTTCACGTTGGCGATCTCACAAACGCCCGAGCCATCGAGCCTCGTCCTGCTGGGCGGCGGATTGCTGGGGCTGGCTGGAACTTTGCGAAGAAGATTGGTGCACTAACTGCCGGTGAGTGAGATGAGCCGCCCGAACTGAGCGGCTTTTTCTTGAGACGTTCGGCATGCGGAGATGACGGGGCACCCATGGTGTGGTGGTCAGGGGATGAGTGGCCACCCGCCAATGCTAACCTAGCCTCAGGAGTGGAACGATGGTGTTTATGATCGCCTACGACCTCGTATCGCCAAACGATACGAGCGCTGACTATCAGCGCGTGATCGGCGGTATCAAAAAGCTCTACGGAACCTATTGTCATTTGGAGAAGTCCGTATTCCTCGTCGAGACGAATAGCACGAGCGTTGCGATCAGAGATGCGATCAACAATCTCATTTATAACCATGACGCCGTTTTTGTCACTCAGCTACATGGATCATGGGCCACGCATGCTCTGAGTGCCGAGAAAGTCAATTGGCTGAGAGGGCGGTCCTTTTAGCCGATTATGAGGAGCGCCTTTCTACACTTCTACACCCCGACGACTGAAGAGTTCACCACGCTCTGGCGTAGCGCGACCTTCTCGTTTGATGCGAGCGTGCTTCTCGATCTATACCGTTTCACGCAGGCCTCGAGGGAAGAGCTCCTCCGTCTTTTCAAGCAGCATCAGGATCGTATTTGGCTTACACATCAAAGCGGGCTGGAATTTAGTAGAAACCGTTTTACCATAATTGGTGAAGCGAAGAAGAAAGCGGCGGATCTCAAAAAGCAGCTAGAGAATCTGCGAAACGTTAGCGCGGAACGGTATCAGCAGCATCCGTTTGTCTCATCTGAAGTGTGTGTTGAAATCGGACGTGCTTGCAACGATTTTCTCACGACATTACAACAGGCCGAAGATTCCTATCCGAATTATTTGACGAACGACCCTATTCTTGCGGAGTTGCTGGCGCTCTTCGAAGGAAAGGTTGGCGAACCGTTCTCTAAGCAAGAATTGACAATTAAATATGCTGAAATTGATCTGCGTTATGCTGCAGAAATCCCTCCCGGTTATGCTGATGCGAAGACTAAAGATGCCCCACGTTCCTATGGTGATTGCATCTTATGGTTTCAATTAATTGACTACAGCAAGAAAAGCAAGAGGCCAGTCATTCTAGTCACGCGTGATCTGAAGGAGGATTGGTGGCTGAGAGAAGGCGGTAAGACACTGCTTCCACATCCCGAATTGCGTCGTGAGTTTAAGGAAGAAACAGGCCAAGATTTTTATCTTTACCAGGCTTCCCAGTTTATTGAAGAAGCGAAGTTGCATCGTCAGAATGTCGTTTCCGAGGCTCTTCTGGCAGAGGCTCGCGCTATGTCTGAGGAATCTCGCCAGCGAAAAGAGGAAGCGAAGGAAACTGCTGTTTCATCCGCGAATCAGCCAGACGAGATACTTTCGCAAGCGCTGGAATCGAGCAAGACGTCTGTTACTCCGCGCCTCGATAATCTCCGGAATTTGCTTGAGCTGCTTCGGGTGAGGCCGGACGTGTCGAACGACGA
This sequence comes from Edaphobacter sp., assembly GCA_036267495.1. Lineage (GTDB taxonomy): Bacteria > Acidobacteriota > Terriglobia > Terriglobales > Acidobacteriaceae > Edaphobacter. Next base: position 7,575 of record DATAVY010000166.1, read on the forward strand.
TGACACCGGGCCTGATCAGAGCGCGTGACGGTGTCAACTGAAGAGAAATTCTTTTGTGCGCAATTCTTTGATTTGGTCGCGGAGGGTGGCGGCGCGTTCGAATTCGAACTTTTTGGCGGATTCGCGCATTTCGGTTTCTAGTTTGGTGATGTAACTGTCGAGTTCGGCCTGGGTGTTGAAGGTTAGTTCTTCGGCGGTGGGGGAGAGCTCGTCGGTGAGGTCGGCGTAGTCGGCCTTGAGGATGGTGGCGAGGGAGTCGTTGATGGCGCGGATGATGGTGCGGGGTTCGATGCCGTGCTCCTCGTTGTACGCTTCCTGCTTTTCGCGGCGACGATTGGTTTCGTCGATGGCGCGTCGCATGGAGTCGGTCATCTTGTCGGCGTAGAGGATGGCGCGGCCTTCGAGGTGGCGGGCGGCTCGGCCGATGGTCTGGATTAAGGACCCTTGACTGCGGAGGAAGCCTTCCTTGTCGGCGTCGAGGATGGCGACGAGTGAGACTTCGGGGAGGCCGAGGCCTTCGCGGAGGAGGTTGATGCCGATGAGGACGTCGTACTCGCCGCGGCGGAGGTCGCGGAGGAGGCGGATGCGCTCGAGGGTTTCGATCTCGGAGTGCATGTAGCGGCAGCGGACGCCGACCTCGGAGTAGTAGT